>CAKZLR010000001.1 GCA_937127165.1 uncultured Candidatus Peregrinibacteria bacterium
AACTAAATTAGTATTAACTATATTAACTAAATTAGTATTATTATTGTTATTATTTTACTATCTTACTTATTTACTATCTTACTTATTATTTAATTTATATATTATTATATATATTATATATTGTATATTATATATTATATATTACTTTATTAATTACTTTATTAATTACTACTATTTATCTACTATACGAATACGAATATATAAATTGAGTAAAAAACTTTATAAATTGCTTTATTCAGTTATTAACAATTCATTTTTCTTTTGAAAGGGTAAGAGTTATTATTTAAATTTAAATATCCCGTTACCAAATAACAATCCTGTTATCAAATGACATTTATTGTTTATTTTGTTATTTTATGCAACACTTTTTATGATTATGTCTTTAGAAGGATTTTCCAGAAAATCTGGATTTACAGAAGGTGATGGAGCAGATAACGAAGCAAAGGAAGCAAAGGAAGTAAGAATGGAACAATTACTAACCAGATTGGCACGCTTAAGACATAATGAAACCTTTTCAAATCAAAGACTATCTACCAGAGGAAAAAACAGTTCCAAACACAGGATCTAGAGGCTCTGTGAGGCAAAATTTGCGTGAATTATTTAGAAGATTTTATGAATTGAGTCGATTTCGAAAAGAGATTTATGAAATAGCGCAAAACCCCGAGTCTTTTTGGGAGAACAATTCTGAAGCTGTTTATCAAAAGTTAGTAGAGATATTAAACAACGAACAATTGACGAATCCGGATATTGAAATAGCAATACCTGTACATAAGAATCGACAAGATCTTGTTGTATTGTTTTATTCTCTCTCGCGATTAGATACAAAATCTCTACCACCGATTAAAATCTTAATAACATTACACAACTCTGATGAAACAACTAAAAAATTTGTTTATCAACTAAAAGACAGGTTGAAAAATAGAATTAGAGTAGTTGAATTAAATGATAAAATTCTATCGGGAGCAGCTATCGGATGGCAACTTTTAGCTTATTTTACAACAGGTAAGAAAGTTGCATTTTTAGATGCCGATAGTTCTTTTTCAAGTGATTGGCTTAAACAACTTTACCAAAGTATATCCAGTGATAATACTTTTCTTGCAGTTACAGGCCCAAGAAGGTATCTTAATTCAGATATTATGGGCGAGGTATACAATCTTTCAGTATTAATTTTTTTAGAACTAAGAAATTTGATCAACAGGCCTTTTGTGAAACTAGTTTCGGGAAACAGTATTGTTGATGGGCCTACTTTGCGAGGTTTGATCAAACAATCCAAATCTATTGGCGGGTGGCGTGTAGATGGATTTTTACAGGATTATATAGCAAAATGTGGTTACCAAATCAAGTTTGTTCCAACTACAATACTTACATCTGGAGAAAAAGAAAATGGGACAATAAAAGAAAGGTTTGGAATTTTAAGAATACTCAAAAGATTTCTCACTGGATTAGCCAATGTAGGAATTCGTTTGACTTCTCAAGATCAAATTGTAACATTTTATCTTACACAGAAAGTTGCTAGATATGTTCCATGGACAAGAAAGATTATCGAAAAATGGGTTTTTAACAATTACAATATCAGTAGAAAAGAAATTTATCAGTTGTTAGACGAAGAAGCATCTGAACGTGGTTTTTTAAAAGACCCAAGATATCAACGAGGGATGCAAGAACTTCGCTCTAAATTTGAATCTTTGCCTGATTTCGGACAATCTAAGCGAATGTCGCCACAAGACTTAGCTTATATTTTAGAATACGAAATAATTGAACATATTTTTCAACCTATTGCACTAGAAAGTTTTCAATCTCTGCTAGAGAAACAAATTAAATAATATTTTCTAAAACTTAAAAGTAGATTTTTTAGATGAGTTCAACTACATGGTACATAGATTACTAAAATTTATTTCATTTATAAAATTATTTCATTGATAAAGTGATTTTTATAAGTTTTTAAAAAAACAATATTATCACTTCAAAAACTTTATGATTTTAACAAAATTATAATTAAAGACGGGTATTCTTAATGTTTTTATTTGAACCTGATTTCTTAAATTCTTTAGTCTTTTTATATAATTATCTCTTTCAAGATCAAAAAATCTAGAAATCTAGATAGTTTGTGTTTTGAGCATCTATTTCTTTAGCCAGAACAGCTATATACGGGTTAATTCTCAGTGTTTTAACATCTACATTAGAATTAGGTTCTTGATGTCCCATTTTTTGTATTACATTATTTATAACTTGTTGAAACATTTGAGCTCTGTTGTCATGAGCTCTGTTGTCATTACTAATCTATACTTTGAAAGTTTTGGCTACATTGTGATTCAAAATATGTTTCACTATAGTCCAATCTCCAATGGTGTAGCTAAGCTTATCTTCTGACTTAGACTTCTCCGAGAAAATATTAGTGCTCGTTTTCTTTTACGAGCATTTGTGATACAGCTTCCATTTGAAAAATCATAGCTTGAACCACAAAAATACCAATAAAGGTATGTCTTTTTTATATTTTCGTTAATTTTACCTCTTGTTTATATGGAAACGGTATCTGATCTTCATAGTAAGGTATTGTGAGTTTAAAAGTTTTCTTGCTTTGTTGGTATTGTTGGAATATTTGATTTACCGTAAAAGCTAGTTTTTCTGCTGTGCCTTGCATATGACTAAGTCCGGCAATTCCTCCTTTTACCTAAGTAAATAAGCCATATTTTCTGTACTACCATCAATATAAACTCATTTTTTCAAAAACTCTATTATTCATCGGCATTTGTATATTTGGCAAACTATTCCCAAAAAGGTTCGTCCTCTAATCCGGAGAAGGTTTTGCCATTCCTTATATACTTGCCATTCTGGTTTAGTTCTTAAAACTTTCCCCTCTTCATCTGTTATTTTTACCCATTCTTTGGATGTAGGTTCAAAAAAATACAATCCACCTTCATAATTTATGGCAATATATTGATTATCTATAGTCTGAAACATCACACAATACTGTTGTGCATCTTTTTGAAGACCTTGGATATCGCGTTAATAATAGCAATCCTATCTTTCTTAATTAGCCCGATAAATTATTTTTAGTTTTTTATTTTGTGGATATTCTAAATTCCAGTTAATACTCAATGGGTCGGCTTGACAAGCCTATAAGTTGAATTGCTTTTGTCAAAATCCATTTGCAAGTTAGTCATTTTTTAGCTTCGGTTGCTTTTACTTTTATTGTAGATTCGTTTGTTTCTCTTGGTAGTATTATAGAGGAACATTCAGGTTTGACATATTTTTTACTTCTAACAGACAATCCATTGCCATTCCTAATCCTAACATAATTTCCTTTCGATGAAATCATGATATGATAGCCATCATCCCAGCCAGACCCAATTTTGTAGCATCTCTTCTTGAAATTTTTCTTTCTAAAATTGCGGGCGGTTTGTTATTAGGTTTTTCATTATCATCTGATATTTTTGTCTGAGTCTGAGTCTGGGTTGTTTGTTGTGATTGTCTATTTAGTTATTTAGTAGATTTTTTAAATTTCTTAATATTTCCAATAATTCCTGTAATTTCTTCAATTTTGTACTTATCTCTTGCTCGCTGTCTACTCTTCCACCTGTTTCTACGGATATATGATATTCAGACATATCATTTTTATTATTATACAATCAAGAATAAATAAAGTATATCACAAAATATGAAATAAACTATCTATTGAAGGTATTGACAATTTATATAAATTTATGTGACAACACAACTGTGTTGGTTTCCGATTCTCAAGTTTTCTTATATTTTATCGTATGATCGCTTACAAAACCGTTGATGCGGCAGAGGGGCAGCTAGTGTTTATTAAAAAAACAAAACAAGTTGGTTATCAAGAAATGGTGACTATAACTAGCCCAAAAGGTGACAAATTTCAAGGACAAGTAATCGCTTTAGATAGGGATACCGCCGTGGTTCAGATTTTTAGCAATCCAGCAGGTTTTGAAACCCGGGGATCTGAGGCAATTTTTGTTGGAGAGACTAAAAAAGTAGCCCTATCACCGACTATTTTAGGTAGGATTTTTAATGGTTATGGTGATCCAATTGATAATAAAGACCAAATTGGAGGCAAGGAGGTTGATGTAAATTTTAGATATTTGCCGGACTCTATTTTACCTTTTCAGTATCGAGATGTTAATGGAGCAGCTATTAATCCGTATCGACGTGCTGAGCCTCATGATTTTATTCAAACTGGTATTTCTGCGATTGACCTAACGGCAACTGTGGTTAAGGGCCAGAAGATTCCTATTTTTTCGGGTAGTGGTTTGCCTGATTTGGAGATTTTAGCTCAAATTGCTACACAAGCCAAGACTAACGATCCTGAGGATAAGTTTGTGGTCGTAGTTGCTGGGATGGGAATTACTTACGATCAATATCAATATCTTAAAGGAGAGTTAGAAAAAAGTGGGGCTTTGGCTCGTAGTGTGATGTATATAAACCTATCTTCTGATCCAGTTGTAGAAAGGCTTTTAACTCCTAGGTTAGCTTTGACAGTCTCTGAATATTTGGCATATGATCTTGGTTTTTCGGTACTGACTTTATTGTTTGATCTTACCAATTATGCCAATGCTATGAGGGAAATCTCTTCTGCTAAAAAAGAAATCCCTGGTCGTAGTGGTTATCCTGGATATTTGTATACTGATTTAGCAACACTGTTGGAAAGAGCTGGTGTAGTGGAAGGTTGTAAGGGTAGTATTACTCAAATTCCAATTTTATCGATGCCCAACGACGACAAGACTCATCCCGTGCCAGATTTAACTGGTTACATTACGGAAGGTCAGATAGTTCTCGACAGGAGTTTGCACAAACAAGGAATTTTTCCTCCAATCAATATTCTTGGATCCTTATCTCGATTAAAAGACAAAGGACAAGGGGAAGGTAAGACTAGAGACGATCATTCAAGTTTGGCAGATCAAATGTTTGCATCTTTATCTGAAAGTATTCGTCAAGAAGAATTAGCTGTAGTGCTCGGAAAAGATTCTTTGACTGAGACTGGTAGAAAATATTTGGAATTTAACAAACGGTATTTTAAGGAATTTTTGAATCAAGGTAAAACCAATAGGAGCATCATTGAGACTTTAGATATTGCTTGGGAATTATTGTCTATTCTTCCACGGGAAGAGCTTAAAAAGCTGAAAGATCCTTTAATTCAAAAGTATAGTACTAAAATTAAGTTAAACTAAAAATTAGTAATGTGTTTGTTATGTCTATTATGTCTACAAAGCAGGACCTTATCAAAAAAATTTATTTTTATGTAGTCGTAGCTTTTTCTATATTATTTTTATGTGCTGGTATTTTTGGCTTTGCTAGAGCTAATCTAGTAAGATTTGTCTTTACAAAAGTTGATGGTGATTCTATTCCTGTTA
>CAKZLR010000002.1 GCA_937127165.1 uncultured Candidatus Peregrinibacteria bacterium
AAAAAACATTGGCGTAATTATTACCGACAGCATAACCAGCCCTCTAAAATGGGGAGTGAGGGGTATAGCTTTAGCTTATACCGGTTTTAGACCATTCAAAAGTTACATAAACCAGCCAGACATTTTTGGTAGAAAAATGCATTATTCCAAAGTGTTTTTACCTGATAACCTAGCTACAGCGGCTTGTTTGGTTATGGGTGAGGGTGATGAAAGACAACCTTTGGCAATTATCGAAGACATAAACTTTGTAGAATTTGTGAATCAAAATCCCAGCCAAGAAGAGTTAGATAGTATTAAAATCGACCCTCAAGACGACCTTTATGCTCCTTTACTATCAAATGTGCAGTGGCAAAAAGGTAGAAACAAAAATTAAAAAATTATTCCACAGAATCCGTAACCCGATTCTAAAGCGTACTCAAAGACAAACTTGAAACTAGTTTAAAAAATTAACGAAGTCTTTCATGCCAAAAAGCTGACGAAGTCTTATTGAAGTTTTAAAGTTGGATAATTTGCATCCCCAATAGCAAGATTTAAAGTGCCCTAAATTAAAAACAAAAGTAGAATTTACTTGGTTTGAAGAGATTATGATTTAGATAGCAAAATATACTATATTTCTAAGACAAGGCAAAAAAATAGTCATTTCTTCTAGTTGTTGATTAGTTCTTCAAAAAAACACTCACGCAAACCTCTATCTCAAGAAGATAAAACAATCCTTGCTAGTTCGGGTTGAAAATGGTTTACAAAATTTTTCTATTCTCTAAACCCCTCTCAAGAAATCCAAGTGACCGTTGTAAAATTGAGAAACTCCCGAAACACCGTATTTTAGTTGAGCAAGCCGATCAACCCCAAAACCAAAAGCCAAACCGCTCCATTCATCTGGATCAAGGTTCATATTTCGTATAACTTGTGGATGAATCGGTCCAGCTCCTGCACATTCAATCCAACCCGTATTTTTACAAATTCGACAACCTCTACCACTGCAAAAGGGACAAGAAAAATCTACCTCAAAACTAGGTAAAGTGAACGGAAAATAACTGGGTCGAAGCCTAATTTTAATAGTATCATCTTGGAAAAACTCTCTAAAGAGATGCTTAATCAAACCAGTAAGCTGGCCAATTGTAGTGTTTTTATCAACCAACCACATATCAAACTGAGTAAAGTTAATATCGTGGGTGGCATCTATATTTTCGTTACGAAAAACGATTCCCGGAAAAACTACTCGAAACGGTGGCTTGTGTATTTCTGCATAGCGAGCAATATTAGCAGTTACTTGAGTTCGCATGACATAATTTTCTCCATTTTTATCTTTTTGGTCTAAAAAGAAAGTGTCTTGCATATCTCTAGACGGATGATACTCTGGTGAGTTGGGGGCAGTGAAGTTGTACCATTGACTTTCTACCTGAGGCCCATCAAACACATCAAATCCCATTCTAGCAAAAATATCTACCAATTCCCGAACAACCAAACGAATTGGGTGCAAACTGCCTTGTTTGGTTTGATATTTCGAACTGCTAAAAGTGGGATCGAAACTAAGAAACTTATCTTTTGTTTGAGCTCTTTGTAGCTCTTGAATACGGACATCACAGGCAAATTTGATTTGAACTTTAATTTCATTGATTTTTTTGCCTAGGGTTTTTTTCTGTTCATCGCTGGCAATGACTAATTGTTGTTTAATTTGAGCAATCTCCCCCGAATTATTCAATTCATCCCTTTTTTTTAAACATTCATTGATTGTTTGGCACTGATCAAAAATTTGTTTAAGATTCATAATTCTTGTATATTAACATTTTAAAAAATGTTTTTGGAATTTACCGAAGTTCTATAGAAGCAACCTTGAATAAGCGGTCCAAAAACTGCTCTTGCCACAAGTTAACTTCATCATTGGTTAAAGTTCGTTCGTAGCTAATAAACTTTAAACTAAAATTAAGAATATCTTCAGTTTCAGTTAAACTTAACCTCTCGATTGGTTGCACAAAAACTTTAAAATCCTGACTGTCTATTTGATTTAGTAACTCTCCTATCCGATCAAAACGGAAATCTACTGGTACTTTGAGGGATAACGACCTAAAGATAGAAGGGTATAAACTTTCATCGTAATAATTAGGATGATTTTGAATTTTGTAATTCCAGTTGGTCAGATCAAATTCAAAATACCAAAGATTTTTAGACAATGGTACTCCAAGTTCTTTTTTGAAACTGGCAGTCAATTGTAATAGTCTGTAATCAATATTTTGTCCCTGATACAAATATCCTTTCCCTACCCTGCTTAACGGTTGATCCAAAGGTAAAATTTGATAGTCATTATAAGTCTTAGCTAAAACTTTTAACCCAAGGCTGGTGAGTAAATATGGATCATTAGTAGAAGCAATGCCAGCCAATATAATCTTCTCAGATAATTGCTTATCTAGTATCTGATAAACTCTATTCAATTCAAAAATTCTAGGTTCTTTTTCCCCTCGATTTAAATTTGCCAAAAAACAATTACCAAGACTAAATAATAATCTATCTCTAAGAAGATTTTCTTGAGAACGATAGGCTTTGAGCACTTTGAAAGTTTTTTGTGGATCAAAAACTTGTTTAACCGAAACAAACGGCCGAGTAATCACTTCATCAAAACCAAAAGTAGACACTAGATCAACTAATTTATCCAAGGCACCAACAGCAGGAGTATGAATATTCTGGATATGTGTAATTAAATTGTGTTCTTTAAAATTCTCAAAACCAATTAGCTTTGATATTTCCAATAAAAGATCATATTTATCGCTCAACTCAAAATAGTTTGGTCTAGGGCGCAAAATTTGAGCTTGACGATCAAAGCTTCCCAACAAATCTAGTTTGTTTTCAACTATAGGTTGCCAATACTGCAAACCTCGATCATCAAGCCTAGAAGCGATAAATGGTAAATCAACTCCAATCTGGAGAGAGTTATTTTCCAAAATTAAAGTTTTAACAGCAGATTTAAACTCTTGATTACCGTGTTGTCTGTGCCAATGAAAAACAGAACTAATCTGAAAATCAACACACTCTTGAGATTCTAAAATCTCTAAAAGAGACAATAAACATACCAACATCTGACCAGATCGTACTTTTCCAGCCCAAATCTTGGAACCATCTGAGCGATACCTTAATAAAAAAGAGTTTCTAGCTACCTCATCAGCCTTAAAATTAGCGATTTCCAATAATACTTTAGTTTCTTGTGGATCAATTTTGGTTGACTCTCCCCCAGAAATTCCGGGAACTGCCAAAATCTGATTTTGATCAACAAGAACTACTGTACCAACAGGTAATTCGGTATCTTTGAGTTGACCTAAACCTGTCCATTTTTGTGGTGAAGTTAAGTTTAAAATCTTCCACTGGCTACCTTCATCTAAAATAGTTTTAACCTGACTAAACAGATGGGTTGGTTGGCCATTGTCAAGTAATAAATAGTTGGATAAATCAACTAATCCACCAATCAAATTCTTTTGTAACAGAAACATTCTTTTAACAAAGAGATGAGGTAAATAATACTCGCTGTGCTGATTAGTCTTGATAAGATTCAATTCAAATAGCCAAAAATTATGAGAATAGTTGGTAGTGTCTTGATAGTCGATTTTTATATTCGATTTAGTTTTAATAAACTTTATGAACTCTGACTCAAAGTCAAATTGAGGATCGATGAATCTGCGAGCTTTGGGAGTTAATAAACTCAAATCACCAATAGCTACAGCTAATTCTATAGCCATACCAAGGTGACTGCCAATTGTCCCGATTTTGTCAGGTAAAACTTTAATATCTATCACCTGCTCTACCGTAAAAAACTCTGGAAAAACTTCGCAAATACTTTGTCCTAAAAACTGTTCTTCTACTCTATTTTCTAGTAAGCTATTTAATTCCCACAAACCATCACTTGGCTCCGTTTCTAGCATCAACTCACTTCTGCCAAGGCACATCCCCTCAGACACCTCACCTCGCATTTTACGACTAGTGATAGTCAAAAAAGGTAAACGGCAACCTTCAATTGCTATTGGTACAATCAAACCATCTCGAACATTTGGAGCAGTAGAGACAATCTTTAAGAAGCCTTTCGAGCCTAAATCAACATCAAAAATTTTTAGACGATCAGCATTAGGATGATTTCTAACATTAGTTATCCTGCCTACCAAAACTTTACCCTCAAAATAATCTTTTATAATTTTTATTTCCTCTACTTCGCTAGACTTTTGGGTAATTAGCTGAACTAATTTTTCATCAGAATAATTAGTCAGATCAATATAGTCCGCTAACCACGATTTCAAAAAAAGCATATACTACACGGGGACAAGTTAAACTCTGGATCAACGTTAAAGTTACAAACCAAATTTTTGTCAATGTTTGATAGTTTATAATAAATTTGATAAATTAATTTCTACCTCAGCTTAAATAAATTCTTTAAATCTTTAAATAATTTTTGGAACTATACAAAAAGTCTTTTTGTTAAAACTTTTATTGCCTAAACCTGAACAAAGTTTGAAAAAGCTTCAAAAAATATTCGGTTCAGAGTTTGACAAATTAAAGTTTCAAAAAGTCATAAGATCATGAATTCAAAAATAAGAAAGTAGGTTTTTAGAATTTAATCGTTGGATCTAAGAATTTTTGTTGTAATGACATTTAGACTTTTACTACAAAATAAAGATATACAAAAAAATATCAAACAAATTTAATAATCAACTTACAAAAGATAGTCATTACAAATTGATAACAATTAATATGAGGTAGGAGATTGATCGTTTAAGTGAAAAAACGGGGAATAATTTAACCGGAAGTGGTCGAATAAACCTACCGAAGGGGAGCAAGTTGAAGAATCTAGGGATGTATTTACTGCATTTGTAAAAGAAATTAATGAAAGGCTAATTAAATTAAATCTCGGGTTAGAAGATATTTTTTAGATTAATAAAACTAATATGTAGTTACAAGCCATCCAGATAGAATAGATAAAAATCTTGAGCCTTCAGATTAGGCTGATTTATTTAGCCTGGTTAGTGATAATAAGAACATACAACCTAAAACAGGTGGTGTTACATTTATTTTTGAACTGAAACCAGCTTTAATATAAGTCGTCTAAAAAATAAAATTAATAAGACAGAAGAAGAAAAAACACTAAACCGAAATGAAAGAATAAAAATAAAGTCAAGGCTATTGAGAGTAATTCAGGTATTAACTACTCTTGAGAAGTAGAAAAAGTTAGCCAAAACCTATAAAATACCTATAGCAGAATTACTGAGAGGTGAAGCAGTAAAATTTATCCAGAGCTTAATTATTTTTTATACTACAAAAACTAGATTCCTACAACTAGGAAAACTTGAAGAATAAAGTCCTCATAGAAAAAGGTTATTAACCTTAATTAAATTTTTCCCTACATTTTTAAATTTTCTTCTACAAATTAACAAATACAAGACATCAGATTATGTTGAATGACTTATTGAAGCTAAAATTGATCTATATAAGCAATATGAAATCAATGAGTATGTTAGATCATTATTTAATATTAAAAATAAGAACAATAAAAGACGACATGTTAGTGGGATTGCAATATAATGTATGGAAGGGTCAGTTAGTGAACATAGAATAAAGCAAGGAACTGATGATATAGGAAAACCTTTTAAAAAGCTCTTATTTTTTTTATTTGAGACTGAATCTAGTAAAATAGTTAATAATGTCGTCACTAAAGCTCAGTTAAGGACATCTTTATAGTTCCTAAAGAATTTCTTTTGTTTGGTTTAGAAAAGAAATAAAGACAAGGAAAAAATGATGAAGAAAAGAATAGAAATTTTAATAAATAGGGTCAAACAAGCTATTCACCTATCTAATATATAGTATTATATCTATTTATATCATTACAGTAATCCTAAGAATCCATATAAACAAGGATTTTATTCAGAAAATCAAATTTTTAAATATATTATCTAATTTCAACTTAAACGATCTAGACTCTATAAACTTATTCGATTTGTTAAGAAGTTTTATTAACTCAAAATCTTGTGAACTTGGCCGCTTGTTTGGTTATAGCGAAAGTCATATTGAAAGATTGCAAAATTATTTAAAAAACTATTTAAAAGAACTTAATTCTTTGCCCAGAAGAAATAGTTTCAGATTATATTGATGATCCTTCATTCATGTTCTTACACAGAGGAAAAACTTTGATGCAGACACAATCTGACCTGATAACTTTGGTAGCTACACAGCCTGACCTAAAACCAACACGAAAGCATGTTAAAAAAAATTAAAACTTATTTGGATTTGTTGTAATTGATATTACTTAAAATGGTTTAAGAATTTAAAAGCAAAACTAGAACAAAATTAAAAAAACAATTTAGTAAACTAAGAAAGTAAACTAAAAATGAATTTAAACTTATTTGACTAATCTTACAATTTGATTTGATCTTGAAAAGAACTTTGATTCGTCTTTTGATTATGTTAAGCATTAAAAATTTATCGGTCAGTATTGATGGAAAATTGATTTTAAAAAATTTGAATTTAGAAATACGGTCTGGTGAAGTCCATGCTGTAATGGGTCCGAATGGTGCTGGCAAAAGCACTTTAGTTGCTGTTCTGGCCGGTCAAGAAGATTATCAAATTGATACTGGTGAAGTGTTTTTTAATGGTCAAAATTTGTTAGAGATGGAAGTTGAAGAAAGAGCTGTTGCAGGTTTGTTTATAGGTTTTCAAAACCCAATTGAAATTCCTGGTGTAAGTTTAATCAATTTCCTTAAAGCAGCTATTGAAGCCAAGTCGAAGGCAATGGATCAAGAACCTCCTTCTACTAGCGAAATTTTGTCCAAAATCAAACAAAAAACCGACTTTTTGAGCTTGCCAAAAGATTTTTATAAGCGAACAGTTAATGCCAATCTTTCTGGTGGTCAGAAAAAACTTAGTGAACTTTTGCAACTGGCTGTGCTAGAACCAAAACTAGCCATTTTGGACGAAATTGATTCTGGATTGGATATCGATGCAGTTAAGCTAGTAGCTAACAATCTAAACAAACTCAGAACTACGAATAATTCCTTTGTGTTGATTACTCATTATCAAAGAATTCTGAACTTTATTAAACCGGATTTTGTACACATCCTCAAGCATGGTCAAATTATCAAAAGTGGTGGCGAAGCCCTTGTTGAAGAAATTGAAGCAAATGGTTATGATCAATTTAATTAATCCGAAAGATTTTGACGTTTTAATAATTGACAATTTTCCAGCAAACAGTCAGGATTGGATAGAACTGAATTTTGATAACTCGCCGCTCAAGCCAGTCTGGTTACAATCTTCAAAAAAAGAAATAAAAGTAAAAATCAACTTAAACCAAAGTATTGAAATCAAGTTTTTTTGGTTTCAAACCATGTTAAATAGACAAACAGTCCAAGTGATTTTTAACCTTCACAATCCCGGCACAAAGTTAGGAATCTATAATTTTTACCACCTAGACAAACAAGACACAGTTCAAAATCTCTTGCAAATCAACCATTTTCAGGCAAATTGTAAAAGTTTTACTCTATTTAAAGGTGTTTTAGAAGGTCAAGCTAATGCCAGATTTGTCGGCAAGATTTTTGTAGATCCTAATGCTCACCAAACTAATGCTAAACTGTCTAATCATACCGTAATGCTATCTGACGATGCTAAGATGGACTCGAAACCAGAGTTAGAAATTTACTGTGATGATGTTAAGTGTACTCACGAAGCGACTATTGGAACTTTTGACTCAAAGCAAAATTTTTATTTACAAAGCCGAGGCTTAGACCAAAAAACCAGAAATCAGATACTGACTGAGGCTTTTTTGGAAGAAGTTCTTGATATGATTAAGAAAGATTTTGCAGTTGATTAAACTGCACCAAAATCTCTTAACTCTCGTTGTTAATTAGGAATTGTTAGTCAATTTTGTTTTTGCTAAAGAAAAAACTATATGTTGATCTAACAATGTTTTATTTCCTAAGAAAATCTCTAATATCTATTACAAAATTTACTGGATCTTTATCCATTGGATTTTGTCCAGACATTTTGTAAGTTTTGATCGTGATATTAGGTTCTAGTTTGTTTATGCCTACGATAAACTTATTTTTTCGCCAAATTTCTTTATTTAAATCTAAAACTTGTTGTAATTTGAAAGCACTTGTAGCTGTACAATAAAGATCCATCTGTCCTCTAATCAACAAAACTGGTAATTTTGTAAATTGAATCTGGCTTTCCAAATCTAGTTTATTAAAAGATTTTAAAAAATTAAATTCTTGCAATATTTGCAAACCTGAATCTATGGCTTTACGAGAGAGATTCTCAGAGAAAATAGACCAGAAATTTTTATCTCGCGGGTTTTTAGATGACTGAATTTTGGCTTTTAGTTGACTCAAACTTTTTTTGTATACTACTCTGTTGTAGTATTGTTTCCTTAGATTGATAAAAAATGAATTGAAATTATTACCACAACCTACCAAAACTAGTTTGCTAACTTTGTTTATATTTTCTAAGGCATACTCTAAGGCTACGACCCCACCAAGCTCATGTCCGACAATGATCAGCTTTGATTGTTTCATGTTTTTAATAATCTCTGGTTTACTTGTAAGTATCAGCTTTTTTGCTAACTCTTGTTGTTTCGACAATTTTTGTGAAACAAAGTCGTCAATAGATTTTAGAATATCTTCAATAGCAAAAGCTTGATCATCATCCGGATGACCGGGTAAAGGAATGGTAAATAAATCTATGAGCTGTTTGTCTGAATAGGATTGATCAAGCTCTAAAATTCCTCTTATATAAGGAAGCCACAAACTTCTAGCTCCAGCTAGTTGATGAATAAACAAAAACATTTTTTTATTCAATAAGTTTAGAGATTTCTATAAGTTATTGTCAATAAACTTCTATAAAATAGATTATAATTCTTTACTTTATCTAAGTAAAGTAAAAATAATGGACAAACTTACTTAAAAGTTTAAAAATTGCTAATGACTAATTTCAACGATTTGATTTGATCAACAGAATTTTTCTAGGATCACCTCTAAAAGATCTAGTAAAAAAGTATAAAAATCACTTAAATAAGAAGATTTACCAAAGTGGTATACAATATGGCTGTAGCCAAATAGCTTTAGAGATGAATTTAGTCAATTTTTTCTACAAAAAACAAAACCCCCAGCTTTGGGGGCATGACTGATTTTTGAAAAGTTTTACGGTGATAGACTTTTAAAAAATATTAATTTCTAAAAATAAAATAACTAATAGTCGTTTCTACCTCTTTTCTTGAAACTTCTATTACTTCCTCTATTTTCTCTTTTTTCTTTTGGTTTTACATAGTCAATATGCAAAGGTCTGGCAGAATCAGAGTTGTCGCCATCTGGACCAAAAAGTTTGTTATTTAAATCTTTTTTGGCAGCTTCCAAAGAATTCGCATGTTGCATCGTAATAAAAGCAATACCTTTGTGCTTACCAGTATCTAAATACTGGGGAATATGGATTTCTAAGATTTCTCCATATTGTGAAAAAAGTTCAGTAAGAGCTTCTCTTAGCTCCTGTGTGAGCCAATCGTAACTTAAATTGCCCACAAATAGTCTATTGTTTTGCATAGTATAAATGTAATGTAAAAGCTAAAAAATACTTTCTAAGTGACACCGATTTTAGAAAGTATATAGTTGTTATTTTAGTAATAACCACTATGTGGGAATTCTGAATTATTATTTACTATTACGCAAGAGCAAAAAATATAAACTAAATTTAAGATAAATCAAAATTAACTAGAAGAACCTAAAATATAAATTAAATAGCTAAATATATAAAAGTAATTATAATTATTACTTGTTTATAGTACATAGAACGTTATATAATACATATAATTGTAAGCGAAAATTTGACAACATTCAAAAAGATAGTCAGTTACCTGGAATCTAAGTCTAATTTTTGCAATGTCAAATTATCGTCGAAAAAGAAAAGCGTCTCCCAAAGATCCTACTAAAAAATTTAATATTAATGAAAATATAGAGGGGGAGCAGTTCAGAGTTATTGATGCGGAAGGAATAATGTTAGGTATTTTTTCTAGATCGGAAACCTTCGCTATGGCAGAGGATTTAGGAGTTGATGTAGTAGAAATAAACCCTAAGGCTGATCCAAAAGTGGTTAAGCTCATCGATTTTAACAAATTGAAATACCAAATATCTAAAAATACAACCAAATCCAAAGCTGAAGAAATAAAAACCATTAGAGTTTCTGTAAGAATATCTGTAAATGATCTTAAAGTAAGAGCCAAAAAAGTTGATGAGTTTTTACAACAAGGTAAAAAAGTAAAACTTCAAATTCAGATGAAAGGTAGAGAAAAGTCACATCCAGAAATAGCCCAAGAAATAATGAATACTTTCTTAGGTTTAATTACTCAAGGATATAGTTTTGAAAACGAGCCATCGCTGTCTGGAGACAGTTATATTGCCTCTTTAATACCTAAAAAAAATAAAAAGTAGTAATCAGATCTCTATCTTTTTTCTATATTTTATTTATTTTATTTCTAGCTTTAGTTTTTTATTATAATTAATTCACGAACAAATTATTTTTTTCTTGTTTGAGGCTAATTTTGCTAATTTGGTATTGTTAACAGTAGATCTCTATTTTTATAGATAGAACGCTTGTTTTTAGTTATTTAAAACTAAACCATACCAAAATTTTATAGGAATATGGTCTTGATTTCTATTTCCCCTGTTTTTAAATTTTCCTATTTCTAGAGAGAAGCCTTATTTTGTTAATAACCAGCTACTATAATCATGATGATTGATTTTTTGACAAAAAAACTATAAAAATTAAACATATTTATTGTGCCTCAGTTTCAAAAGATCCTACTAATCTTAGCTGCCAATAAACACGAAAATAAACGAGAAGAATTAGTTGTACAGTTGTGCAAAGAATTTGGCGAAAAGTGTCAATCTATGGGTATTGATGTAGATTGGATTGACTTATATGAAGATGCTCAAAAAGAAGAGTTTGACCCTATAGGTCAGCTGCACCAAAAAGATGCTAAAATAGTGGAATATCAGTTCCGTATCAAAAGGGCCGATTGTATAGTTTTCTTCCACCCAGTAAGATATAATTCAGTACCAGCAATTTTGAAAGGTTTTATTGATTTGGTGTTTACCAAAGGATTTGCTTTTAGTGCTGGAAAAACTGATTTTGAACCCCTGCTTAAAAACAAAAAAGCGATAGTTTTTGCTTTTAGCGAAAATTTTGGGTGGCAGAATAAACTTTTTTACAATAATACTCTGAAAATTTTTTGGAAAAGAGGAGTATTCGAATTATGCGGTATTAAAAATGAGTATATTTTGTTAAGTGGTCTTCAGAATTTTAATGAGAAAACAATTCAGTCAGTGACAGAAAAAGTTCTCAAAACTGCGTCTAAACTAGACTCTTCAGAATCTTGGTTAGATTTACTTTAATATTTTATGAATTTCAAAATAATAACCACAATTCTACTTGGTTCTATAGTTTTGATAACTACTTTTTATATAGGATACTTATATGGTAATAGACAAAGAGTAAGTCGTGAACCAACCCAAGTCGATATTATAGCAAGTAATTTTGCTAGGCGAAATTCATTTAGCGATATCAAAGTCTTGGATATCTGGGGTGCTGTGGCAACTCAAAAAAGAACTGGCTTTGGACAATTGTACTATAAAGTTTCATCTAACCAAACAGAAATTTTGATAAGAATGCAAAATCTACCAGTTACCGTGGTAGGTAATAACAGTCAAATTAATCTACCCAAATCACTTTTAATCAAAACTGCTATTAGGACTCCTGATGGTTTAAGTTACAAATACGAATTAATTGGAGAAATTTTTTTAGATGAGCCAGTAAATGGAGTACGAGGGGGTGAATTTTCTACTATTTTGGATTACTCAATACTGGGAGTAAATACTACTGTAGAAAGAATTATATTCCAATCACCAGATCCCAATATTCAGAATCTCTTCATAGATGAAGATCCTAATTTACCAGCTCAAGCAAGACGGGAACCAGCGCCCTTCTTTTGGGTTATAGTATAAGATATACAATGTTTTCTTGCATGCTTATTGTAGTATTGTTGTGTATAACTAAGTAGATTAGATACTGTGCAAAAAGTTGTTTAGATTATTAAATAGCTAGGCTAGGTGAAATATCTATTTGCTATTGCTGTTTGAAGGTAACAGGCTCATAAAAATGGATATTTGACACACCAGATTTCAAAAACAGTAAATATAATAGATGGCTTTGATTAATTTCAATTTCATATTTGCTAAATTTTATTTTATTTGTTGTTTTAACTGGATTTTTTATGTTAGTAACAAATAAGAAAAAACTGAGATTTGATTATACAACAAATCATGATTGGTGGCTAATAGGTGCTGTCTTATTACAATGTATAATTGGTCTTGCTTTTTTAGCAAGTGCTATATCTAATAGACCAAATTTTATGGAAGATTTTTCACGACAGCTTGTTGTGGGTGTTTGGGTGGGTGGTATTTTAGCTTTTATTTTATCAAAAATAGATTATCATTTATTATTTAAATTTCGCCATTTTATCATTGGAATCGTGTTATTTACACTTTTGTACATTGCTGTACCACTACTTATTGCGGACATTTTTGGCTTGAGTCGTCTAGAAACTATAAACCACCTGGATGTTTTGAGATTTTCTCCATATATGGCAAACAATGCTGTTCGTTGGATTTATATTGCGGGTATAACCAATTTTCAACCTAGTGAATTTGCTAAGCTCGGTTTACTTATTTATTTTGCTTCTTATATCCAGCAAAATTTAGGTAAGCCTTTTAGTTGGGATAACTACAAAAAACCAATTTATGCTCTAGTTATTATTTGTGGATCTATCTTAATTCAACCAGATTTGGGAAGTGTAGTTATTATTACTTGTATCATTGCAGCTATTTTATGGGTAGCTAAAATACCTATTAAATATGTAGGTATAAGTTTGCTTGTTTTTGCTATTGTAGCGTCTTTGGCTATTTTTGGAACTGATTCAGAATGGCGAAGAGATAGAATTTTTGTGTGGCTTTCTCAATCTATTTGCCAAAAATATAGCCCAGAATCTTGGAATTATCGTTTATGTGTAGAACTAGGAGTTACTCAAAAAGTAACTAGAGATGATAGTTTACAAGTCAAGCAGATACGAGAGGCTATGGCCAGCGGCGGTTTATTTGGAGTTGGTTACAGTCGTAGTGATCTCAAAAGTCGTATTCCTGAAGTGGCCACTGATGGAATCATTGGAGTAATTGGTGCTGAAGGTGGTTTTGTAACTGTATTCTTAGTTATATTTTTATATTTGTTTATTTTTGTTAGAGGCATGAAAATTGCCAAAGAAGTTAAAGATGAAGGGGGGAAAATGCTTGCTGTAGGTATCTCTGTTTGGATTATTTTACAGTCTTTTTGGAATATTACTGGAATGATTGGTTTATTTCCACTCAAAGGGATTCCTCTCCCTTTTATTTCGGAAGGTGGTACAGCTATGATTACCAATTTAATTGGTATAGGTATATTACTCAATATTGGTACCCAAAAAAATCCTGAATTTTTAGCTAAAACTCAACTAAAACCTGGAAAAATTACCATTTAGTAAGTTTGAATTAGAAACTTAGTGCACCATCAATGTATAAATTGACAATTTATCTTTTTCAAGATAAAAATTGGAAAATTCCAACCAACTATTTATGCCTGCAAGTTTGGAAATTGAAGAAAGTATTAAATTTTTACCGACTTTTGATCATAATGGCTTGATTCCGGTAATTGTTGTAGAACAACAAACCAAAACAGTGTTGATGTTTGCTTACACTAATCAAGAAGGATTAGACAAAACTTTTCAGACTAAACAAGCTCATTTTTATAGTCGTTCTCGTCAAAAAATCTGGAAAAAAGGTGAAGAGAGCGGTTTTATTCAAAATATCAAGCAAATCTATATTGACTGTGACCAAGATGCTTTGATTTTTGAAGTAGAGCAAGTGGGAGGAGCAGCTTGTCACACTGGTAGAAAATCTTGTTTTTACCGTTTAGTTGATTTTGAAAGCTATTCTCAAGACGGTAAAGTAAATCTCAAAGTAATAGACAATCACAAAATCTTTGATCCAGCCAAGATTTATAAGTCGTAATGAAATTACGAAATTGTAGTTAAGATTTTTGTGTATCTTGTTGCTTTATAATATGCATAAAGAACTCAAATTTATTACTTTATTACCTGTCTATAAAAAATAATCTACCAAAAAACCGAAATTTAGTTATAATAATCACCCAATACTGAAATTGTAGCTAGATTTTTAGTACTTCTACTACATTACCTGTTTTCAGTTTTTGAGTAGAAGATTTGGGCTTGCCATTTATTTTTTGCTACAAAATTTTGTTTTTTAAGTTTTGGATTGGTCTTTTTGACAAAGTCTTCGACTGTAGAGCCTTTATCTAGTTTCCAAACCTTACCATTTTTCAAAAGATTAGATATTAAAATTTACTGTGCTTTTTAAAAGTGTAGTTTAAAGTGTAGTATTTGTTTTTGTTTTATGTGAGTAATACCTAATATTTCATTAAATTGTTTAATATCCTCTGGTGTCAAAAAGTCAACCATATAGTTATGTTCTGTTTGATATTTATCTTCCAATGAGAGATTGGCCTGTATTCCACAAAATCATCTTTTTTAGTTCTAATTTGTAATTCAAAGATAATGCTTAATTCCTCATCAAGGATTTTAGTATAAGGACTTTGATAACCGTCATTTTTTGGGTTTCGTATATGATCTTTTAAGCGACTATTAATTGGAGAAAAATGTTATGTAAAAATTCCAATATATTATAGCAATCAATGATTGAACTGAATACAGCTCTAATACTTATTAGATCGTAGATTTTATCTATAGATTCAGATTTTTGAGCGAGTTTTTTGTATATGGAATAAAGTGTTTTAGCTCTTCCTTTAACTTGAATATGTTTTATATTTTCTCTTTTTAATACTTTTTTCACTTTAAAAATAAGATTTTCCACAATTCTTTGTCTAAAATTTGTATTTAAAGAAGATTCTTTTTGTATAAAATCATAAACTTCTGGATTAGAATATTTAAAAACCAACTCTTTTATCCTGTTTTTAAATTATTTAAATTATTTAATTTATTTATACCAATCTGGGAACGATATTAGCATCGATGTAAAAACTTTCAATTACTGTTTGTTTTATTTTCCCTAGAGTAAAACCCTCTAAAGACTCTAAATCATTGATTCTATCTGCTATTTCTTTATAATCTTTATAATAATTACACATAAATTACTTACAGATGTTACAAATATTTGCCTAACCCACTCAATTCTTACCCCTTTTTCGCCTAAGCCAGCAAAACTGAGTCTCTGTGTTATGGTTTTTATTTGTTTGATTAAATTTAAAACTTCCGTGCCAAAATTTTGAATTATTCCGTTATATATCTCATCTCTTTCAAGATTTAATTCATGTAGCAAAGCTGTAACTATAAGCAGATATGATCAAGTTTTAACTGAGTTAATGTTATACAAACTGACGAACAGTGAACAAAATAATTATATAATCTCTATTTAACTTTTTTAGTAGTGTAGTATTTTGCCGCAAATCCAAAAGCGAGAACTAAATTATAATTTTTTTGTCTAGATAAAAAAGATGCTTATTCAGTTCTGAAAATTGATTCAAATAAATTTTTTGATATTTTGATAAAAACTTGTGATACCTATCACAATTTGTGAATTGTATTAATATTTATTAATATTAAATATTAATTTCATTTCAGTCACATTTTTAATTAGCATTCCAACAGTTAAAACGATCAGAATATGTATTAATGTTATTAATAATGTTATTAAAAAGCTTATTATTAAGCAAAATGTTTTTAACATTAGTTTCAGTTGTCTTTAGTAAAAGAAAATAGAGATATATGTTTAAATGATTAATTGTTATTGATCAACTTACTGATTGGTAAAAGGAGATCACGGATAGATTTTTCAAACAAAAAGTTTAGTTATAATTCTGTTTTATATGCAGTTTTTATATTGAAATTTTTACTAACTTTAGTTTCTAAAAAGTAGGCTGTATAATAAGCAAGTTTGCACAAACCTGTTGATTATAGTCCTAATTTTCGTTAGGGTAATTACACCTACATTCACTCTACTGGTTACTGAATAAACTAAAAAGTGATTATTAATCTTTGGTTATAAAAAGATATCCCAAAAAAGATTCTTAGATCCTTTTTACTCAAAAACAATTTCTTAAGAAACCTCTTAATAAAATAAAATTTGTCTAGTAAAAATAGAAACAAATTCATAAAAATATTCCTGAAACTAACGAATTGAATTAAAAATTTTGACCATCACTAATTTTACAAAACATAATCACAATCTATCCTTTCCATTATTTTGTAATTTGCCCAAAGTTTTAGATCCTTATAGCAAGTATTAAAATAATTCATCAAAAGATGATTAGATTCATAAATATTATTTTTTGTGTACAAAATAATCAGTGGTGGTTGTGTTATTTGTAAATCATGAATAACTTTCTCATTTAGCCCAAACCCGTAATTTTCACGATAATCCAAGACTAAAATGTTTCCTGAAATATATTTTGAGGCTGGTTGTCGGTCAGTTAAAACATAAAAAGTTGCTCCATAAACATATCCATATAACTTGTCCTCTATGGTGGTATTCTGTGAAATGAACTCTGCTACCTGTTTTATTTCTGAAGCTTCAGCGGCTACAGGACCGGTTATACCATTATAAAATTGTTTCAGTGAGATAAGGTATGATGTAGAAAAGGTAATAATCATGAGTGTCGTGATAATTAAATTGGTACTAGTTTTCGTAAATTTTGACCAGTCAAGCGACATAACCAGCAAAGTAAAAATTGGCATTAGTATCAAGTAATAATATGGATAAAAACTACCTAAGATAAATATGAAAAGCAAGCCAGCCAAGCTGCTAACAAAAATAAAACGAATATATTGATTTGCAAATTGCGTTTTATTTTGAAGAATAAAAATGCCTAGAAATTTTAAGTAAAGTAAGTAGAACGGACTACTGATTAATAAAAATACAGCTTGTCCTGAAACCTTTCCTGCCCAAGTACTAAGTAAATACTTTGAATTAAATGCATAAGAAGCTAACCAAAAATCCCATATGGCATTATTTGACCAAAAATATGTGACCCAAATTACTATTTGAGTTATTAGGGGAATTATAATTATAAAAAGCTTAAGACCGATGTTTGTAATACAAAATAAGGCTTGTTTGTACTGCTTTCTAGCAAGGAATTTGAAAAAAGGCCAAATTAAGTCTATCCAAACAGGTAAAGTAAGTAAAACAAAGTTAGGTTTAAGAAAAACTAATACAGATAAGGCGATTCCAACAATTAAAAGCCAAAAAACTTTCTTAGTCTGTTTAAAGTAAAAATATGTCAAATACATGGTAATTAAAAAAACTAACCCAAAATTTTCAGTATTATTACCACTACTCGTAAACTGTGAAAGATTTCTCCAAAAAGCATAAAATAAGGTACCCAACCTAGTTTTTACTAAAATATTTTCTGTATTATATTTACCAAGAAAATGTTTAATCAATAGGTACACCAGAAATACATCCAACAACATCCAAAAAGTTAAAAAAATTCTGTGTAGAATAATCGAATCTCCAAAGGCGAAACTCATCAATCCATTAATTAAAAAAATAAGTGGAGGTTTGTGATCCCAAATTTCGTAGTAGAGTATTTTACCTTCCCAAAACTCCTTCCCGACTACAAAAAATATCCAATGATCACTATCTAGAGGGAAAAACCAAGTAGCAATTCTAGATATACTAATGACCAATACTAAGACAATTAAAAAAAATAAATTATTATTGAGTACTTGTTTTATACTTTTTATTGGAAAATTTAGCAGCATAATTTTAGACAACTGATTAGTGTTTTAGTCTAAAATAGAATCTTTTTTCCAAAAAGGAACTTTCGTAAAAATCAATTTTAGTAAATTTTTTAAACAAAAGCCTAAATATACTTTAACAAAAGCCCAAATATAGGCTTATCACCTACTCTATTTATATAAAAATCCAGAAGAACTCTAAAAAGCAAAGTTTCTAAAAGGGTAACTGAGAACGATTGTCAAGACAAAATTAGTATAGAAATTAGTATAGAAATTACTGTGTACCACTTATTTTATTACTTTTTTTAACTTTTTTATGAAAGTAAACAACATTACTAAAATAAATATAGAATATAAACGTAAGATAAATATAAAAAATTAGGATAAATATAAAATTAAAAAATAAAATTAAAAAAATTAAATATAAATTAAAAATATAAAATAAAAATAATATAAGTAATCATAAATTATTAATTTAAATATAAATAATATAATAAAAATAAATTAATAAAAAATGATATGTAATATATGTGTAAAGTTGTAAAGTTTAGACTAGTCTTGACTATTTTTGTTTGTTTAACCTTGTTAAAGGTCTCAAATTATTCTTGTGTATGTTAGATTATCTTAGTGTTTCTGATATCAAAAATCTAATTATTTTTGGGGTAATTATTATTGGAATACTGTTAATATGGGCAACCCTATCATCCTTTGTTACTGTGGTTGATGGGCCGACTATTTACGAGGATAAGAAAAACTATAATAAATTAATGCAATCTTACAAAGAAAAATTTAAAGAAGTCTTCGAAAATGAGAACTATACAGAAGTTAAGCGAAGTTATTTGTTGAATCAATTAGAAACCGAAATTATTAAAGTTAATCAAAAAATTGCCAAAAAGTATGTCGGGGCAGTAGTTAAAGATAAAGCCAAAGTACACAATATAGAAACTTTTCCCGCTGAAATTCCAAACAATGTTTTTCTTAAAATACTAACGGGAAAAGAAGATTCTTTCATCTGGTGTGTTTTTAGTGATTCTAAAGGTAGATATGTTAATTTTGATAAAGGAGAGGAAGTAGAAATAGATGGTACTATTGACCACATTAATTTAGTTCCCTCAAAACTACCATCTCATTTAGACGAAAATGTAGACAAACTATTCAAAGCTGACTTTGCCATTCATCTGCAAGATAATGCTAATATAAAAAAAATCAAAGGAAATTAAAGGTATTTTAACTAACCAGTTTGTTTTTAAGACTTAACCAAATTGTTTGAATTCTCTTTAAGAGGTATGATAAAAGCATAGTATGAGTTAACTTAAACTTATTTCAAATTTCTTCTATATTTTCTAAAAATCAGGCCTACTTTAAGTAACCTAAATTAGATAAGATATTCTATTCCTCTATACAATTGTGAGATTAAAAATTCTACTAAAAACAAAACTTGATATAATCACCATTATATGCTAGTAGCCTTGCTCAGCTACTTCAGTAGTGTTGAAGCACACAATCTTAATTTTTAACTTTATAACTTGGCCCTCAAATTTATCTCTGCTTCCACAAATTTTCTTGCTCTACCATATTTTAACCTACTCATTTCTATAATAGCTTTGGCAGTTGCTTCTCCTTTTGCTCTTTCTTCAAGGTGTCTAGCATAATCTTTGGTAGTATCAATAGAAAAAGGAGGTACAGGCTCATTGTTTACAATAGTTTTTACATATGCATGAAACTTTTCTTGGTTAATGATATCTTCATGGTTAAATACAGGCGCCATTTCTTTTGCTAGAAACTCGGCATCTTCCACACCAGTTCTTAAAACTACTTGAGTTCCGACATTACCAAAAACTGCTTTTTTAACACTCTCTTCCATCTGTCCAATAAACTGATTAGCCACTGTTAAAGCTAGTTTATACTTTCTAGCCTCAGATAAAATCGTGGCAAAGTCAGGGGTAGCAAAGTTTTGAAACTCGTCAACATACAAAAAGAATGGTTTTCTGTCTTCCTGTGCCATATCTACACGACTCATTGCGGCACCTAAAATTTTTGGAACCATTAAAAGTCCTAAAAAAGATGAACCTTCTTCTCCAAGCTTACCTTTGGATAAATTTATCAAAATAATTTTTTGGGTGTCCATAGCTTCACGAATATTAAATCCGCATTTAGACTGACCAATGATATTCCTCATCAAATTATTGGTAATAAATTTACCAAATTTAGATACAATATAACCTAGACTGTCGGATTTGGTTTGTTGACTCGTTTGAGCCACTTCATCTGTCCAATATCTTCTAACAAGCGGATCTTTTACTTTAGGTAAAAGACTTTTAACATAACTATCATCAGTGATGCATCTTACAACTTCGATAAACCCTGCTCCTGGTTCATACATAACGGTTAACATAGCATTACGAATAGCATGTTCAAACATCGGTCCTACCATACCCTGCTGGTTGGGGTCAAACAACTTTCTCATCATGTTGATTACACCCTCGGTAATTTGAAACTTTTCTTTATCACTTTCGTGTTCCAAAATATTTAAACCAATAGGCCTCTCAGTATCTGATGGATCAAAGTATATCACATCTTCGGCTCTTTCAGGTGGGATAAAGTGTAAAACATCTTCACAAAGCTCTCCGTGAGGATCAATTACACAAACTCCGTGACCAGCTCGAATATCTTGCTTAATCATTTCAATCAGAAACTCTGATTTACCCGTACCAGTTTTTCCAATCACATACATATGTCTCATACGGTCTTTTTCGCTTATGGCTACTGGTCTTCGAATACCTCTATGGCAAGCCATACCAATTACTGTTCCTCCGCTAGATGGAACTGAAGGATGAACTGGAGCAGTTTTAGATTTGAGCCAATTTATCAATGGGGTGGCAACCTCTTTGGAAGGAAAGTGAAAAATGGTAGCCAGTTCTTCTGTCGACAATAGAGAATATTTTTTGTTAAACCAGCCAAAAGGGAAAGATTTCTTCTCAAAATTTTCTTTAATACTACTCAAAAAAGTAGGTTTATATTCTTTAAATGAATTAACTTCATTACTAAATTGAGCAAAAGAACCAGATATATTTTGACTGTGCATTTTGGCTCTTGAGTTATCGTTGGCAATAACTGCATATCTAATAACTGCTTTAAAAGCAAACTGATTCGCCATTTCCTCTATTTTAGAAATAATTTGCGGATTGGTCTTGACCTCAACTTTTTTCTCAGGATTATTTTCTTTCTTTTGGATATTTGCTACAAATTTCCTAGCTGTATTCTTCCAACCATTGCCAGCAGGCTGAATTAAGACTTGCAATATGGCTTTTTCACCTTCATGAACATTAGACATTACACTAGTTATATTGGACAAAGAATCCACTGCTAAATCTTTGTAGGTTTTAATTGGTCTGTAACCAGCTTCTTTTTGCAGTAAAAAACCTATTTTAAGCTTTTTACCTTTCTCGTGTTCAAGATTAATTAGTTTAGACCTGATAATATCGGCTTGTTGATAATAAGCATAGATAGTTTTTTCCATCATATCTACAAGGTCGTTCGGACAAATAACATAAAAACTAATACCATCTTTTGTTCCCACTATTTCAAAAGCTAGAGTTACATCCCCTTTGATAAAACTATCAGGAAAACTTTTTTTAAGAGAATAAAGAGTGTTAAACATTTGATCTGCTGCCTCAATTTTAATTTCGTTATTTTGAGGTAAACGGACTTCTAAAGCCGTTAAATTCTTAAAAGTTTTTTCTCTTCGTTGCCAAAAAATGATATAACTTAAAAAGTATATTATCAAAAACCCGATAAAAAACCCTAGTATACTAAAAAAAATCACATCCAAAATTCCACTTTCTATAAAATCAAAGCTACTAAGATCCGAAAATCCTATGTTCCCTACTGGAGTATTTGGTAAATTGTCTACTGGACTGTTGTTGTATAAATTATCGTTCATTTTTGTTTTTAAGTTAAAGTTCAAGGTATTATGATAATTTTTTTTATTTTTTGCAATATTAATTGGGAAATGCTATTGTCAAATTTAGTTTTATTTAATTAGTATTTTTCAATAAAATGAAAAAATCTCAGATTAAATCAAAGTTATTTTACGGTGGCCAAAAAAATACTAGTTTTCAGACTATAATTAAGCCACAAAAGCCAAAAACTGGCCTATTTAGTCTGTTGTTTAAACCTAAAAATCATAATAAAACTCAAAAAATTATTAATAATACAATTACCAGCTTGTTTGTTAAACAAAAATCTACCGAGGACGTTTCAGCTAATATAAATTTCAAATATTCGGTTAGAGACAAAAAACAAAAAAAAGGAATTTTTTACTATGATTTAGGAGATAAAAAATCAGCAAATCTCAAAAAAGACAATAACTCTACACCCCATGATAGCGATTATGGTACAAAAATTTTCGAACCTAACCCTGTAAAATTAAAAAAAGAACTTTTGATTAACTCAATTCAAACTAAAATCAAACCCCCAAAAAGACAAAAATATGGCCTAAAACCAGTAGAAGAAATTGCTAAAAGTTATGGTAGGGTTGGTATTGGTAGAATCTGGCTTAATGTAAGGAGCTGGGCGGCAGAAATCCGACTTGCTGGCAAATTGAATCGGTTGATAGGCTCGATAATAATTTTAGGAACATTTTTATTTTTAATTTATTTAATTTTTTTTGACACTTTTTTTCTGGTTAAAAAGTATGAAATTACTTTTACTAATGGTTCTTACTTAGATTCCACGAATGTGGAACAATTGATCAAAAGTTTTAACCAAGATCCATTTTTAGGATTTATTCCGAACAACCAATTCTGGTTTCTAAGTGATCAAAATTTATCTGCTGTAGCTAGAAATAGTAATCCTGAAATAGTTCAAGTGAGAATAGTTGAACGAATTTGGCCAAATCAAGTCAAAATAGAAATTACTACAAAACCGATTTTAATCACACTAGGTCTGAACAATAGACAAGAATACTGGAGAATTGGACAAAATGGTCGTGTAGTCAGCAGAGATGAGGCTAATCTTAGACAAAATTTAGTAGTGGTAGAAAAACCTACTACTCTTACTTTTGCTACGAACTCGCCTAGTGACTTACGATTTGAGAATCCTAATTTTGCTGATTATTCTTTTGAACACCGTGAGCAACAACTCAATCGCTTTTGGTTCATTATCTGGCTTTGGGCTCAATTGGAAGAATTAGGGATTAACACTGTTAAAACTTCTATTCCTAGCATTTCTGATTTTGACACTGATGTGGTTATTACTACCACTAATAATACCAAATTATATTTTGATTTAAAGTCTGGAGATATGGTCAACCAAGCTAGACGACTAAACTTTGCTTTTAAAAGCAAAATAGGCCAGCAAGAATCTCAAGGAGAATTAGCCTATATCGACTTTAGGACTCCAAAGAAAATTTTTGTTTGCCCTAAAAATGCAAAGTGTGCAACAGAAAAAAGTTGAATTATTTATTATATTATTTGAATTAATTACCTAATTCAGCATTAGCTGAAGAGTAAGTTTTAGTATCTTTAGTTTATATTTGATCTCAAATAGACAAGCTTTTTTTACAAAAATACAGACTATTTTACTAGATTTGATTAATACGGATACCTATTATCAAGATATTCAGTTAGAACCACTGGTGGGTATGGGTGGATTCGAACCACCGACCGCAGACTTATAAGATCTGTGCTCTAACCCCTGAGCTACATACC
>CAKZLR010000003.1 GCA_937127165.1 uncultured Candidatus Peregrinibacteria bacterium
CATCTACTATCGTTTCTATTTTACCTTTTTCGGGATTAATGTTCCCCAAACCTGTAAGTAATCTCTTAAACATAAGCAATAATTAAAATTTAACTGACTGTGCACTAACTAGATCTGTAAAACTTTTGTATACTTGTCTTAGTTGACTCAACAAAACTTGTAAATCTCCAACTCCCTCTTTATCACCAATTAAAAAATGATTGTAATGTTTTACAGACTCTTCTCCATAATAAATTCTAAGATATTCAATAGCATAATTGTTAAAAATCTCAACACACCGCTCAATGATTCTCGGTTGTAAGTCTCTGGGTAATTCATCTATCTTTCTACCGATAATTAAAGTCACCAATAGCTCCAGGGTTTCCGGATTACGAGGATGAAAAGGTAACTTTTGATACGACATACAAAAAAAGCCGAAAGACTGCTAAGTCCAACAACATTAATAATGTTGAGGGCAGGGGAGCGTACCATAAAAATAAAATATAGTCAAATTGAGGTTTTTAATCCTATTATTTTTTCAATTTCAACATATACTTAATTTTTTAATACTAAATTGTATTAGTTTTTGTACCTACTTAATTTTTCCAATCCGTGGTTCAGTTGTGTAAGTTAGTTTACCTTTTAAACTTTTTAAATTTGACTTAGCTTGTTTGATTATATTTTTAATTTGAAAATAGTTGCACTTTTCTAGGTTAATATGTTGAACTAATTTGAATACAAAAAAATCAACATCAGACAGCGCTGTTTGTGTTGTTAGACTTTTTCTGTTAAACATTTTCCAAGTCTGTAACCAAATAAAAACCACCCTAGTATCTGTAAAACCTGCTTTGGGTCCTAACAAAAAATAGATTTGTTGAGTATTAAACCAATCTTGTTGGTCCAAGCTTACCCAAAGTGGTTCAAATCTGTTAGCTAATTCAAGAGTATGATTTTGCCTGTCTAAATAAGCAATTATTTCAGGACTAGCCAATTTAAGATTTTTGGCTCTTTTCTGAGATATTGTTATTTTTTTCAATTTCGAAAGAGAAGTCAATTCTTGATTGACATTTTCATTGAAAGTATAAATTTTTAGACATTCATCTAAATGGAAAATTATGGACATTTTACTAATTGTAATTCTGATTACTGTTGTTGTTTTACAAGTCTTAACTTTAAGCAAGAAATCGTCAATTAATCTTGATTCTAATTTTCTGATTAACGAGGTTATTGCCAAATTATCTCAAAATAATACTCAAAATTTAGTTCAAATAATCAAAGAAATTAATAAATCTTCCCAAAGCCAAGAAGCTAGATTTAACGAACTCCAAGTGAAGTTATTAGAGGAAACTACAGTAATCAAAGACCAAATCCAAAAAACTTTGTTAGCTATACTTAACCAAATTCGTGATCAACTTTCTAAGTCAGTTACTGAATTGAACCAGAGAAATAAAGAAAATTTTGATTTATTGAATGCGGCTAACAAAGAAAAACTAAACCAATTAGAAATTGAAATTAGTAAGAGATTAGATGAAAACTTAGCTCAAAACTTGAAGTCTTTTGAAAATGTAACTAAGAATTTAAGTCAGATGGAAGTCAGGGCACAGCAGATGATCGAGTCAACCAAAGCAGTAGAGAAGTTGAATAGTATTTTTGATCGCACTAGTGCTAAAGCTTTTGGGAGCTTTGGGGAAAGTTATTTAGAAAGTCTTTTGCGAGAACATTTGGCAGCAGGTAGTTGGCAAAAACAAGTTAAAGTACCTGGATCTGGGGAGATTTTGGATTTTGTAATTAGTATTGATTCCTACAAAATTGGAATTGATTGTAAATTTCCGCTAACTAAGTTTCAGGATTATATTGATGCCGATAGCGAAAACAAAAAAACAGCTCTTAAAAATTTTTTGCAAACGGTAATAAGTATGGGTAAGGAAATTAAAGAAAAATACTCTAAGGACGGTTTTGTAAATGTTCTGATGATTTATTTTCCCTCAGATAGTATGTATAACGAGGTTATCAATAATCCTCAAGCTTTGGAATTTTTACACAAATTAAGAGTACAGCCCACTTCACCGTCCACTATTTTTCCACTGATTATGCTTATTCAAACTTATCAATTTCGTGGACATATTAACGAAAACGCTGAGTTGATTATTAGTGGTTTAAAAACTGTTCGCAAAAACATTGATTCATTTAGAGACGAGTTTCGTAAACTTGGAGACAAGCTTCGCCAAGCTCAACAAAACTATGATGTTGCTGATCGTAACCTAAACACAGTCCAAAATGAGGTATTAAAGCTGGAAAGCACTGAGTCATATCTAAATAGACCAGAGGAACATAAGTTATTGCCCTAAAGCTATAAAGATAGATAATTATAAGTTTTTTCTTGATTTAAATCAGTTTAGTAAATTTAAAAAAATTTAAAAAATTTAAAATTATTCAATTTTAATTTGAGAAAATAGTATTTTATACATATGTTTATTAGCCAACATCCTTTGATTTAAAGTAATTTTTCAGAAACTTGTTAATAATATTTGAATAGGTTAAGTAGATTTCAATCTCAATTTTTGAGGATACTTATAGCTTATAATTCAAAAGATAAATATAGAGTTTAATGTGTTGTATAGAATGTTGTATAGAACAGTCCGTTCTGAATAGACATACTTAAATAATGAATTCAGCGGTATCTAAGATATAATTATGAATTTCTTTCCAATTTGAACACTTGCAAATTTCCAATAGTAATACCCAATTATACTAATCCGTCATAAACAAGGTTTTTTATAATTCCACGCATTCCAAAATAAACTGTCTTTCATAATATGATGATATGGAGATTTTGGTTTTGTTTAAACAAATAAATTATAACAACGCGGATTACCAAAGCGAAGCTGATCGTTGAAACAATTGTTGAGCTATTTTATTTGTCCCGAATTTTGACTAGCTAGGATATTAATCCTGTGTGTAGAGTTTACTTTTTGTCAGCTATTTTGTTCGGAATTAAATTGTAGTATTGATGTAAACATAGTATTGAATATAAATAAAGCTTATAAAATTCCTTTTTCGTACATTCCTTTTTTGGGATCTAGTGAATTTAAACAAATTCTTTTTACTACTGTCAGTCTGCTCAAACTTATCAAAATTGGCAGATTCTAGATTTATCACTACATTACCATCAATAAAAAGACCAAAATTAAATCCAGTATCCACAATTCCACTAAATAGATTTCCAGGTTGCGATTTTGATATATCCGCCAATACCAAACAAACAGTATCGTTGGCAACTGTTATTTCGAATTTTTTTGAATTTATCTTTAAGGTACTTTTCTAGTTGTAAACTAACTTGCTCACCAATTAGTCCATCAAAAGAGTGTTCTTTACTTGAAGCCATTAAAACTCCACCTAACATTTGTCCATTTTGGGCTGGAGATAGAGGATAAGCAAAATTGAGAGCAATCTTAGAAATATCGTCTGGTATTTATTTTTCTACTGTACCAATCCAAACAAAGTTTACTTGCTGGACAGCTTGGGAAGAGATGATTTTTGGTAAGATAAAATTTCTATTTTATCATCTTTTCTGGTTATTTTGGAGACTACTAAATTACTACCACTCATACAATACTCTTATAACTATAGCTAATCCATCAAAGATGGAATCTGTTGGTTTTGTAATTTTACGTTTGGCAAATATTAAACTAGTTGAAAGACCTTGAAAGCAAGTTTAAGTTCGTTTGACCAGTTTTGGTTTATTTTTTGTAAACTTTCGATGGAATAAGTAAAAATTGAGTATGTTAGCATACAATTAAAATTGTTGATTTTTCTAAAATTAGAATGATAAATATATAAAATATAATTAGTACAAATCAACAAATGAGCAATAAATAAAAATAAACTTATATTTTCAAAGTTTAGTTTTTTGCTTTAGATCAATTAAAATAATTTCTAAATTTAAATTTAGATCTGTGTTATTTGTTATATACTATTTTAAATTTTGTAAAAAAATATAACTCGTTGTGTTATAAAAGTATACCTTTTCAAAAAATTTTACCAATGAATAGGACCTAAACCTTTTTGTCTTAAATATCGATTGCATAAACCAAAATGATTGCAACCAAAAAACCCATTGTGAGCAGAAAAAGGAGATGGATGCACAGCTTCTAAAACGAAGTGTTTTTGAGTGTCTATGAGGATTTTTTTAGATCTAGCAAATTTACCCCAAAGCATAAAAACGACATTTTCTTTTTTTTCAGAGATGGTTTTTATAACATAATCACTGAATTTTTCCCAACCTTTGTTTTGATGTGAAGTAGGTTTGTTTGCTACTACTGTTAAAATTGCATTCAAAAGTAGTACCCCTTGTTTTGCCCAGTTTTCTAAATTACCATTAGTAAAATCTTTTTGAATACCTAAACTTGTCTGAATTTCTTTATAGATGTTCTGAAGAGATGGTGGTAAGGGTACACCTTGAGGTACAGAAAAAGACAAACCATGAGCCTGGTTTGGTCCATGATAAGGATCTTGCCCTAAGATTACTACTTTAACCTTGGAAAATGGGGTTAGATCAAAAGCTCGAAAAATGTTTATTGGAGCTGGATAGACTTTTTTGGTGGCATATTCAGTTTTAACAAAATTTACTAATCTTTCAAAGTCTTGACTTTCAAAGAATTCTGATAAGGCAATTTGCCACTCTGGATGAATTCTTACTTTAGACATATACTTTTAGTTAATCATTAGCTTTAGAGATTAGTATATTTGTAGATGGGATTTTGCCTAAAACTTTATATTCATATTATTTTTCCACAAGCTGTTTTGACTCCCAATCAAAACTATTTAGAACAATCTGTAAGGTATCTTCTTGTGAATTTATCTCAATATCTGGCTTTACTCCAATTTTATTTATAGCTGTTCCGTTTGGACTTAACCACTCGGCTGTTGTTAGTCTCAAAAAACCACCGCTTCGTAATTGAAAAATAGTTTGTACTACTCCTTTACCGAAAGTAGTCTGACCAACAGATATTACATCATCTCTGTGATATTTAATCGCAGCTACTACAATTTCGCTAGCTGAAGCAGTTTTTTGATTAGTCAAAATAATCAAAGGATATTTTTTTAGAGATACTTCTTTTTGAGCTGAAATATCAATTTTTTCTCCTTTTTTTGATCTTTCTATAGCTACCGTCAGATTTGGTTCAATAAAGTAAGAAGATACAGCTACTGCACCACTAAACATTCCTCCAGTATTATCTCTTAAATCTAAAATTAGTTTTTTAATTTTTGGGTTTTGTTCGATTTCTGATGCCACAATCAACATTTCTGTGTCTATGTTGCTACCAAAAGAAGATAGAGTAATGATTCCAATATCATCTTCAATTCTTAAAGAAACTAAAGGACTAGTGATTTGGGCTCGAGTTATAAAAAATTCAATTTCCTGACCAGATCTTAAAACAACCATTTGCAAAACCGTTCCCTCCTCACCAAGAATTTTGGAGCTAATTTCGTTAACAGTTTTGTTTTGTATACTCTCCCCATCTAAAGCGATAATAACATCTCCAGGTAGCAGACCACTTTCACTAGCAGGACTGTTTGGCAGAGTTTCCAAAATAATTATACCCAACTCAGTTTCTTTTAACCTCACCCCAATTCCTTCATATTTTTGATCTATATTATTTTTAAAGTTTTCATTATCTTTTTGATTTAAAAAACTACTAAAAGGATCTCCCAAAGCACTTACCAAACCTCTAAGTTCCCCCTCAAAAAAATCCTGTTTATCAGGCATTTCTCCAATATAGTGTTGGTCTACAAGATTCAATATCTCTTTTTTTGTTCGATTATAGGTATGATTACAGGTAGAATTATAAGAAAAAGTTAAAAGTATTGATACAAGAAAAACAAAAACAATACCCAAGGCAATCAAAACAGATACATTATGGCCAAAATAGGACCAAAATTTTTTCGGTTTTATTGACCAGGTTTTTAGTTCTTCAGAAGGTTTTGAATCTACTTGACTTTGTAAGCTTAGGTTGTTCATACTGTTATAAATTATCTATTTTAGTAAGGTTAAAAATAACTAAAAAATTAAACTAAACTTGTCTACAGGCTATTTAAATAGCTTTTTGCTTTTCAACATAAATTAGAACTTGTCAGAATTTATTTTCTCGATCCTTTTGATAAAACTAGAATAAATGAGATGAAATTTTACGTTTATAGATCTTATTAACACTGGTTTTTTAGTTTTTTAAGGAAAATAAGCAAAAGTTGATAATGTTTATTTTTTTCAAATTTAGCTTTTTTATGGAATTATTTTACATACTTGTTTGGTAAATTCTACGAAACTTAGTTAGCCGTAAATAAAAAATATTACTTCTAGCAACTTTATTTTTTCTGTAAAGAATAATTTTAAGGGATTAGATTTTCACCCAATTTTTTTTGTTAAAAAACTTGACGAAAGGAAGTTTTGACCTTAGTCAAGTCTCTGTTCAACCTCCTTAAGGAGTATAAAATCCAATTCAAATTAGGTTAAGTTGTTACAAAGTCTTACCCTATAGATATGTTAAACTACTTAGATACGTTAAATATAATAATACTGAAAGATCTTTATGTTAAAAAATCTGGAAAGACTATTCTACACGATATTAATCTAGAAATCAAGGTACACGATCGAGTAGCTATATTGGGACCTAATGGTGCTGGTAAAAGTTTTTTGCTTAGAGTTTTGTCAGCTGATTTGGTTCCCAGTTTTGGTAGTTATGTGGAAATTTTTGGTCAGGTTTTTGGTAAAACTAGGCTTTCAGATCTTCGTCGTGAAATTGGTTTTGTGTCCAGCAGACAGCTTTTTTGGTTTAGTCAGAAAGATACAGTGTGGCAAGTTGTTGCTTCAGGTGTTGATGGTGTATATGGTGCTAGTAGAGAATTTGAGGATTTCGAAAAGGATTTGATCACTAAAAGTTTGGATAATTTTGGGATTTTAAGTATTCAAGACAGACCTTTTGAAGTCTTGTCTGATGGCGAAAAAAGAAGAACTCTACTTGCTAGAAGTCTGGTTACACAACCCAAGTTACTTATTTTAGACGAGCCAGCCATAGGTTTAGATATACCCACAAAACTCAAATTTTTGGAACAAGTAGACAAACTTTCTACCATTATGCCTATTATTTATGTTACTCACAACCTAGAAGAATTGCCCGAATCAATCAATAAAATAGTTTTTTTGAAAAAAGGTACAATTTTTGCTCAAGGAGCAAAAGAGGACATGCTCAACTCATCTAATTTAAGTAATCTACTTGACATAGAAGTGGAAGTGGTCAATAGAGGCGGTAAATATTTTTTATTACACTAATCAACTTATATTTTATGGCAGAAGAAAGGATAGTTATTTATGATGATTCCGTCAGTTCGGATTCTCTAAAAAACAAAAAAGTAGCCGTTATTGGTTATGGTGCCCAGGGAAGAGCTCAAGCAAGAATGCTTTTTGAGTCTGGAATTCAAGTCGTGGTTGGTGTTAGGGAAGGTGGTAAGTCTTGGGACCAAGTCCAAGAAGATGGTTTACCCGTTACTACAATCATTGAAGCAACTAAATGGGGTGATATTGTCCATATCTTAATTCCTGACGAAAATCAAAAAGAAGTATATCAAAAACAAATTGAACCAAACCTTAAGGAAGGAGCGACTCTTAGTTTCTCACATGGTTTTAATATCGTTTTTAAGAGAATTGTACCCAAAGAGGGAATTGGAGTGATTATGGTAGCTCCAAAAGCACCGGGGACTGAAGTCTATAAATGCTATAGACAAGGGTTCGGAGTACCTGCATTATTTTCAGTGTTTCAAGACAACCTAGAAGGTAATGCCCGAGACTTAGCTTTGGCTATGTGTAAAGAAATGGGTTTAACTAGAGCAGGAGTTATGGAATGCACTTTTGAAGAAGAAGCATATGAAGATTTATTTGGAGAACAAGCTGTTTTGTGTGGGGGGTTAACGGCATTGATTAAAGCTGGATTTGAAGTACTGGTAGAGGCTGGCTATCCTGCTGAATTGGCTTATTTTGAATGTTTACACGAAACTAAATTGATTGTTGACTTAATTTATGAAGGAGGTTTAGAAAGAATGTGGGAAGTTGTATCTAATACAGCCGAATTTGGTGGTCAGACTAGAGGTTCTAGAGTCATCACACCTGCAGTCAAAGAAGAGATGAGAAAGATTTTAAAAGAAGTAGAAGATGGAACTTTTGCTAAAGAGTGGATGCAAGAAGCTGATGAAAATCAAATGCATAGACTATTGGCTATGAGAAAAGCTGAAGCAGAGCATCCAATAGAAATTGTCGGAAAAAGAATTAGAAGTATGTTTAAAAAAAGAAATTAAAAGCTCTTCAACTGCGTTTATTCATTTTATTCAAACACTTAACCAACTTTTGATATTAGTTTGGGCAATCTTTGTTTTGTCTAAAGATACCTTTATCTTAGGTGATTGTAATTGATTTGGTTTAACGTTGTCAGATTAAATTAGAATTTATCTTGTTTTGTTTAAATATTCAGCGAATTCCAGTCTAACCAATTAATATATATACAGGTAATCTCTTTTTAAAAAAGAACAGACTGTTAATCATTAGGTTGGCATAAGTTTACTTTTTCAAACAATGATACCATTAAATACAATTTTTTTGATTGTTTTCGGGTGTATGAAGTAGTTAAGATGAGGCTTTGACAATATTTTGTGATAATAGTTTTTATTAACTTTATGTTGAACAAAGTGAAAGTTGGTAGACTTGGTGAAAATCTGGTTTTACACAAGTATCTACAAAAAGGCTATGAATTGATTGCCAAAAATTTTCAGTATTATGCAGATGGATCAAAAGGAAGGCTCGGGGAAATAGATTTAATTCTACTTAGAGGTTGTGTAGTTGTGCTGGTAGAAGTAAAAACTAGAACAAATTTATCTTTTGGCAACCCTTTAGAGCAGATTAGTCGTAAACAGCTTCTGAGTTTGCAAAAAGCATTTCAAGCTTTTTTATTCAAATTCCCTACATACGCCCAACACAATGCTAGGTTTGATGTAGCAATAGTTATGGATAAAGATGTGCAGATTATCGAGAATGCTTATTATTTCTAAAGAATTTCTAAAAAATTCGTATTCTAACAAGATAAAATACAACAATCATTGGACAAAAAGTCAGTTTCCAATATTTTATTTAGCACACTGATTTCTAAGTGGACTAAAAAAACAAAACCACCATTTTTTTATATTAGATTTTCTATTTACCTCTTGAGAAGGAACAAAATTTGTAATCTTTTGTTCTACATCCTCTAAACCTGAAGTGTCTATCACATACTCACCCTCTATTTTCAAGTTTGCATCTCTACTTATTTTTTCTTTATAATTATCACTATTTAAGAAATTGTTAGGACTTCTAAGATTGTCTATGTTTTCTTGGATTATTGCAATTGTAGTTTTACTTTTCTCAATTTGAGTATTTACTTGCCAAGATTCATAATACTGAAATATACTCAAACCTATCGCTGCTAATAAGAAAACATGAACCAAAAATCCAAATATAGGTAAATCTACAACTCTCATTTATTTGTCGGAAATTTTAAATCAATTTTTGAATTGGAATTTGAACATTACTTTAATTATCTGCTGTCTAATTTTGGTTGAATGCACCTTGTACAGCACCAATTATACCAAAGATAATTCTAATTATTAAAAAAGAAAGAGCGGCAATGGTCAAACCAATAGCACCATTTATAACTATTTTTTTACCAGTTTCCGCACCTTTACCGTCTCCAGAGTCAGTTCCCCAGCGAATACCACCCCAGATAATAATTAATACACATACGCCAGCAAAAACAAATACGATAAACTGCGCAACAGTCACTATTGTGTTAAGTATAGAATTTTGATCCCCAGCAATTGGACCACCAAACACATCCGTAGGGAGATTTGGAGTTATACCTTGATTTTGTGCAAATATTACTGTATCTTGGATTGGGGCTAAAACTACTCCTAAAGCGGTTATGAACAAGATAATGGCACCAATAAGATTTTTAAAACTACCACCAAAAACTATAATAGACTTTGAAATAAAATTGCTTAAGTTAGACATAAAAATAACAAAATTTGTTGATTAATCAGGTGGGATTAAGTATATAATAGTTTTTTACTTTTGACAAGTAAATTTTTCATTTGAATATTATTCAAGCTAGTTCTAAAGCAGTGATTCTATAGCGATTTAAAATTAAAAAACTAAGAATCTTTGCCACAATTAACAAACCTATGTATTTGACAAAAGATTAATTAAAATAATTAAAAAATAGTTAGTTTAAACTATAAAATTATAGTGATTTATGGTTGACCCAAAAGAGCAAAAATCAAAAAATAATCCCAAGAAGTCAGATATAGATCAAAATAAAAAAGTTATTCTTAATTTATTGGTAGTCATTGCTTTGTTTGTTATTTTCGTTATTAGCGTTACTATATTGGATAATAATGTAAATAGGCAAAGAAGAGATAATCCTACTTTTTCTGATCTTATTTCGGAAATTAGACAAGGTAATGTTAGCTCTATTGTAGTTTCTGAAGACAAAACTCTTTTGACTGTCGAACTTTTTAATGATCCAGAAAATCGTTCAAGAGATAATGTTAAAACGCGTGTTTTTCCAAACATTTCCCCGGAATCTGGTAGTCCTCTTGAAAATATCAATAACGCTTTAGGGGGTGAGAGTATAAGGATAGGTAATGGAGATGGAGAAATTATTTACAGAGAAATTTCTAAATCTTTTTGGACAAAACTACTCGAAAGTCCAACTTTCCAAATGATGATTCAAATCGTTATTATTGCTTTGATTGCTTTGTTTATTCTTAAAAAACTTGGCGATGTAAATTCTCGTTCAATTTCTTTTGGTAATTCTCGTGCTAGACTGCAAGATAAAATAGATACTAAAAATAAGATTACTTTTGCTGATGTGGCTGGTAATGAAGAAGCTAAACAAGAACTAACCGAAGTTATTGATTTTCTTAAAAGACCTGAAGAGTATATTAAAATGGGGGCTAAAATTCCTAAAGGAGTGCTTTTGGTTGGTTCCCCTGGAACCGGAAAAACATTAATGGCAAAAGCGGTCGCTGGTGAGGCTGACGTACCATTTTTTTATATTTCTGGTAGCGAATTTGTGGAAATGTTTGTGGGCGTGGGTGCCAGTCGTGTTCGCGATCTTTTTGTTCAAGCCAAAAAAAGGAGTCCTTGTGTGGTATTTATAGACGAAATCGATGCGGTTGGAAGACAGAGGGGTTATGGTTTGGGTAGTGGTAATGACGAAAGAGAACAGACTTTAAATCAAATTCTAACTGAAATGGACGGTTTTGAAACAACCACAACCGTTATAGTAATTGGTGCTACTAACAGACCTGATGTTCTTGATCCTGCACTACTTAGACCCGGCCGTTTTGACAGGCAAGTCACTGTCACTTTACCAGATAAGCGAGAAAGAGAACAAATTCTTAAGGTTCATGCTAAGAATAAAAAATTTGCCGCTGATGTTGATTTCGGAGTTGTGGCTAGACGAACATCAGGTTTTAGTGGTGCCGACTTGATGAATGTGATGAATGAAGCAGCTATTTTAGCTGTCCGCGAAGGGAAGAAGGAAATTACTGATACTATAATAAGAGAGGCAATTGAAAAGGTTATGTTGGGGCCGTCTTTGAAAAGTAAAATTATGACCGAAGAACAAAAAAAATTAACTGCTTATCACGAAGCTGGTCATGCACTTGTAGCCACGGTTTTACCCAAAGCTAAGAAAGTCCAAAAAGTGACTATTATTCCTAGGGGTAGAGCTGCTGGCTACACTTTTTCCGATGCTGGTGAGCAAGATGCTATAACTATAAAGAAGAGCGAGTTTTTAGCTGAAATTAGTGTTTTGTTTGGAGGCTATGTAGTAGAACAAGAAATTTATGGTGAGGTTAGCACTGGAGCATCTAACGATCTTACTAAAGCTACTGAAATAGCTAGAAATATGGTTACTCGCTTTGGCATGAGTGATTTAGGTCCTATAGCCTACCAGGAAGAAAAACATCTAGCCTTTTTGGGGAAAGAGATGACCGAAAGAGATAAATTGTATAGCGACATTACCGCTAAAAGCATTGATGATGAAATTAAAAAGATTCTTGATGAAGCTTACAAAACCGCACAACAGATTATTAAAAAGTACAGATCTGAACTAGAGACTTTAGCAACTACTTTACTGGAAAAAGAAGTTTTAGAATATGAGGAGTTTAACGAACTAATCAAACATATCGCTAATCCCCCTATTTTCAATGAAAAAGTGACTACCACTGTATAATGTTGGTTTATAATACATATACTTTTGAATAAACTTTTGATTTTATAGTTTTGAGAGTTGCAAAAGTTATTTATGGTTATTTTTTGATTTTTTATGTTAATCATTTATGGATTAGGTAACAACGAATCTAAGTATTTACAGACCAAACATAACGCTGGTAGATTTTTGTTAGAGATTTTAGTCAAAAAATTGTCTCTGGAGTGGGAAAGACATTCTGAGTTTGTATTTTGCAAAAGCAACTCTTTTGGTTTTCCTATATATTTTTTGTATTCCAGTGGCTATATTAACCATAGTGGTCAAGCCTTGTCTTCCTTTATTAATTACTTTAAATTCAAACCTGACCATTTGTTAAAGATTTTGTTGTTACATGATGATAGTGACCAACAAGAAAATAATATAAAACTGGTTTGTAATGGTGGCAGTGGTGGACATAAAGGGATAGATAGTATTTATCAGCACTTACTTAGCTTCAAAATGACTACAGATCGAATCTGGAGACTTAAAATCGGTATCCGACCGTCGCAAAATAAGCATCGTAGTGAAACTTTTGTTTTATCTAGACTGAAAGATTCAGAAATACAATACCTTATCAAATTATCTGACCGTCTTTATCAGTATTTAGGCGATATGGCTAAAGGTAATTTCATTAAAGTACAAAATGATTTAAATATTAAATACTAAGATATGATTGGTTTTTATGATTCAGGGGTAGGAGGATTATCTATTGTAAATGAGTTTTTAAAACTCAGACCACGATCACAGATTATTTATCTTGCAGACAACCAAAACTGTCCACTGGGCAATAAGAGCAGTATAGAAATTTTGGAGATAACCAAAAACGGAGTTGAGTTCTTGTTCGACCAAGGTTGCTATTTAGTAATTTTAGCTTGCAATACAGCTACGAGTGTGGCTATCAGATACCTACAACAAAATTGGTTGCCAAATCAGTCAAAATATAAAAATCGTAAAATTTTGGGTGTAATTAAACCAATTACTGAGCAAATTGACCTAGAAAATCAAACCCAAAAACCGATACTTTTAATGGCTACTAAAGCTACCTGTGACTCTAATTTTTATCAATCTGAATTAAAGCTTGCAGGTTATACTTCTTTTGATTGCTTACCTTTTGCGGATTTAGCTTTAGCCATAGAAAATAGCAATTTTAAATTAGCTCAAGACATTTTAGATACAGTTTTTGAGCATTTTGATATTTTTAAATACGAGCTGTTTGTGTTAGCCTGTACCCATTATCCGCTAATTTATGATTTAATTTATACCAGATTAGAGCAAAGGCTTAATAAACCTTTCAAACTCCTAGATCAATCTAAAATCGTAGCCTTTCGTTTGGATAAGTATCTTCAAAAACATACTGAGATTAAGCCAGAAATGGGATTAGTCAAAGTCTATATTACACATGGTCAACCTGTAGACTATAAACAAAAAGTTCAAAGATTGTTTTCTAACATAGAATTTGAAGTTGAAAAGGTGTAAATTTTTGGTGTTGTTTACATTTTCTTAGTTTAAGAAACCATCTTTACTTTATAATTAGGCTTAAATCTAACCAGTACTGGATTTAGTTAAAATAACCACTTTGACTTTGGTAAAACTGATTTAGCATAATTATTTTTTACAATATAACAAAGAATAGCTTCGATAAACTTTATAGTAATATACACTTAAAGCTCTATAAATCTATCCGATTTGAAGACATTATTTAAATTGACCATTTATTTAGCTGATAAATCTAAAGAGACTATAGTCTAAACTATATATCTTTAAATACTCGTAAGCAACGAGTGAAAACTTACGTTTTTTGGAGTTTTTATTGTTTAAAGTTTTTTATTGTTTAAGTTTAAGAAAATTGATTACTTAATTTTAATAATCTGAGTACACCCTCTCTTTTTAAGAGATTCGTATCTTTTGTTTTCACTTCGTCCATAATCATAGTCGATTTCAAAAGGTATTTTTTCTTTTTGCAATTTGGGTAAAATTTCTTTATAGATTCTGATTAAATCAGAGTTAGCAAAAGGCATAATACCAACCTTTTCTGTATATCTTTCAAGATTTTGTGGCCATAAATTCCAATTATCCAAAAAATTCTGCATAGTTACATCTCCCCACCCCATACCGATAGCTGGAGCTTTTTTACCAAAGATATCAAGTAAATCATCGTATCTACCACCACCAAATAAAGCTCTAGGATTGTTTGTATTGGTATCAAAGGCTTCAAAAACTAAGCCTGTATAATAATTTAAACCTCTGACGATGGTTGGATCAAAGGATATATTTACGTTCGGCATAGCTACAGATGTGTTTTCAAAAATAAGTTTTAATTCATCAAACTCTATTGCTATATTCTGGTATTCTGTGTCGTCTTTTATAGATAATATCTTCTTAATTTGCTTAGAGTTAAGACCAATTTCTTGAAGTGCTCGCTCTTTGTAATCAAGGTCAGTCTTGTGCCAGCTATCCAATAAATTATAGATGATACTTTTGTGGTTTGTTAGTAGATTGTTTGTAATCCACTTATCAAGAACTTGTCTGTGATTGAATTTAATTTCAAACTGGCTAGGTGATGCTCCAAAATCCTCAAACAGTTTGGTTGTCATATACAAGAATTCTAAATCTACACCACCAGCAGGTAGTCCAATAATATCCACATTAAGTTGCCAAAATTCTCTTAACCTACCTTTTTGAGGTCGTTCATAGCGAAAACAATTAGGAATACTAAACCACTTTAGGGGAAAATTTAGCTCTCCAAATTTTGCGGCCACAATTCGTGCTAAACTAGGTGTCATTTCCGGTCTAAGAGCGATGTGTCGTTCGCTTTTATCATAAAAACTATATAATTGCTTACCCCCAAGTTCTTCTCCTGATTTGAGAATATACATTTCAGCATTTTCTAGTACGGGTGTATCGTATTGTTGATATCCAAGACTAGTTAAAGTTTTTGTCCAAGTATCAAAAATATATTGTCGTTTAATAAAATCTTGAGGGTAAAAATCACGAGTACCGCGGTAAGGTTGAGTAGAGACAAGTGCTTTAGACATAAAAAAGTTTGAATTAAAATTATTACATCTTTATATCAATCGAACTAAAAGTTCCTATAACTTTTCCTAGGATCAGTGTACATTGGATATAGTTGTAAACTATAAACAGCAGCAGAGCTTTTTTAAAAAACCAAGCTTAAGTTTTTTAAGATTATTTTTGTCAACTTTTGTTTTTTCTATACTTGCTAATTTAACCTCTGATCCACATATTTTCGCCGACACAGACGGCTAGGTTTTGTATTTCTAACATAGTTAAATGTTGACTAAGTTCACAAATATCCATGTTAAGTTTTTTAGAAATATCTTGTAATAATTGAGGTTCGACTGATAATTGTTGCCAAACTATTTTTTCAGCATCATTGTTAAATTGTATTTGATGGTTTGTTGTAATTGGTCGATGGACGGCTAAATCTAGTAATTGCAGAATATCTTCGGGTTCAGACACAAAATTGGCTCCGTCTTTGAGCAGTTTTAGGTTTCCCAACATCGTCTCATCATAAATTGAACTGGGAGTTGTAGCTACCGTCTTACCCATTTCTTGGGCTAAATTGGCTGTAATTAAACTACCAGACTTAACACTTGCCTGAACCACCCAAACCAAGTCTCCTAAAGCTGCTAATAACCTATTTCTTTTCGGAAAGTTATAAGGATTAGGTGGTGTTCCGGGGGCATACTCAGAGAGTATCAATCCACCCTTTTGAATTATTTGAGCTTTTAAATTTCGGTTTTCTTTAGGATAAAAGTTTTTTTCGTCTAATCCTGATCCGATCACTCCGATAGTAGTACAATTTTTTTCCACAGCTTTTTGGTGAACCAGTGTGTCAATACCAAAAGCTAATCCAGAGACCACACCTATACCTAATTCACATAGTGGCTCTAAAATTTGGTTAATCAGTTTTTTGGCATAAACAGTTGGACTACGGGATCCTACTACTGTAATCATCTTTTTTTGTTCTAAAGCTTGCCAATTGCCTTGATAGTAGATTACTAAAGGTTTGTCAGGTAGATTTTGAAACTGAATCGGATAATTCTCAGAAAAAATAGAGTACAGATGAATATTGTTTGTGGTTACAAATTCTGCAAATTTTTGAAAATCTGTAGTTATTTTTTGTAATTCGAAGTTTTTTAACCACTCAGTTTTTGGTAGTTTACGAATTTCAAAAAAATTATCTTGAACAGCTTGATTAAAAGAAGGATATTTAGACAAAATTAGATTGAGTCGACTGTGGTTGAGTTTGATAGCAATTTCAAGATACCCCAAAAGCAAGCTTTCATCAGTAGTGTTGAATTGTTTTGACAAGTCAAAATCGAGCATAATTTCTGACAAAAAACTTCTATACAACCTTTTTGTCAATAAATATTAAGTTTTAAACCCTTCCTTTTAAAGGAAACCTTCTCTTAGAGAAGACTTTTAATAGTTAGAGACTTTTTATTTATAGTAAAGGTAATACTTTTTAAACAAAAGTTTTTACTTAGACAACTTGTAATAAGTTACGTATTCGATACAATTTTTCCGTATGTTTAATTGGACAAAAACACATCTTTAAAAACAAGATCTCTTCAAGATTTGCGTCAGGTTTTCAAGATTTTGCCAGCAAAGATAAATTTACAAGATA
>CAKZLR010000004.1 GCA_937127165.1 uncultured Candidatus Peregrinibacteria bacterium
TATTTGTCTAAAAATGGCCTGAAAATTCGGCTAATTGGGTTGGTTTTCACCTGACCAAACTGAATTCTTGACTGGCAGCTGACTAAGTGAAGATATTTCTTTGCCCTCGTCACTCCCACATATGCCAAACGAACTTCTTCAGCAAAGCTGTTTGGATCTAACAAGCTATTTTGATGTGGTAATAAAGAATCTTCTACCCCAACCAAAAAAACCGTTTCAAACTCCAAACCTTTACTTTGGTGCAAAGTCATCAAGTTGATTTTGGGCGAATCTTCTGTTTGCTGACGGTCATCTATGGAGCTCATCAAAGCAATTTTATCCAAAAAAGCTTTTAGTCTATCTTGTATGGACACGGTTTCATCTTGATCAAATGGTAAAATCAGTGAGTATAGTTCATTTATATTCTCCATTCTAGCTGCAAATTCGTCTTTATTTGGATACTGTTGTTTCAGATATTTATCGTATCCACTAGTATAGATAACTTTTTTTACTAATTCTGCCAAAGTGTTGCTATCACTCCAAACTGACTGCATTTTAAAAAACAAATCATTGACTTGTTGTTGATTTTTAGACGGCAGTGGATAAGTCTTATCTTCCAAAAAAGCCATAATTTTTTCCAGAGTTTTGGTGCCCACACCATCTAAAAGTAGTGGCAAAAATCTACCTAGACTTAACTTGTCTTCGTTATTACTAAGCCATCTTAGTATAGACAATACATCTTTGATTTCTTTTCTTTCCAAAAACTTAACTCCGGCAAGCAAACGGTAGGGTAAATTATATTTCAAAAAAACTTCTTCTAGTGAACGGCTTTGGCTGTGGGTACGATACAAAACCACACAGTCATCAAGCTTTTGAATTGATCTCCAGTTGTATTGAGACAGTTGCCAGCTAGACCACGATACCGACTGACTAGTAGGACTAGAAAAGCCAAATTCTTCAGTTTCCAGATATACATCAAACATTTTAGATATAGGATCTGTGTTAACCGGTTGCAAATTGGGAAAGGATGTATTTATTTTAAAAACATCGTCCAATTCTAATTCTGACTCAGAGTCTTGATCTTGATGGCACATTTCTTTTTGCTTGCCATAAAGCTCGTGTAGTCTTTTAATGATAAATTCGGCTTCATCTCTCTCACTTGTAGCATGGTAATGAATTACTTCACTTTGCTCTTTATTTTCTGTAAATAGATGTTTCCTTTTTTGGTATTGATTATGAGTTAAAATTTGCTCTGCTAAATCTAAAATAGGTTGAGTTGAGCGATAATTTTGATTTAAAATAATTTCTTTGGTGTTGGGATAATCTTTTTCAAAATTCAAAATTATTTCCACCTTAGATCCTCTAAAACCATAAATACTTTGGGCATCGTCTCCTACCACAAACAAAGATCTTTTTGGTACACTATCAGCCATAACGAACAGCTAACCTAAGTACAACCAACAACTAAAATTGTCAATTACTAATCAAATGAAATTTTCTAAACCAAAAATACTTTCAACCAAATTTTTACAAACACTACCGCCATATAAAAACCAGAGACAAAGATTTTAATGTTGTTCTGAATTTCGATTAAATTTAGTATTTATTTATCCTAAAAAGAAAGTAAGATTTTTTCCGTGGAATTATCTAAATTGACATTTATGTAAAATTGAATTTTTTCTCTTGCTAGGTTCGGGGTGTAGTTCATTGGTAGAACGCATGCATGGGGTGCATGAGGTAGCTAGGTTCGATTCCTGCCACTCCGACCATTTTTAGTGATAGTTCGTTGATTTTTTTGTATCTCCCAAAAGGGTTTGGTTTTTTAAAGTAATTTGACTTAAACCAATTAAAGTAATCTTAATTAAAAATTAATCGTTAAGAATCTTTTAAAATTATAGAATTTACGGACTAAATGACTTTTATTCTATGGAGGGTAATTCTAAGTCTAGATTAGTTATCTATTTACCATGGAAAGATTTTAGACTAACTGACAATCCAGCTCTGTTTTGGGCGGTTGATTTTAGTATTAAACAAAATTTACCTTTTTTGCCTATTTTTACAATGGATGACGGGTGGGCCAAGACTGATGTTTATAATTTAGGCTACCCTCGCCGATTTGCTCTAAGTAGAATTTTATCTAATTTTTCTAGATCTTTCGAAAGATTTGAAGTTTTGGTATGCGAGCCGGAAGATTTGATATTGGAATTAATTAAAGAGTTTGAAATTTATGTTTTTCTTAACGACGATGTTGAACCTTTTGCTATTAGACGACACAAAAAAATTCAAAACCTGCTACAAACTCAAGGCAATGATCAATATTTTTTTAGATTTAAAAATGAACTTTCGGTAAGTGCTGATGCTAAAACCCAAAACGGCAATTTATATTCCGTATTTACACCCTTCAAACAGGCTGTTTGGGATGAGTTCTTAGATTCAAAAGTCTTGCCTAAAGTAGACTTGCTGAAAATTAGATACTATGACCAAAATTTGCCAGTAAACTTTGAAAAAGTAAAGACAGATCCACAAAGTTTGTTTAATAGACTAGATCAAAAATGGATTTTGAAATTTGCTGGACAATCTATCAACTTAGATGACTGGTTTGAGAGACCTAATTTAGAAAATTGGATTTTTGACGAGAAAAAAGCGCTCAGTCAGTTTGACCAGTTTAACCAAACACATATTACTAAATATAACTTATTTAGAGATGATTTAGGTGTTGAAGGTACAAGCAAAATGAGCATGGCTTTGGCTTTTGGTTTGGTTTCTGCTAGAACCTTAAAAGACAAAATACTACAAGTGCACCAAAGCCCAGATCAGTCCAAAGGTGTGCAAACTTTTCTTAGTGAGCTAGTTTGGAGAGAATTTTATAGATACATTCTAGTTCATTTCCCGAAAGTTCTGAATAAAGAGTTTCAGTCAAAATACCAAAAACTAACTTGGCGAAAGGATCAAGGAGGGTTAATCCGCTTTGAAAAATGGATTAAAAGCCAAACTGGTTATCCCTTAGTTGATGCGGCTATGAACCAAATTATTAAAACCGGTTGGATGCATAACCGCACGAGAATGGTTGTAGCTAGTATTTTAACTAAAAATTTAGGGGTGGATTGGAGATGGGGACAAGAATTTTTCAGAGCTACTTTAATAGATTTGGACGAGGCTAGTAACAATGGCGGTTGGCAATGGTCGGCCAGTGTAGGAGCTGATCCTAAACCGATCAGAATTTTTAACCCTTACCTACAAGCCAAAAAATATGATAGTCAAAACATATATATCCAAAAATGGCTTCCTCAAAATTATAATGCTAAACCGATTATAGAGCACACTCAAGCTAGAAACGAAGCAATCAGTAGATATAAGCTAGTTTCAAGCCTGTAATAAGCACAACTATGCTTGACAAATTGAACTATTGCAAATAGTTGTCTGGTATATTACACGTAACTTTTGTTATGCAAACTAAGCAAGTTACAATCCATCAATTAAACTCTTTGCTTTGTAACCTACACACCTTTTATCAAAACACTAGGGCCTTTCACTGGAATATTAAGGGTCCAGTCTTTTTTGAACTACACGAAAAATTTGAAGAACTTTATACTTACTTATCTGAACTAATTGATGAAATTGCCGAAAGAATCGTTGCCTTAGAAGGAGATCCAATTTTTGATTTTGTGCAAATATCTCAAAATTCCCAGATTGCTATTGCAACTTCAACAGTGGATAGTTATCAAAACCTGTCTCAATGTATTGATTCTCTCAAAATTATAATTGAACAAGAAAGGAAAATAATCACAGAGTCTCTTAAGGAAACTGACTATGGAACAGTAGAGATTCTACAAAGACACCTAGCTAAACAGGAAAAACTACTGTGGATGTATCAAAGCTATCAAACGGGAAAATAGAGAAAATATGGATCTAAACAAAGTCCAAAAAAGCATTGGCTATTATTTCAAAGATATAAGATTGTTAAAAACTGCCCTAGTTCACCGATCTTACCTTAACGAAAAAGACAGAGACCTGGAAATCGCTCAACACAATGAAAGGTTAGAATTTCTGGGAGATGCGGTTTTAGAATTGATTGTCACAGAATATCTCTATCTTAGATATGAACAGCCAGAAGGTTATCTAACCTCTTTGAGGGCTGCTTTAGTTAATCATAAAATACTGGGAAAAATAGGACAGGATTTAGGTCTTGATGAAGAAATTTTGATCAGTAAAGGAGAAAAAGAAGAATTAGGAAAAGCTCGCTTGACCATTGTTGCTGATGCCATGGAAGCTATTTTAGGGGCAATTTATCTAGATGGCGGGATTTCTGACTGTAAGACTTTTGTTAAGAATTTTATACTAATTTATGTGGATGACATAGTTAATAGCAAGTCTTACAAAGATGACAAAACTATGCTTCAGGAATTTGCTCAGAAACACTTCAAAAGTACACCATACTACAAACTAATTTTTTCCGAAGGGAAGGATCACGAAAAAACTTTTTATGTGGGTGTATGGGTCAACAAGCAAAAAATTGCCGAAGCTAGCGGTAGGTCAAAACAAACAGCAGAAATTGCAGCAGCTAAAATAGCCTTACAAATTCTGCAAAACAGTATTAATAACAATGTAGATAACATTTAGTTTTATCTGTAATAAACTACATGTAATAAACTACAACAGGGTTATACCACACGGCAATATTTGTAAAGAAAAACTAAAAAATAAAATTACTAAAGAATATTTTGCAAATTATGACACGACTGGAATTATTTTCAGATAGACTTTTGTGTGAATACAAACCACCCTTTCATAAAAGTGTGAACCATAAGATCAGGTGAAATGTTTTCTACTCTAAAACAACTTGCCAAATATCGTCGATGTCTTTACAGAAAAGGACAATTTCAATTTAAATTTTAAAAACTCTTCTTTTTAAGACGCTTCTACAACATCAAAACCTATTTTCGAGCTATGATGAACGGTAAAGATAAAAAACAATAATGAAAGTAATTTGCCGCAAAGTTTGAAAATTTCGACTAAAAAACAATCGAAAACATATCAATACAGAGCTTCTCGCAAAAATAAATTTTAATTTTGAATCACCAACCTACCCATTTTTAATTCAACAAAAAAATGCAGACAAAAGCCCGTTGATTTAATTTAACCCAGTTTGAACTAACTTTAAGTATAAACTTGAAACAACACTTCGCCACCAACTTTTTCTCTCATAGCTTCTATATTTGTCATTACCCCTTTTGGGGTGGTGATTATACTAAAACCAACACCCCCAATAATTTTTGGAAAATTTCTGTAACTAGCATATTTCCTTTGTCCAGGCTTGGAAAACCTTCTAATAGAAGTTATTTTATTTGGAGCTATTCTTATTCTAAGATAATAACCTTCTTCTGTGTAAGAATCAAAATAACCTAGTTTGGTCAATTTATTGGTAACAGCTAGTATAAGTTTATTTTTTAAAACCACTACCTCATCATTACCAGCGCGGACAGCATTCGAGACCCTAGCTACGTAGTCACTCATTAAATCGTTCATTGACATAGACTAACAATATTAATTTTTAACTACTTTTGAAAAAACCGTTTAGCTCGCCTCTCATAGCTAATTCTCTGACACAGATCCTAGACATACCAAACATTCTGATATAACCTCTCTTTCTTCCGGTAATTTTGCATCTATTAACTTTTCTAGTGCTGAATTTTGGTTTTTTATTTGCTTTTACAATTAATGCCTTTCTTGCCATAAGACTTTTACATTTTAGCAAATGGAAAACTGAGTTTTTCTAAAAGCAAAAGATTATTTTTAGTTGGTTGTTTAAAAACAAAAGATACTTGTAAACCAAACTGAACTGTAGAGTCGAAGCCAATTTGGGGAAAAATAGAAGCATTATGGATACCTAAATTATAACTTTTATAGTTTTTATCAAAAGCATTGCGGTTAACTCCACGAAAATCCTTTGTTCTAGGTAAAGCTATATATACTAAAAGTAAGATAAAGTCAAGCATTTTTTTACCCCTCAAAGTCACCATAACTCCATTAATCTCCCCAGCTCTTAATTTAAAGCCAGCAATAGACCTCTTAGCCTTTACCACCTTAGGAACTTGCCCGGTTAATTTTTCTATATAATCAACAATTTCCTGTCTTTGCTTGTTATCAAAAAGTTTACCAACACCAGCGTTAATAATAATTTTTTCAATTTTAGGGACAGCAAAAGGGTTGGCAATTCCCAACTCATTTTTAACTGCTTCTACGGCTTGATAGTAATGTTCTTTTGCTTCAATTCTTTTAGTCGCTGTACTGGTCATAAATTATGATTCTTTAGATTTTTTTAATTTAGATTTTGTTGATTTTTTATTAGAAATATTTTTAGTTTTTGAGTCACTGTTAGTTTGTGGATCTTTTGATTGTTCATCTTGTAAAATAACTTTTTCAACTTTTTGACCAGTTTTTTTATAAACACGAACTTTCTTTCCTTCAATTACTTCTATCGCAACTCTAGAAACTTGTCCATCATCGGTAACCAGTTGTACATTAGAAACATCAATAAGCCTATCTTTTAATCTCATTTCTCCTGGTATTTTATACATCTTCATGCTTCGTCGGTAATCTACAATTTTAGGAAGTTCAGAAATAGCTACACGAGTTTTTACACCTCCTTTCGGCAGTTTTTTATTAATAACTTTAGAAACTATACCTACAGTTCCTTTATAGTTACCAGCTATCACTTTAACTCGATCTCCTTTTTGAATTTTTGCTATAGACATTGCTTACAACTTTAGTTTTAATTTATAAAACTTCATCTGCCAAAGAAGCAACCTTATTGTGTCCCATTTCTTTAACTTCTCTAGCTACCGGACCAAAAACACGGGTTGCTATAGGTTCTTTGGTTTGTTTGTTCACTATAATTCCAGCATTATCAGAAAAGCTGATAGAAGATCCATCTTTGCGATTAATTCTGTTTCTAGTTCTAATTATCAAAACATGTACTATTTGACCTTTTTGAATTTTACCTCTTGGAATGGCTTCTTTTACGGAACCTACAACAATAGACCCTACTCCAGCTGACTGGTTGTTATTTTTACCGCTAACAGCAAAAAGCATAACTTTAACAGCACCAGAATTATCAGCAATATTTACAATACTTCTTTCTCTGAGCATATATCCTAAAAATTAATTAAACAAATCATTTTTCGAAACAATTTTAGTGTCGAAGGGTAGTTTATGACTAGCAATTCTAAAAGCCTCTCGCGCTTTATCCTCGGAAACACCGGCTACTTCAAAAATAATTCTACCAGGTTTAACAGGAAACATAAAATAATCAATACTACCTACTCCAGATCCCATCACTGCTCCCAAACCTTTGGCTGTTACTGGTCTAGAAGGAAAAACTCTAATAAAAACTTTTCCTCCTTTACATCTTCTAGATATAACTCTTCTAGCCGATTCTATTTGGCGACTAGTAAGCCAACTAGAGCTAACGGCTTTAAGGCCAAATTGACCATATTGCAAAGTACTACCTCTACTCATCATGCCCTTTCTAGACTGACCATAACGGTTAAACACTTTACGGTAAACTATTTTTTTTGGTGCAAGCATAACAATCCCTTTAATTATTCTTCTACAACTTTAAAACGAATAGTCTTAGATATTGGCCTACAGGAAACTATCCTAACTTTCTGTCCAATTTTGTAGCGAGAACTGTCAGAACAACTGACTGCATAACTTTTTCTTACTTTGTAAATTTTTTTGTACTTTGGATGCATTTTATCAGACTGCACAACAACAATCAGAGCCTTAGTCATCTTGTTTGATTTTACAACCCCAGTCATAATTATCTTTGATTTTGATAGTTAGTATATTTACTTCCTTTATACAATAAAACTGTTATTCCAATTGTTCCCGCAGACTTGAGTTTTGCAAAAACATTGGCAAAATCTAAATTTGCGTCAACTGTGTGACGAGGAATACTACCAAAAGAGAAATGCTCAGTCCTAGCGATATCTACACCATTCAAGCGACCAGAAACGGTTATTCTGGCACCTAAAACTCTCGAATATTTTATTTTTTCTATATAAGTCTTAATAAGTTTCCTATAAGGAACTCTTTTTTCTATAGCAGCAGCTATTTCTTGGGCAATAACCTTAGCAGACCTGTGCGGATCTTTGTATTCTTCAATGTTTATTTTTACATCACCAACTAATTTAAATTTAGAAATTAAACTTTCTTTAAGTTTATTTATGGTTGCTCCACCTTTACCAATAACTAAACCAGGTTTGGTTACATACAAAGTTATCTCTATTCTCTTAACGAATCTTTTAATTATACACTCAACTAAGCCTGCATTTTGCAACTCCTTGTGAATATATCTCTTAATCTCGATATCTTGTAAAAGAAGCGCAGAATAACTGCGACCAGTGGCAAACCAGACTGATTTTTGCAAACCAGTAGCATCAATAGAATTAGCTGCATCTATATTAGCTAATCGTTGTTTGGCTCTAAAAAGAATCGGTGATATTTTTTGCCCCATAAAGAGTATCTTTAAACTAATTAAAACTTTTTTGTCAATCACTATTTTTCACTTAAACATACTTTAACCCTGGAATACCTTCTTCTAATTTTACCAACCATACCCCTAGCTCGCGGTTTATATCTTATATAAGTCTGAGCTTGTTCTACTAGAATTGTGTCTATTTTGTAATTAGCATATTCAGCTTCGGTTAGTCCTAAATTTGAGGCAGCAGATTTTAAAAGATCGTGAATTTTTTTATTCTTTCCTTTTTTCAAAAACTTTAACCAATCTATTGCCTCCTGTAAAACAGCTCCCCTAATAGGATCAACTATTAACCTTGTTTTTCTAGGACTATAAGCTAACAAAGTAGATGCCTGAAATTTTTTATTCAGCAAGTTTTTGTTCTTTAAAGTATCGGACATACACAAAAATCAATTATTTTTTACGACGACTAACAATAAGTTTGTCGCTAGGTTTAGATTTTCTGGTTTTCACACCAAGAGCGTGCTTACCCCAAGGAGTTTTAGGATATGTCATACCAACAGGATTTCTACCTTCACCACCTCCGTGAGGATGATCAACAGGATTCATCACTTTACCACGAACAGTTGGCCTTATGCCTCTATGTCTCTGTCTTCCTGCTTTTCCAATTCTAACCAAATTATGCGCATCATTACCAATTCGTCCGATAGTACACATACAATTACCGAGAACTTTCCTTACTTCACCAGAAGGTAACTTCAAACTTACCATACGCCCATCATTAGCCGTAATAATGGCATAATTTCCAGCAGATCTTGCAATTTTGGCTCCTTGTCCTGGTCTAAGTTCTACTTGGCAAACATATGTTCCTATTGGAACTTGAAATAGGGGTATAGAATTACCCTCTACAATCTCCTTATTTTGACCAAAAACATCACCAACTTTTGTTCCTTTCACATACAAAATGTATGACTTTTTTCCTGTTTTGAGATCAACAACCAAAGAGATAAAAGCTGTTCTAGTAGGATCATATTCAATTGTTAGAATTTTAAAACCATTTTCAAACTGCTTTTTAAAATCAACCAACCTCACCAATTTTCTAGCACCACCACCCTGATGTCTAACTGTAATTGAACCAGAATTATTTCTACCACTACACTTAACCTTCCTCAAAAGGAGCCTTTTATAAGGCTCGTTAGTGGTAAGGATTCTCGAGTAATCAATTACTGATGTCCTTCTTCTAGCATTGGTTGTTGGTTTATAAACTTTTACTTGAGACATAAATCTCTTAACTATTGTTTAGCTTTTTTACCACCATGTCCTTTAAAAATAGTTGTTGGAGAAAATTCGCCCAATTTATGACCAACCATATCTTCAGTTATAAAAACATCGATAAACTTTCGACCATTGTGGACAGCGAATGTCAAACCCACAAATTCTGGCAAGATAGTACTAGCTCTACTCCAAGTTTTTATAGGAGTTTGAGAACCCATAGACCTGGCTTGTCTGGCTTTTTTAAGTAATTTGGGGTGGCAGAATGGTCCTTTCCTAAGGGATCTAGACATAAAAATTATTTTGACTTAACAGTTTGACCTGAGTTAGCAAAAATTTGCGCAACTTTATCTTCACTTAAAACTTCTCCCGGCTTTAGTTTAATATAATACTTTGTTGGTCTTTTTTTCAAAATAGTTCTTCGTTTCTGGCCCCTAATTTTAACTTTAACTGGTAAATTGGCTACATTTATTCTAATAGGATTTAAACCATGCTTTTTTAATATTTTAGCTAACTCAATTTTATTAGGTATAAAACTCCCATCAATGGTTAAAACAAAAACTTGAGACTGGCTCATGTTATAGGCCTTTTCAGTTTGTAATAAACTAACATTATTCAAAGTCATAATTAACTATTTAATCTTTCTTCTAGTAGAGTTTTTGCTCGAGGAGTTAATACTAAATTTTGAGCCTGAAGTAATCTATAAATCTTTAAATTTCTGGCATTTATCAACTTTACTCCAGTTGCAAGAAAACCTCTCAGTTTAGGTTTGTCATCAGAAATATATACCAACAAGGTCTGCTGCGGTTTGGACTGAGTCACTTGTGCCAATCTAGTGAGTATATTTATAGCTAATTTAGTTTTCGGATAATCAAAAGAATCATCTAACTGAAACACTTTTTCGGCAACCAGTCTGTCTTTTAAGACTGACTTTAAGGCGGCAATCCTAGAGGTTTTATTAATTTTACGATGCCAATTTCTTTGATTTCGAGGACCAAAAACCACACCACCTCCTCTCCAAATAGGAGACCTTATAGATCCATGTCTTGCTCTACCAGTTCCTTTTTGTTTCCAAGGTTTTTTACCACCACCCCTAACTTCCGCACGAGTCTTAGTATGGGCATTACCTGACCTATCATTCATTAATTCACATCTTACCACCTGAGCTAGCAGTTTCTCTCTAACTTCATAATCAGCTAGCATATGAAAAGCCTCAACTTGTTTGCTCATTGTATCGTCTATCACAGTCAATTTAAAGGACATACATTAAAACTTAGTTAATTTTTTGAATCTTTAAGAAACTTTTGTTGGCACCGGGAACGGAACCATTCACAAAAATAAGTCCTTGCTCTGAATCAATAGCTACAATTCTTAAACCAGTAACTGTTACCTGAGAATTTCCTTGATGACCTGCCATTCTCATACCTTTAAATACTCGACCAGGATCAGTTCTAGCACCAATTGAACCAGGGGCTCTATTGTGATCGTGGCCATGACTTTTTGGTTGCCCCCTAAAACCATGTCTCTTAACAACACCAGCAAAGCCTTTACCAACAGATTTACCAGAGATCTTGAGTCGATCGTCTAGATTAAAATCGGATACATCCAAAAATTTTTTACCCTCAGGCAAAACTACCTTAAACTCACCAACACAGTGATAAGCTTGCTCTTCACCGGTATATTTTTTAAAATGGCCAATAATTGGTTTTAATTTAGTCTTTTTCGGAAAAGCACAAATTTGAACAGCTTCATAACCATCTTTGTCTTTAGTCTTTATTTGAGCTACATTATTTCTTGGCATTTTAACAACAGTTACGGGCACAACACGTCCGTCAAGAAAAAGTCTTGTCATTCCTAATTTTTGAGCAAATCCAACCATACCCCTACTATAAAAAACTTTGTAAAAAATTAATAATTAATTGTCTCTATATTAATATCGACACCAGCAGGTAAAACCAAAGTGGACAAGTTGTTTACAAGCTCATTGTTGACATTATAAATGTCAATCAGTCTTTTGTGTATTCTACACTCAAAAGTGTCTCTATGTTTAGAGTAGACAAAGGTAGATCTCAAAACACTAATCTTCTTCTTTTTAGTTTTTAAAGGTATTGGTCCGACAATTTTCCCTTCACACTTCAATATAACCTGGACTAATTTACGAACAGAATTTTCGAGTACCGTATGATCAAAAGAGTAAATCCTCACTCGCATTTTCGTTTTAGTAGACATACTAAACTTCCACAAATTATTCAGGCAACGGGCTTAGGGCCTATTGCTAAAACAGAATTTTGACTTTGTCAAGTTTTGATTTTCCCAAAAAAGATGATTTATGAACACCATGCTATATAATAATCTACTACAAGATTGATTGAATATTTTTAACCTACCGTTCTGAACGAAGAAATATAAAATTTAATTTAAGCCTTGAAAAACCTTAATTTTGTGCTATTTATCTCCGCAAAATTGTTTTCAACTTTTTTAGTTGAATGTAAAATTGATTTTATCAAGGATACTAAATAGTATGATAATTAAAAAGTTTATGTGATTAAAAAGTATGTATTAATTAAAAAGTATGTATCTTTAAACCAATTCAAAAAAGTATTCCTTTAAAAACTATCTATCTTGTTTTTCATACTTTTCGTTTTTAGGATAATAAAAAAATAAAAAAAGGGATTGTGAGTTTGAGATTCAAGAGTATATATTAAAAAATTTGACTTTGTTCTTTCGGGTAGTTGTGGTTTTATAAGGCGATCATCCTTAGACTGAAAGAAAATTACTGATTTGAAGATTTTAAGTTTACTCAAATTCTTGATCTTTGATTGTATTACAGACAATATCTTTGAAAGTACCCTATCATACCTAACGTCATCTGCCTGTCAAAGTTTTTATTCTGGTGGTACTTGTTTTTTATAAAAATACTTTAACTCTAATTGAATATGTATTAGAGACAAACCAAAAGAAAAATTAAGAACAAAAAGTTGAAATACTATGGTCCCGAGAACTTTTGGACTCTATAAAACTTCTAAAACTAAAAAAGAGCCCATACTAAACCAAAAACAATCATTCTTTCTATTGTCGCTTCTTTTTCTATTATTTTGCTAGCAAATTCAGAAAAATTAGAATGGTCATGTTTGACTAAACTTTCTGATGACTCTAAATGCCAGGCAACAAATGAACCAAACTTTTACTTTAAATTTATTTTTTTATTTCTCTGGGTAAATCTTTATAATCTGTAAAACTGTCAGAATATCTATGAAAAACATAATGTAATGGTGTTTTTTGATTTAGTACTTGTGATATTGTAATCATCAAGCCAAAATTTTTTTGAGTTCTGAGTATTCTGCTTTTATCTGTATTTTTCGAGCAGGAGTAGACTCTAATTGTTGTATAATTTGGGTGTCATCGACAAATATTTTTGTGGCATTATAAATCTCGTGAGCAAACTTAACCGGTGAAGCTGTACCATAAATTACCTGAACATAATCTGAATTTTCATAAGCTTCAGCTGCTTTCCAACCGACTGCAGTATGTGGGCACATTAAATAATTATGTTTTTCATAAACTCGTATTATAGTGTCTATAGTTTCCCGATCACTAACTGTAGATACTTGTAAATGCTTTTTAAGTAATTCTAGATTGTTTTCAAACATTTTCAAGATCCTTACAAAATTACTTGGATTAGAGATGTCCATAGCATTGGATAAAGTGGAAATTGTTGGTTTTGGCTCGTATTTGCCAGTTTGTAAAAACCTAAACACGGTGTCATTGGCATTAACTCCAGCTACAAAATCGGTAACTGGCATCCCCATTTTCATAGCAAACAAACCTGCCGCTAAATTACCAAAATTACCAGAAGGTATCACAATTTGCAGCTTTTTATCTGGTAATTGCGACCATACCCAAAAATGATAAATTATTTGAGGAATCAGTCTGCCAATATTAATTGAATTCGCCGAGGTTAAATTTAAATTTTTCAAATCTGGATCTTTAAAAGCTTGTTTTACCATAGTTTGGCAGTCGTCAAAAAAACCATCTACTTCTACAGGAAAGATATTATCTGCCACACTAGTTAGTTGTTTTTCCTGAAGCTTGCTCACTTTTCCTTTTGGAAAAAGTACATAAACCTCAATATTGGGTACGTTTGCAAAACCATGAGCCACCGCACCCCCAGTGTCGCCACTAGTGGCCACTAAAATTCTAATTTTTTTGTTTTGTTTTTGGGCAAAATGACTGGTCAAATTAGCCAAAACTCTAGCAGCAACATCTTTAAAAGCCATCGTTGGACCGTGAAAAATTTCTAAAATGTATTTGTTTCCAACAGATACTAATGGAATGTTAAAATTAAGAGAATTAAAAGCAATCTTTCTAAGATCAGTAGCTTCAATATCGTCCGAAAACCATTTTTGCAAAACCAGAAAACCAATTTCAGGTAAAGTTAAACCTATCAGTTGTCTAATTTCAACTGAAGAAAAAATAGGAATAAAACTAGGATAAAATAAACCACCATCAGAAGCCAAGCCCTCTATTAAAGCAGTTTCGAAATTTACTTGAATAGAAGGGTTAGTCAAACTATAAAAAGTCATAAAATTAAAATATAGTAAACATAGTATTTAGTCTTTTTAACTTATAACTCATAAAACGATATAATGTCTAGAATTTTTTAGCAATGTCAAATCAACAAAACTCTTGCAGAAAAAATGTACTATAAAGTAAAACTAGTATCCTATTTGTTAAAACAATTATTCACGAACTAGTAATAAATTAAGAATAAATACGCATTATTATTGATATTATTGAAGCTTTACTTTAAAAAGTAATCCAGAAATAAAAACACTTCAGATGTTTATGGCTGTTGTTTGACAAAACATTTCTGGAAAAATATAAATCGAACTCATAATCTGTAACTTACAATGGGTCAAAACTCGTTGATTTTAGATAATCATAACAACCAACAATTATCTTTTATTCAAAAACTTCTACAAAATTCTTGGGTACAATCCTTTAGTCAACAGTCTGATTTGCCACCGGATCGGGCTATTGCAAAGATTTTGAGTCATGACTGGGTTGCTTGTCCACCAGAAATTATTGATGGAGAATTTGTGGCTATAGATTTAGGAGATGGTTTACACCCAGGAGGACCTCTTAGTCTAGCTGGTTTAACCAAATTAGAAAGATTAGGAATCGGCGAAGCTATGCTTACCGAGCTTGATATCTCACAAAACCCAAATCTAAAACAAATTTGGGCTGATTATAATTATCTAACAACCTTAAACCTACAAAATAACCCACTTTTGGAAGAATTATGGGTCAACTACAATCAACTAACCAGTTTGGATGTTAGTTATAACCCTAGACTAAAAAAACTGTATTGTCATGAAAATTACCTCACAGAATTAGATATCAGTAAAAATTTGGAACTTGAATTATTGTACTGTTTTAGCAATCAATTGACCTTTTTAGACACTTCTCAAAACTCCAAACTACAATCACTAGCTTGTTTTCACAATTTTATTAAGAATTTAGATGTCAGCCGTAATCTAGATTTAGAAATTTTATATTGTCACCGCAATAATTTAAGTAAACTTGATGTTTCTAAAAACCTTAAGTTAAAGGAACTATGGGTTCACGAAAATCACCTAACTGAAATTGATGTCTCATGTAACTTAAATTTAGTAAAATTAAGATTTGCTAATAATAAAATTAGCCAGATAGATTTATCCCAAAACCCAAATTTAGAAAGACTGTCTTGTGAGTTTAACCAACTAAATCAACTTAATCTTAAACAAAATTATAAATTAAAAAAATTGTGGTGTAACAATAACTTCCTGACTGAATTAGATTTGCACAATAATCCAGATTTAGAAGAATTAGAGTGTCAAGAAAATGAACTGATATATCTTGACTTGTCTCAAAATCCAAATTTGGAAGCTATAAATTGTGAAAATAATTTATTGACTGAACTAGATATTAGTAAAAATCCCAAAATTCGTTCCGTAGCTTGCAAAATGGACAGTTTGAAAAAAATTATATGCACTCAAAAACAGTTTGACGAAATTTTTTCTAACACTGATCTGTCTACTTTGTGTCAAATCATAAACCGATAGACTATGCATTCGAAGTTATTTAACTAGAGTCACTTTTCGGCTATCTCTACCGATCTTTCCTGTTTGTTTGTTGTAATAACACAACGTCTGTTAACATACTTATTATCAATGTATCTTGATATTGCTACTTATTTTAAGCTGTTTTAGGCATTTTGCTCTTGTCAAAAACAAAAAAATTTTCCAAAGATTCCCAAGTCGCCCTTCAGGCACTTATTTTTAGCAAGTTATTTTTTATTAAGCATATGTCTAAAAAAACTAAAGTAACCAAAACAGGCTTAGTGCAAGAAATTGCTACATCTTTGGGTGTATCCAAGACTCAGGCTGAAAACTTTTTAAAATCTTTTGTTGATATAGTTACCAAAAACCTTAAAAAGGGTAATGAAATTACCATTACTGGTTTTGGAACCTTTAAAAAAACTGTCAGACAATCTCGCCAAGGTGTAAACCCCCAGACTCGTGAAAAAATTCAAATTCCTGAGTCTGTAACCGTTAGCTTTAAAGCAGGAAAAACGCTCAAGAATTCTGTACAGTAAATAACATTTCGTTTTCTATCTCTGCTGCCTCTTGGCAGCTTTTTTTGTATCTATATCATACCTTAAGATTGTTTTATCGTTTAAATATCTCTTAAAATCACCCGCATGCATTATAAATCAGTATATTACATACTATAAAATTCCTTATTAATAGTATTTTGAACACCTTATTTAAAAAATTTAAGTTAAAAACTCTAACAAAGTACTAGAAATCTTTTTGAAAAATTGAATTCTTTATTTTATATTATGCACTATCTTGGTTCTTAGTTTTAAATCTAAACTTTCCGACCTAATCTAAAAAGTTTTAGCTTTATAGAAAGTCAACTAAACAACCATAACAAAAAATAATCAGCAAATTTTGTCGTCACAAAGTCCTTTTTACTAATCTAGAACAACTACTTTATAAATTAGAATCAGAATTTAAAATTCTGTCGCGATACTCCTTAAAAACTAGTATTACAAAATTTGACAAATTATGTAATTATTATCTTGCTAGTAATCGTATCTGCACAATTTACTGCACGATTAGCTCAGCGGTAGAGCACTTCCTTGACGTGGAAGGGGTCAGAGGTTCGAATCCTCTATCGTGCACCATGACCATATGATTATAAAAAAAGCTGCACACAATGAAAATTAAGTTTTGTGGTTTTACAAACCAAACTGACGTTTTAGAAGCGATAGAAATGCCGATAGATTACCTTGGTTTCATTGTCGCAGCCAGATCTAGTAAAAGACTTATCAGTTTAAAAGAGGGTGTAAGACTAGCAGAAATTGTAAAAACAGAGTCTAACAAGAAAACAGTGGCCGTAGTAGTTGATGCTGATCCGAAGATGTTAAAAGAGATTGTAAATAGTGGGGTATTTGATATAATTCAATTCCACGGGCAAGAAACTCCCGAAATGTGCTTAATTTTTAAAGGAAAAATAGAGGTTTGGAAAGCTTTCAACATTTTAAATAATTCTAATAATATAGACAACTTTCAAAAATATAAAATATGTATAGATAAGGTTATCTTTGATCTTCCCAAAGAAAATTTTGCTAATTATGACCCTGAAAAAAGACTAAATTCTTACAAGAGAATGTCCCAAACAAACATTCCGATTATTTTAGCTGGAGGTTTGAACCCACAGAATATTTATCAAAAAATACTTACCTACAAACCATTTGGGGTAGATTTGTCTAGTGGTATTGAATCTACAGCTGGCAAAAAAGATCCGTTAAAAATGAAACAATTTATTATAGAAGTTTTGAGAGCGCAAAAAGAACTAGGGAGAAATGGAAACATTGATAAATAGTTTGAAACTAAAAACTAACATGCCTAAAACGATTTTGTACTTACATTCTCTGACAACATCACAATTTGGAGGTACAGAATATTTCATTAATAATTTTATTATAAATTCTCCAGAATACAAACACCTTTTAATTGGTTCGACTGATTCTTGGCGCCAAATTTTTACAGATAACAAACAGCCAACTATTAAAGCAAACCACGGCTTCGAACCAGTTACAATCAGAAATATTTTACTATTTCCTATATCATTTTTATTATCTTTAAAAAGTTTTATAAAAAACTATAAAATAATCAAAAATAGTGATATTATTTGGATGCACTTACCCCCTTACACAGACATATCTTTCATGCTAATTTGGATAGAGGTATTTTGTCCAAAAAAAGTAGTTTTTATGGTACACAGAAACTGTAGTAAAGTTATTACTAGAAGTCCATTATTTTTTGTTTTAAAATATTTTTGGCAAAAATACCCAGTTATTTTTAATTCTAAATCTAGTCTTAGTAGTTTTGTAAACCCAGGTATTAAACCAGCTAAACCTGTGGTGATAAGTAATGGTGTCATCATACCTCAAAAAATAAATTTTAATGAAAAAACTAAAAGTGATAGAAGTAAATTAAAAATAGGCTATCTCGGTAGAATTGATTCTAGAAAAGGACTACGAGAAATTCTGCAAATTTTAACAGAAAAGAGTGGTCAGGTAAAACTTCCTATTGAACTATATATCGGAGGTGAAGGTAATCTAAAAGAACAATTACAGAAAAGATATGTAAGTAGTCCTAATTTCAAAATTTTCTGGCTTGGTTATGTTACTAATAAAAAAGATTTTTATAGTAATATCGATTTATCTATTTTCCCAAGCAAAGAAGAAAGTTTCGGTATAAGCATGGTTGAAAGCTGGTCTTTTGGAATTCCTGTTTTATCTAGTAATATTGATACTTTTTTAGAGATTAAGTCAGTTAGTCCTAAATTAGAACAATCTCTAATGTTTGATTTATATAACCCATCAGAATTTATAGAAAAATTAAATTTTTTTATTGGCAATATAGATGAGTATCAGGATGTTAAATACAAAAAAGCTTTACAAGAAGTAGTTAAAAAACACTTTGATCTCCAGAAAAACATTCTAAAGCACAAAGCAGTATTAGAAAATTCTCTGCTGTAATAAAAGGCAGTGAGTTGTAAATATAAAAATTCAAATTAATGTGAAAGATTAAACCAATAATACAAGTAAATTTATATGTATCGAATAGCCTTAAAAATTTTTATTAGGAATTATTAGGAATTTTTAGTAAAATTTTAGTAAAAAAGAGTCTCTTTGCACAATACTTTTTAGAAGAATAAAATCGTAACTGACATTCGTATCTCAAAAATATAAAAATCTTTTGTTTCAAGAAAACAAGGCAAAAATAAAAGGCATCTATATCCCCCATAACAGCTTAAAACCAAAACCTTGAGATTAGATGCCTTGTACTTTTGAGCCTACCCTCTTTATTTACCCTTTCCCTCTTTTTTATTTTTGTTTTTTGTTTTTTTGTAAAAGTAAAAAAGCTTAAAAAGTTTTATTTTTATATTTATTTTTATTTATTTTTAGTCGTAGTTAGGTAGGATTCCATACGACTAGATTTTAGAGAAAAGGTAAATAGCTAATGTGACTAAAAGTCAAATTAACTATACTAGTGAGGTAAGCTCTGAAACCGACTGTAAAATAAGATTTCGAGGAAACTCTTTGAAAAAGACTAACCTCAAATCTCGAGTATATTGTGTAAAATAAAAATTTATCTGTCAATAAAAAGTTGTTTTGCTAGTTAAAAAAGCCTTTAAATAAAAGAAAAAAGGTATTTTATAAATCTTTTAATAAGTATATAAAAAAACATAAACAAGTTGTTGTGTATAACTATTTTATCCACAAGTAATTTAGCTTAAGTTTTGTAAAATTATTTTTATTTAAACAATTTAATCTGAACATATAATTGTTGTTTTTATTTTATAGTGTATTATTCAATTACCCTGCTCAATAATAAATAACCAACCGCACAAACCGTACTAGCCACATTCAAACTTTCTTTAGATCCATACATAGGAAGGTGCAACTCAAAATCTAATTGTTTGCACAAACTAGGTTCCAAACCGTGTATTTCATTCCCAAACCAAAGAAGGGTTTTATCAAGATAGATTGTGTGTATTTTTGTTGTGCCTTTTGTTGAAAAATTAGACTGCAATTGATAATCTTGGTTAAAACCTTTTTTTTCGGTAGTATAAATTTTACTTAGCTTAAGAAAATTAAAAATATTTTGACTGCTTTTACTAATTTCTATACCTATTTGTGTGTAATTTTGAAAGTTTTCCAAAACTTCTTGCCAACAAGTAAAATGGTTCCAAGAAACTGTTTTTTCGGCGCCTATAGCTGTTTTTTGAATTATTTTTAAGGTCGAACCTACAGGTCGTGGGGTGTATCCAACTAATACCAAATCAGCACCTATTGCATCACAAGTCCTCATGATTGCTCCTACATTCCAGCCAGAACGAATATTATTTAACACAATTTTCATGGTAACAGAATTAGGAAAATATTCAGTTTTGACAATATCACAATAAAAGTACTAGTCTTAAACTTTTTTTTTAAACTTTAATAAAAACTAAATATCACTTACTAAAAAGTAAGTAATATAAAAATTGAGTTTTAAGCATAGTTTTAGTTAAAAAGAAAATTCCTCCATACATTTTTTAATCAATCTAATTCATCTACCCACAAAAACACCAAACTTTAATAATAAGTTTTGTAAACAAATTATACTCCCAATATCTATAGCAATAAACTACAGATATTTATACTTAAGTCTTTATTTCTTTCATTGATTTGTTTAAAAATAGAACCTTTTTCCTTTTTAAAATTACCCAAAATCCAATGACAACAAATACAAATGCAAACACTTGACTGACTAAAATTTTGTCAAAAACAACTCCACTAACTGGGCTAAAATGTAAAAAGTGAGGTAAAGCAAGAGTTAAAGCATCCAATCTTAAAAATTCTAGAAAAAAGCGAATCGTCCCATAACCAATAGCATAATAAGCAAATATAAAACCAGATTTATTTTTAGTTAGTTTGTCATAGTTCCATAATAAATAGATCAATAACCCAAAATTAAGCAAACTTTCGTACAAAAAAGTTGGATGAAAAAATTCAGCATTTAGGTTATGTTCATATTTGTTAGCCAGTCTAGCTGGTTCTGGTACAAACATGCCCCAAAATAGGTTTGTTGGAGGACCATAGCTTTCGTAATTAAAAAAATTACCCCACCTACCAATTACCTGACCTAAAAGTACAGACGGAGCAATTATGTCTAACAATTCAAACGGATTAAATCTGTGCTTGTAAGCATACCACAAAACATACAAACCCCCAAACAAAGCGGCCCCAAAAAAAGACATACCGCCCGTTCGAAGATTAATTATCTCTATCCAGTTTTCTGAAAAAAATTCTAGATTAAACAAAACATAAACTATTCTCGCTCCACCTAAACCAAAAATTAGTAAACCTAAGAATATAGTATCTATAACTCCGGTGGATAATTTTGTTCTATTTGCTAAATAAATAGCTAAAAAATAGCCAAATAAAATACCAATTAGAACCATCAAAGCATAGAATCTTAGTCCAACTTCTCCAATATTAATAAAACCCAAAAAAGGTACTTGTACAGGACCTAAGGTAAAGAACACGATACCTTGATTTAACACCCAACCCTCCTCTCCAGAAAAAACTTTCATCAAAGGGTATGTGATTATAGAGGACAGAACCAAAGCTAAAATGACAAAAATAAGTGATAAATTTTGTGGAGTGAGTCTCTGTTTGGTTTCTTTCTGTAGTCTAAAATTTGGTTTTCTAACATCGAGCTTAAAATTAAAAGACATCATTCCTTATAATACATATAATACAAAATTATAATACAAAATATGAATAACAATTTTGTTTATAAACTACTCAAGTAAAAATATCTCAAAATCTAATAAATCTAGCAGGATTATAACACTTAGAAGCACCCCATGCACAGCCGGCGCTTCCAGTAGTCTCATATGTTGAAGAAAGTAGGCTAAAATGAAGATGTGGACCTGTGGTCCAGCCAGTGTTACCCATGCTGCCAATCACATCTCCTTGACTAACAACTTCGCCTACAGATCTGTTGCTAGGTTCCGATAGGTGGGCATACAGAGAATAAAATCTTTCCCCATTTATATTATGCTTAATTATTACGAAATACCCGTAACCACCAGGCTCAAAACCTTTTCGCTCAATAACCCCACTAGCTGCTGCATAAATTGGGGTGCCCACTGAGTTAGCTATATCTATACCATCATGAGGTAATCCAGCAAGATACAAACTAGGTGGACAACCAAAAGTTCCGGTAATAGCACCTTGAGTGGGTTTAATTAAATTAGCACTGATGCTTCCACCATCCTCAAACCAACAATTACCCGGTGCTGGAGGGTTGGCCGGAGGAGTACCACCTGTTACAGGTGGTGGGGTGTTTCTTATTTTTTCTTCTGCTTCCATTTCTTTTTGAATTTCAGCCTCTCTAGCCTTTAGTTGTCTCTCTTGATCCCGTAAAGCCCTAAGCCATTCCTGATACTTAGATTCTTCTCCTTCAGTCTGTATCAATAGTGCTTCTAACCCACTTTTTTTGCTATCTGCTAAAGCTTTGCTTTCTTCCAAGGCTTTTTTACTTTCTTCTAACTTTGCTTTATTTTTTTCTAGCTCGTTTTTGGTTATCATCACTTCTTGCTTGATTTCGCCAACTCTCACCTGAAGTGCAGATAGGTTATAAACTCTGCTGATTGCTTCACCCAAGCTTTGGCTAGTTAAAACCAACTCGATCGGACTAATTTTTTGTTGTATTTGGATCTCCCTTAAAAGTCGCCTCATTTGATCTTCCAAATTGTCGAGTTCTTCCTCTTTAACTATTATCTGAGAGTTAATTTGGTCAATAGCTAGCTCTATTTCGGCTGCTAATTGCTCTAAACTTTTAATTTCCAGCTTCACCTGAGCTATCTGTTCTTTAAGAGAAGACTTAATGGACCTAAGATCAGCCATTTTTTGTTTTGTGGTATCAAGTTCAGAACGAACTCTGTCCATCTGACTATTAATTTCTTGTTTTTGTTGGTCATATTTAGTTCTCCAGTTAGCCTGAACCAAGATCAAGTTGATAGTTAAGCTAAATAAAAACAAAAAAAGAAAAAGACAATGAAGAAAAAGATAAAACTTTGTTTTAATTTTAAATTTCATAAAGATAAATTAAAAATTCCTTAATGAAAAATATGAATAAACTAATAGTTTTTGTCAAAAAATTTCAAATTAATTGATTATTTATCTATCTAAACTTTTAGGTCGAACTTTACCACAGAGTAAATTTAAATATATCAAGTTTTTTAAAAGTCTGGAATAGACTCATCACCTTTCATAAATCCACAGTCTTTAACCAAGGTAGTTACAAACAAAACCAACTAACAGCCCAGTAAATCACAACTCCTACTTGCCAAGCGGCAGGTTGGATGTTTCTGTAAGATTTAGATTAAAATTGGTTATAAAAATAACAAATTGAAACGCTAAAAATGTATATAATGAAGCAATTAGAAGTGGCAACATATAAACAAAATAAACCTTGAAAATGTTTTTGCTAATACTTTTGGGACGATGATTTTTGTCTTTGAAAGTAAAGTGTCGGTGTAGCCAAAATGATGGCAAAATCATCAAAAAGGATGCTATATACTGTGAAAAACCCTTGATCAAGGAAGATCTATAGATTTAGTGAGTATCAAAAGCCAGTTCTACAAAACCCAAGCTAAAAAAGTAGTAGCAGATCCAATAGAACATATACCTAAGTAACCCCACCGTCTCAATATGAGACATACAACTACGATTATAGCCATTTTTTAAAAAATCTAAATAAGATATTTGCTATAACCCACGTTGCCGACGATTTTCTTCTAGGTTCTGCCTGCGAGTGAATAAAATAATCGTTAGAGCTATATTAAGTAAACCTAAAACAAGCACAATCCACCAAGGTTGATTTTCACAAGTAAAATCACGACTAAAATATAACCAAGCGGCGATAATTACAAAAACTACTGACATTATCATGATTAAAATTTTGAAGAGTTGCATACTACAAAAAGTTAAAAATTAAAGATTTTTCTAAAATCACTCATCCTGCTCATCTCTTTTTTTGAGCTGTTGTTTATTATCCATTACCAAGTATACCATGGAAGAAGTAGCTGATAAAATTAGCAACAGAACCAGCCACCATGGGAAGTTGTTTTCTTCACATCTACCAATATCTTCAACAACTTCTTGTTTACCCAATACTATTGGTAGTATAGACTCATCTATTTCTGCTAATGGTAGTTTGGTATCAACTTCTACAGATGCTTGTGAACTATCTGAATCGTCATTCTCATAGTCATTTTCAGTATTACTTAAAACGAAGTTAGTATTTACGGTATTTCCACTACTTAAACTTTGGGTATTATTACTTCCATTGCCAGTATTTTGGTTACCAGAACTTCCGCTACCACCGTTATTTTTATCATTTCCTGAACTATTTCCTGAGCTTTCATCACCAGAACCTTCATCACCAATATCTTGTTTCTTATTAACAAAAGTAACTTTAGTAGTTTCATGCTCTGTTACGGTAACAGTACAAGAAGCCATTTCTCCTGTCTGGGTGCACCCTGTTATAGAACTTAGCTCCCATCCTTCTTGCATTATTTCGGATAAGGTGTATGTACCAACTGGAACGGTAAATGTTGCTATACCATTTGTGTCAGTAATCTCAAATTCATTTATAGTCTCTATGGTGATTTTTATGTTCCCTGAACTATTGTCACTATAGGCGTTGTCACGAATACTAAAAGTAATTGGACCACCAGTATGTTGGTAGTTGATTGTATATTCATGAGATGGATTAAATTCTCCCCAATAAATCAAACCAGAAGTTTTATTGCTAGATGTACAATTAGCAGGAGCACTGGGAACAGCACACACATCGTTTATTCTCAAACTTAAATCAATCCCCTGATCGTAAAAAGGTTGTACAGTCGTAGATAGACCTTGATGAGCTGTATGATCAATAATCATCCAATTATATGCATTTAACCATTTTTGAGTACCATAATTTACAACCAAATAACTTGGCCACCATGTTGGTGAATTGAACTCTGAATTGTCCCTCAAACTATAACCAGCATCAGCAACGATATTCGGTCCATAATTGTATGTTCCACTCACAGTAATTTTATAATTTCCAGCAGGCAAATCTGGGGTAGAAGAACCTTGTCTATTTGACACATTCAAACTCTCGATAGACCCACCCACTCTTTTGATTTGAAACTGCCAATTTGATAAATTTTGATTACCATCATCTTTTTTAGTTATTTGAATAGTACCTCTCCGTTCGGAGTATGAAGGATATTGAATTTTTTTATTATGTATAACACAATGCACTTTTTGACCAGCTTGTATATTAAAATTGGTTTGTCCAAAACTACCGTTAGTATATACACTATTTGCTCCTACAACTTCAGCATCAGGTCCCCATACTGCCACAGCACCGTTAGTATTACGAGGATCTGACATACACCTTGCCCAAGAAAATTCATAACCAGCAGGTACATTTATTTCTCTTACTGAATATAAACCCGGTTCGACCGCTAAACCATTAGTTTTGTGGCAATCAGAAGTACCATTAAAAACTTGAACAGTATCACAATTAGGATCGGTATTGTCTATTGTCCCTACAAGATTGTTTGATGAGTCAAAAATCTGTAGTCTGCCTGGATAGTCTGCAGGTTGCATATTACCTGCTAACAAATTCTCGGCCGAAAAAATATCATCTTTTTGCACTTTATACCAATAAATATAAGCTTTTCTATCCACGATAAAAACACAAGCACTACCTGGAGCTGCACCAGTAATTTCATTAATGTATGTAGATTGACCAACCAAGTGTCCATCAGCAGCAAAAGCTTGAATAAGGTAAGTGTAAACTCCTTCATCAATCACATACGTACTATAGACAATCGGATCAGAGGAATCATTAAAAGAAATATTTGGATCACCAGCAGCAACTATAGCAGGATTATATGGAGATCCATATTTTTGCCAAGTATTAGTAGTAGTATCTAATTTATAACTCTGTATTTGATACCTCACAGCACCCGGAACTTTAGACCACTTGATGATTTGTTTGGAGGCAATGTCACTTACTGAAATATCGCTTGCTGTAACTCCACATTGTGGGTCACTTGAAGAATTATGAAGGGTGTTATAACCAAAATTAATTTGCACAGGCTCAGGTGGAATTCGATTTTCAAAGTCAAAATATAAAGGATTCTCTCCAATAAATTTAATGGTCACCCCATCAAAAAAATGTTCTTGAGGTGTTCTTGGTGAGGAAGAACCTGAAACTAGTACTATACCCCCTATGAAATTTAAATTAGTTAAATGATTCACAATCAACCAATTTCCATAGTTAGACATCAATCCTGAATATGTTACATTAGTGGGCGAACTACTTCCTACTCTTATCGACAAGTTAGAATTAGTATTAGAATCAAAAACTTTCTCAGACCAAACTCCAACAGGTTGAGGTGGTTGATACACAACAGTTGCAGTCTGTGTAAACGTAGGATTCACTAAAAAAATATTCAAATAAGAGTCGTTACCTCGAACTGTATATTGATTCCATTTTATTTGCTCTATAGAATTTAATGTTCGACTAGGTTCATAATAACCTAGAAACGATCGGTTTATGCCAGAACCACCTATTCTTGTAGTTCTAATACTATGAGGTCCAAAATTTTCAGACACACCATAATCACTTACTTTGGCTAAAACAGTGGAGGCATTTCCCAACCCTACCATCCGCCACCCGGAAAGAGTGGATGAGCCGATAGAAGTCCAATTATGTGGTTTAATATCATCTGGTACCACCACAAAAATAGTGAAGTGGTCTAGGTTTTTTAGTTCAATAAATTCGGTGCCTACAGTTTTTTCTATAATTTCCTTAAAGTTTTGTCCCTGATCTTCACTGTATTTAACTTTGGCTGCAGTGGAATTGGTGGGATTTGGCAACCTTAAAGTGTATTCAAAGTTACCATTAGTCATATTAGATTTGATTTCGTAACCAGTAGCAAGTTGGCCCTCTACCCACACCTCTTTGGTATCAAAACTAAAACTAGGGTTGAGTTGATTTGGGTCAAATTTGGTAAAAGTGATTTGTACATCTTGGTTTAAGGGATATTTGTAAGTTTCGTGAAGTCTGATATTTTCAAAAGTTCTTCGGGTATCTTGCTCGATAATTCGCAAATTTAGTTTTTGTTTTTCTCTAGGATTATTATCTTGTTTTTCTGAATGACCTAGATCACTTTGATTAGTTGGACTCTTTTCGTTTTGAAGCCAATTTTCTGACGCGGCATTCACACTCTCTTCGGGTGTATTTTCAGTTTGAATCTGCTCAATCGATTGGATAGAAATAAGGTTTGGTTCTTGAGTAATTTCTGATTCAGAAGTATTATTTATTTCTTCGTTAGTAGCAATAATTTGGGTATTTTCTAACTCGGATTGACTAAAAGCTGGCAAACTAGCAAAAATAGAAGATGACAAAAACACAACCATTGTACAATTACTAAGAAAATAACTAATTTTACACATAAAAAACAGTGGTTATTAGGATAAGATCTAACTTATTAAACTGTCAATTTGTAGTATAGTTAAAAGAAGCTCTCATGTCAAATTAAATGAGATTAGTATGTGTTAAATAAAGGATTTAGAAATTTTACAGAAGGAATATACAACTTCTTGAGATATTTAAAATCAAAAACTTTAAAAAAGGGTTTATAGTTAAAACTATTTACCCTCGGTAAATCTATAAAAAATAAACTTATTTATTAAAATATCTCGTAGTTTCGCTCTAAATGAAATTTCTATACCAGCTTGACCCCTGATTTAGTAAGTTATTTAATGCCACGAATGTAAAACTTATTGGGGCAGATAAAATCCTTAATGTTAACAATACCCAAGCAACATCATGAACACAAAAAGATATTTGTTGATCTTCCTTTAAGGAAAGGAGATTATAACAACTATTTAAAATTTAAAAGAACCATATTATTTTTTATCCTAGGGTCTACTTTTAGATCTCACAATTAAATTTAATTCCTCACAGATACCCGGTGTAACTTGCAAAAACTATCTTTAATTGGTTTTTTCTGGATTGCAAACACATATTTTTACTTCTGTAGAGTTGAATTTTATATCTTTACCACAGGAATGTGGTTATTATAATCAAAATTATCTGTCGCACCTTTCAGCCAAAATAGCACAAGCTTAAAAACAACCAGAAAAAATTTTCATTTTGAATACATCTATTATTAATAATAGAATCAATTCGACTAGTTATAGCAGTTTGAATTGAAGAATTATTACAATTACTTTTATATACACTTATATGAATCTTATATGAATTAGTATTAAACTAACTCTGTTGAGTAAAAACAGATATTATACTACTTGTAATAATCACCAAACACAATGTAGATGAGACAAAAAATAATAAAAATTTTTAATCATTATTTTCTATTTATTTTATTATTTGATAAATTCGTAAAACATCTAAACATATTCCAATGATAGATTCAAATACCATAGTTGGTAGATAGGTAAATATTGATTTAAATTTTTTAAATTTCTTCCTCTTCTTCTGTCCTATATCAAGTCTTTCAATAAAGAATAAGTCATTCTTCTAAGTTATTTTAATTAATGTTGTTTGTTAATTATGATAATTCTTAAATATCAGCTCTAAAATAAAAACCCATAGACAAAAGTTGACAGAAATGTATTATTGTAAGTTTTCTAGTAAATATGAAAAAAATAACGCAGTTAATCAAAAAAATCATAGGAACCAAAGTAACTAGAACTATCAGGCCTTTTTATCATGGAATTAGAACTTATTTAGGGGCTATTTACTACGGTTTTCCAGCTAAAAAGCTAAAAGTAATTGGTATTACAGGGACTAAGGGTAAAACTACAACCACAGTATTTTGTGGTAGAATTTTGAATATGGTTAGTGTGAAAACAGGCTATATTAGCAGTTCTGTAATTAACACTGGACAACAAGAGTTTCTAAACAAGTATAAAATGAGTTCGTTAGACGGAGTTTTGATGCATAAATATCTTAAAGAGATGGTAGATAATGGATGCAAAGTGGCTGTCATCGAGATGACTAGTCAGGGTTTAGAGCAAAATAGGCATTTTGGAATTGGGGGTTTTGATGTGGCTGTTTTTCTAAATCTTTATCCCGAGCATCTCGAGGCCCATGGAGGTTGGGAAAATTATCGCAAAGCCAAAGCTATTTTGTTTAAAAACTTAAAAAAAGAAGGTTATTTTATAGGTAACGAAGATGACTGGGAAACCGATTTTATGTGGCAAAATGTTAAGCACAAAGACTCAAATCGTAAAAAGTTGATAAGCTCTAAGGATTATCGTATCATTCCATCTAAAACGGGTATTTTTAAACAAGTTCAAATTCAAAATAAAATTTTTGACACTCAGTTAATAGGTGATTTTGATATAGCAAATACTCTATTTGCGATTTATGCAGCCAGCTTGGTTGGTGGTGTTTCAGTTTCTGAACTGTTGCCTAATATCAAAAATTTGCAAACGGTTCCGGGTAGAATGGATTTTGTAATCCAACATCAAACTGTAAAAAATATCAAAGATCTGTCTATTTTGGTTGATTATGCCCATGAACCAGAGAGTATGAAACAACTCTTGCAGACTATTGAAAATTGGAAAAAGCAAGGATTCTTTGAGAAAGTAATTCATGTTTTATCAGCTGATGGGGCTGGTAGAGATGATTGGAAAAAGCCAATTATGGGGCAACTTAGTTTCAAAAAAACAGACTTTACAGTCATTACTACAGATAATTATGATGAGCGAGATAGTCCTCACGAAATTCTTGATTTGTTGGCTCAAAATTGCCTTAAAAAAGAGGAAGGTAAAAAATTCTTTAAGATAGTAAATCGTAGGCTGGCAATGCAAAAAGCTCTGGAAATAGCCAGCACTCTAGCAAATCAAAAAGTTCTAATCGTTTCTACTGGTGTTGGCTCTGAACAAGGTTTAACTCAACCACACGGTATAATCGAGTGGGATGAAAAAACAGTTTGGCAAGAACTTGTGCAAGAGTTTGTAAATTATAGCGATTAGTAGCGATTAAAGTATGTCTAAACCGAGCTTGAATATCCCCATACTATAATTAAAAATGACACCACAAAATATCAAAAAAATACTTAAATCTGACTTTCCGGATCTACAAATTAAAACGATTAAAAAGATTCCCGAAGGATGGCGAAATTATGTCTTTCTGGTTAACAATAGTCTTATAGTTAGATTTCCTAAACAGATAAATCCATTTATAAAAATCCAAAAACAAGTCTTACAAAAACTCAGCCCTAAGATTAGCTATAAATTACCGACCATTCATTACATTAACCCAACTTATTGTTATTCTATTTATCCAGCTATTTTAGCTTGTAGTTACACTAAATTTGATTTTGTAAACTTTACAAATACCGAAAAACAAAGAATATCTTACGACTTAGCAAATTTTTTAAATCAATTACATTCAGCAATAAACCTGAAAGAATTAATGGATATTGGGGTACCAACATTTGATTACCAAAAGGAAATTGAGGATATAAAAACCGAAACGAAAAAGTTTTTGAAACTTAATTTAGACGCTCAACTTAAAGCTTTTGTAGAGTCTCAAGCAAAAATAGCTGTTCAACATCTTAGTCTTAGTCAAAAGTATTTGCCAGTACTTTTACACAACGATTTACATATCAAAAATATTATTCTAGAATGTGAGACCAAAAATTTGAACGGAGTAATCGATTTTGACGATATAAAAATTGGACATTATCATTTAGATTTTGCTAATCTAGCTTTTAGTTTACCTTTCGACATATTTCTAAGTATCACCCAGCAATATACCAAACTTACAGGTAGAGATGTTTATTTAGATTATGTTTTTGCAATTGCTACCGATTACGTTGCTAGCAATCTAGT
>CAKZLR010000005.1 GCA_937127165.1 uncultured Candidatus Peregrinibacteria bacterium
CTGAGAAAAGTCCAATTTTCCGTATTTGATTGTAGTTAAAGTCATTACACACTAGATTAAATACTACTAAATCATAGCATTTGGAGCAAATTTGACTATTTGGGGTATAAACTCAGCAAAAGTCTTGATATTAGTTTAGATTAGTTCTAAACGGCTTTTTGCATGCTGGCTTTCTAGGTAAACGCGGTATTAACAACTAAATTAAATCACTATCTTTAACCTCAGATCAACTGCCAGCTACAATTTCTACATCTTTGACAAAAATCGCACTTCGGCTAATAACTCCAAGTCTTCCTGGGCTTTTTGAGTATTAATATCAATCAAAATAATTTTGCTAGGAAAAGAAGATAAAATTAACCTTATAAAAAATTAACCTTGTAAATGTATGTGGAACCAACCATACGACAACCAAAAACAGTTGTTTTTATAAATCTAATAAATTAATAAATATTAAAAGCTAACTTCTCTCTTAAAACTAAATTTTGTCAAAAAATTATTTTCAATATTTTCGAAGTGTTTTTGAAAAGTCAATTTAAAATGATATTTCCAGGTTAATTTTGGAGAGTAGCCAATGTTTTTGGCATAACAAAATCATAAAATAAATTCTCTTTGAATATTTTAGAAAAAATAAAAAAATATTTTTATAAAAAAGTAACTCCAAAGCAATTTCGTATTAGTTTGATACCAAAAACACGTGTTTTGAGTTGTTCTCTACTTACATAGATGGTTTATTAGTACAGACTCAAAAACTTACTCCGCTGCTAAAATAAAATCACATCTTGTTGTTTAAAAGTAGGGAAAATTAAGTTTAAGTAAAATAATTTTTGTTAGCGGTTTTATACAATTTAGTAATTACAAATTGTTATTTTTTAGTTTTTGGTGTTTTTTAGTTTTTTCTTTTCTAATGGCAACCAGAGTAGGTACAACAAAACTTAATAAAACACCATCATCAATTAAATCGGATAGGTACTAACATTGCTTCTAGCAACAAATCAGTAGGACTAACTATGTAAACTAAAACTAACAACAAAATAAACCATCGCCACTCAGGTTTTTGTAGGACAGCTTTTAAAAAACTTATTCATTAGCATTTTAATTAAAACTACTTAAAACTTCAATTTTAGCACCCAATTTATTCAGTCTCTCAGCTATTTCTTCATATCCTCGACTAATAGAATAAACATTTCTCAAAATTGACACTCCATTAGCTGCAAGCATAGCAATTAAAATTATCATCGCCGGTCTGAGTGCAGGAGGGCACACAATTTGAGCTGGTTTAAAATTTGTTGGACCATATATATAAACTCTGTGCGGATCTGCTAAAATCATCTTAGCTCCTAACTTAGTCAATTCCATGTAGTAAATCGCTCTATTTTCATACACCCAATCATGAATCAAAGTTTCACCTTTAGATACCGCGGCAATCGGTACAAAAAAGGGTAAATTATCTATATTAATTCCGGGATATGGTAGAGGGTGTAGTTTTTCCTCTGGGCATTTTAGTGTTGAAGGATAAACTGTAATATCGACTAAATTTGTTTGCTGGTTTTTGGATTTGTAAATTTTAGACCGTTTGTATTTTAAACCCATTTTTTTAAGTTTGTACAACTCAAGTGACAAAAAATCAATTGGACATCTTTCAATAGTAATTTGTGAGTTAGTCACAACAGCTGCGGACAAAAACATCATAGATTCTATAGGATCTTCGCTATTACAATATTCGATATCTTGATTAATTTCCTTTACTCCGTGCACTACTAAGGTAGAAGTTCCTATTCCTTCAATTTTAACCCCACACTTAACTAAAAAATAACATAATTCCTGTATCATGTAGTTAGAAGTTACAAACCTAAGCACAGTTTTTCCAGGGATTTTGGCAGCTGCTAGCAAAATATTTTCGGTTGAAGTATCACCCGCTTCATACATTACAATATCAGCTGGCTTTAGTTTTTTTACTTGTACTTCGTAGTCGTTAGTTCTGGACTTTATTTTCACCCCTAATTCTTCAAAAGCATAAATATGAGCAATAGCGGTTCTTCTACCCAAACTACAACCTTTAGAGTGAGGAAGTAAAAAATGCTTTTTAAGATGCACTAATGGTCCTAAAAACATTAGAATTGTTCTAGTTTTAGTGGCCGAATCACGATTGATTTTGTCTAAATCCAGTTCCTTTGGTGGAGTTATTCTTAAGGTTCCTGGTTTTAACCATTCAACCTTAACTCCGATACTCTCAAAAACTTCAATTATTCGATTCACTTCTTCAATTCTAGGAATACCGTGCAAAATAGTTGTGCCTTTGTTTAGTAAAGCCGCACAAAGCAAGCCCATTGCTCCATTCTTAGATGTATTAGTAGTAACTGTACCATTAAGATGAAAACCTCCATAAATTCTGAAATCAATACTTTTCTCTATTTGCTCATTTTCGGTCCAATTCCCAAAAATCTGCTCCAATTTAAACAAATTAGTTTTATCCAGATCCTTTTGCCCAAGTTCAATTTCAGTCAATAAACTAGTATCTATCCCTAATTTAGAGGCTAGTTCAGCTTGACTCATTTTGTGAGACCTTCTTAAACTACTTAAAAGTCTGCCTATAATCTGTTGTGATGGTATTTTATTAGACATAATCAAATTGCTAAGAAGCATCTGACTTAGATTTTAGTATAAATGTCAACCAAAAACATAAGATTTTTAAAGCAACACCACACTTAAAATGCTCAAAAGAACACAAATTACCTCTAGAAGAAAAAACACTTAAAAACAAAAATTAAGCAATTGGAATTCAATCAAAACTAGCCTGTTTTACCAACGAGTTCATTCAAAGATTTATTGTTATGAATTGCTTCAATGGCTGCTGCAAGATAACGGCCGATAGAAATTATATGTAAACCTTTCCACCTTTTTTCTGGTGGGACTGGAATAGTGTTTGTACAGAAAAAGGCGTCAAATCCGGCTTTACTTAAATTTTCTACGGAATTAGACACAAACAAACCATGTGTAACAGCTCCATAAATTTTGGTTGCTCCTTTGTTTTTGAGTAATTTTACAAGAGGTGTCATGCTACCGCCCGTAGACACCATATCATCCACAATAATTACTTCTTTACCTTCAACATCACCTATAATCGAAAGTGTTTCACTTTTATCAGGTCCGATTCTTCTTTTTTCCACAATCGCAAAATCCGTTTGACCTAAATACCTACTAAAATTCCTAGCTCTTCTGGCTCCACCTACATCAGGTGAAACAACAACTAGATTTCGAGTAAATTGAGATCGATATTGTATATCGGTTTCAACAAAGGAAATATCAGTAACATATTCACCAAGACCTGTACGAACTTTGTATTCAATGAAGGCATTGGATAATAGTTTAGTAGTTTCTAAATGATTTGTAGGAATATTAAAAAAACCCTCAATTGCTGTAGCATGTAATTCTATTAAGATAGCCGCATCTCCTCCGGCAATTTGAATCATATCCGCAACCAATTTACCAGTAATCGGATCTCTTGGTTTAGTTTTCCGCTCCTTTCTAGAATATCCATAGTATGGTAAAACAGCGTTTATTTTTCCGCCACTACTTCTCTCCACAGCATCCATAATAACCAATAACTCCATCAAATTTTCATTGACTGGCGGACATGTCGGCTGAATTATAAACACATCTTTCCCTCTAACAGTTTCTCCAATTTCTACATCCACCTCTCCATCACTGTATCTTAAAATATTCATCGAAATCTCTTCAGCTTGTAAATACGTTATTACTTCTTGAGCAAGCTCACGACCAGAACTGCCTGCTAAAATACAAATTCCTTCTGGTTTTCGGGTCATAAAAAATATTATTAAAAGTTTTTATACTACCTAAATAGCCAAAAACTTAAAATATTTATGAAAATATTTATATTTTTCCTGAAATTCTGGCAAAAGCCAAAATAGTTAGTACTACAACAAGCATCATCCAGAAAATAAAAAACAAAACCATTGATTGAAAAAATAGCCTAACTGTGTTAACCAATGACCACAAAAAATCATTAACTTGTTTCAACGAACTATTTTGCTTTAGTGTTTCTAAGGATCTAGAAAGTCTAATCAAAATAAAACCTAACCAAGCAAGACCCAAACCTAATATCACTAAAAAAAACCAGCAAAAGACCTTTGAGTAATTATTAAACCCACACCATTATACAACTGCAATATGCAACCAGCAAAAACCAAACCCGAGCCCAACCTCGCCCAAAAAAACAAACTTTGCAATATCTTCAGATGATTGGGTTTGAGAACTGATTCTTTATTTTCAGACATTTACAGATTAAAAACTAGTCAACAATCGAAACACCCATACTTTTGCAAGTACCTACAACCATTTTTTCTGCTGATTCTATGGAATAGCAATTCAAATCAACCATTTTTCTAGTGGCTATTTCTCTTAGTTGAGCTTTAGTTATTTTACCAATTTTGTTTCTATTAGGATTTCCAGAACCTTTATCTATGTTTAATATTTGTTTTATTAAATCAGCTACTGCGGGAGTTTTTATTTCAAAAGAAAAAGTTCTATCTTCATAAATAGTCACTATTACAGGAACATTACCCGACATTGTATTAGTCTTATCATTAAAATCCTTACAAAATTGCATCAAATTTATACCTGTAGGACCTAAAGTCGAACCTACTGGAGGTGCAGGGCTGGCCTTTCCAGCTTTAATAACTAGCTTAACAAACTGTTTTATTTTCTTCTCGGGCATACTTACTAATCTCTTATGAGAGAGGAGAAGATAAACTACTTTTTGTCAAGATAGCTTTGTATCTCTTTATCTATATCAATAACTATAGCTTTTTCCATATTAACAGAACCAATATCGGAAGTTGGTCTAATAATTAACCTTCTTTCAAAACCACTACCTACACTAACAGTCTCTAAACCCTTAGTCTCATTCATCATCTGGTGGGCAATTCTTCTTTCGTAACTAGTTAAATTTAACAAAATCAGACTAATACCTTTGGATAAAACTTCTTCTTGAGCTTTTGCTGATATAAATTTTTTTAAAAATTGTTCTCTGTGCTGACGAAAATTTCTTACATCCAATACAAAATGAGTTCTATCTCCAGGAAACCTTTTTGACACAATCACCCTAACTATATGTTGTATTGAACTGATAACCTCTTTACTATCTCCAATAATTTTCTTGATATTTGGAGATTCCAAATTAATTCGCCATTGCTCACCCTCTTTTACAAACTCGACAGAAACATTTTCATGAACAATTGGTTGAGTTAAATTTTTTATTAAGTCAACGATGAATTGACGATAATCTTGATTCATAAGGGGATGAAAAGTTTTATTAAAAATTTTGTCAAATATTTAACTCTACCACGTTTTATAAAAATTTATAAAAATAAATTTTTATTATACTATAGTACATCCAAAATCTAAACATCAGCAGCATTTACTTTTAACTAAAAATTAGAGATCATAAACTTGTGAATATACTTATGAAACTTATGAATATACTTATGAATATAATTATAAGTATAATAAACAAAAGCAGATTTTGAAAAATTACGAAAATTACTTAGAAG
>CAKZLR010000006.1 GCA_937127165.1 uncultured Candidatus Peregrinibacteria bacterium
ATATTTTTGTAAAATTTCTTAGTGATTTGTGCTTGCTGGGCTTCACTTTGTCTAATCAAGTCTTCCAAAATAGAACTATTCTTACTTACCCTCAACAAGGTTTGAGACTTTACCAAAAAAATCAATTCATCTAATTTGTGTTCATCGCTCACTATTTGTCTCAGAAATCAGACTCCAAAAAATCATCTTTCTTGTATCCTAGGAATACAACCTAAATTCCAAAAATTACCTACAATCCCCAAGGGGGCTTCGGTTTCACTCATGTATCATTTCCCCTACTCTACCTTTGTCTAGGTTTTTGGTGTTGATTCCTTTCCGCTTGATCTCTACTTAGAATTGCTTCGTTATCTTTAAGAATACCATCTACACTGCCTTTATACTTTAGTCGATTTTTCAAAGCTTGAATTTTAATGATGTTGCTACCCTAGCAACTTAAATAACTTAAGTAAAAAAGCCACTTTTTCGGACTCCTCTTTTTCGCACTTGCCAGAATCTATCAAGCTCTAAAGTTTCAAGTAAGTGTTGTTTAATTAACTCTTTCGTTTAACCCGATATTTCGTGTCTATGCTTATACGGTACTTTGTAGCAATTTCTTGTTAATAAGAGGTATAAAAAACTATTTTACTTTGGAGCAATTATCTCTTCCAGATTAGTGATAATTTTGATATTCATTTTTTTGGCTTTGTCTAGTTTACTTCCGGGATTTTTGCCAGCTAGTAAAATTGTGGTTTTAGAAGATACCGCATTAGTAACTTTGGCTCCCATATCTTGTAATCTGGACTTAATTTCGCTTCTAGATAGATCAAAAGTACCAGTAATACAAATTATTTCATCTTTTAAGGTTTGATTTGTACTTGTAACATTTTTAATAATTACTTGCAATCCCCCATTTGTGGGATCTTGTTCTAACTCTTCGAAATCTTGAATTAGTTTGTAGTATCTTGGCGAATTCACAAAATCTAGATAATTTTGAGCCAATACATCGCCAATACCTTTAATCTGTAGTAGATCTTCTTTAGACAACTTAGACATCATCTTCAAAAATTCTGAGGCAGTGTATTGAGGCATAAACGCTTAGTTGTAGATTAATTTTGGTTACAATCTTTGATTCTCAACTCACTCAAAAGTACAAAAATATATTATTTCTTGATTTTATACCTAAGGTGTAGATAAGAATTTTGTAAAGTCTCTACCAAGATTAAATCCATATTTTTGATCATTTGTAAATCTTCATCATGCCTAATCTCACTACCACCAACAATAATACTAAGGGTTCTTGTGCCACCTATCAAAGCAGGAAAGACTACCAAAGAAACCTCATCTATAAGATTATTTCTAAGCAAAACCGAGTTGAGTGTACCACCAGACTGAATGGTTAGTTCGTCAATTTGATATTGAGTTTTTAATTTTTGAAACAAATCCACAAAATCAATCTCACTTTGATAACTAATTAAAAACATATTTTCTAGAATCAGTTTATACACTGGATGCTTGGAATTACTAGTTCAAAAAATAGTCGTTTGCATCCGCGAGAAAGGTTTTTAATACCTTGAATAGTTAAATGTGAATTATCAATAACTACCAAATCTGTATTTGTTTTGTTCAAATTGAAATTAAATTGATTAGCGCCCATTTTTGCCAACATTTTACCGGAATTAAAAATAACTTTTTGTAACTGTGCTTGTAAAGGATAATACTGTTGCAACCCTTCCTTAATTCCGTCGAGTTTTGGTAAATCCTGATCAAAACTACGATCAATACCAAATCCAGTAGAAATTTTACCATCGACAGATATTAACAAAAATAGTTTGGTTATTGGTTTTTCAGGTATATTCGACATATTAATTGTTAGATACAGTAAAATTTATAGAGCGATAAAGTGCCTGGTGATTTGGCTATTTATTTTTGTCAAATACTAGGAATTTATAAAATAGGGTTAATGATGGTTAGATGAAAGGTGTAAAAAACAATCAAAACACTTCTTTAAAAAAAGTTATTTTCCTAAAATAGAATTATAAAAACCTTAGTACTATTATAACCTTAGTATTATTATTATGTTATTAAAAATAAATAAATAAATAAATAAATAAATATAAAAAAAGATAATATAAAATAATATATTATTTATTATATAATAATTATTAATATAAAATAATAGTTATTTATTATAATATTATTTATATATAATCAATATAAAATATATAAATAATTATATAAATATTATATATAAATATTATAAATAATTATATAAATATTATATAAATAATAATAATAAATAATAATATAATAAAATAAAAAAATAATCAAATAAACAATTACATGATAAATAATAAAATTACACAAATTACACATGATAAATAATAACAAATTAATAATAAAATAATAAAAATTTTATATAAATAAATATGATAAAAGTTACACAAAAACAGGAATTTAAGTTTTTAGTTTACTTAAATATATTGAAAACTAGTGTAATTAGTGTAATTTAGACACACCTAAATTGTATCACTTTCGAACAAAATATAACGTTTTACCAAAACTAGTTATTTACCTACCATTACTGTTCAAAAGAGCATCTTTGGCGAAAATCCAAAAGAGTTTATATTTGTTAACCTGAATTGTTTGTCTACCAAATTTATTGAACTTACTAAAATCAAAAACTAAATTGAGACAGTTAGGAAACTTGACAAACTTATACAAATTATAAAGTTGTTGCGTGTAGCACTTGCTGAATGCAAGCAATTTCTAATTGAAAAATCTTGAAAAATCTTATGGAAGATAAATCAAACAAAACCAGCATCATTATAGCTTTAGTAGCTATAGCTTTAATAGTCGGTGGTATTTTTTTGCTTAACCAAAGTATCTCCAAAAATACAAATTTAGAAGATAACCAAGTTGTTACTTTACCTCAAAAAGTAAAGCCAAAGCCTACTAATTTTGAAGAGTGTAAGGAAGCTGGTGGTTTTGTAATTCCTGGAAACCCAGAGGAATGTACTTTTGGCGGGAGTACCTTTGTGAAAACTGTAAATAATAAAGATCAAGACGTTGCAAGTAATGAGAAAGAAACAAATAAGCCAACTAATTTTGACGAATGTAAAGGGGCTGGTGGTATAATTAGAAGTAATCAAACTCAAGAAGAGTGTACTTTTGAAGGTGTGACATTTGTAAAACCTAAAACTACCGAAAACCCAAAACCAAAACCAACCACTGGTCTTGCTGCTGATGAGTTTATAGCTGTTCTCGAATCAATTAACGGAAATCAAACTAATTATAAGATTGTTGAATCCGGTTTTCCTAATCCAAAATGGATCAAGCCAGGTGCCCCAATGAATTTAGTTAATATTAGTTCTAGTTTTAATATTAATCTGCAAGTTGGAAAGAAATATAAGTTTAAAGCAAATATAACAGAGTCTAACACAGGCTTTTTAATAAATAGCATCAGTTCTATTACTGAAGTAGAATAGTGAATTTTGAAAAAAATGTTCAAACTTACACCTTCGGTCAAGCTTATAATTTTAGGTATCATATTCTTTTTATTGTTTTTAAACTTAATTACTTTCACTAACTTTGTAGCTAGTCAAAGAAATGTAAATGATTCCTTAGTAAAACAAATTGATAATTTAACAATTCAAAAAAAGAGTTTGGAAGAAGATGTAAGTAAACAATCCAGAGAGGAAATTAGTGTTAAGAATAATCAGCAAGGTTTTGTTAGAATTAATTTTTCTGAAATTCTTAGACCTGCTGATGTGCAGATTCAAAAAAAACCTCAAGACACAGATTTACCAAAACCCTTCGGAGAGGAACTAAGTATAATAGGCAGATAAAAGTTTACGCGAAGTAATATTTACTGATTTTAAAAATACCTAAAAGTTACAAAACACAACGAACCGTAAGAATAATCCATGAGACTCAACTTTTTTAAACAAGTTTTGATGAAAGTAGCTCTTAGGGAGTTTTTAGTATCTTGCTTTATTTATTCTAATATCATCATTCTAATATCATCCCCTGATTCCAGGGTGTTGAGGGATCTTGAAAGTAGTCCGACCATTTAGTTAAATTCTGGTAATGTTCTGGGGTTTTGAGATTAAATCTTGCGATTATGTCTTTAAATTTTAAGGAAATATTGTCGGTTACTAGTTTTTCTAGTTCCTCTTGGGAAATTGTAGCAGTATTGTTGGTAAAAATATTTAGTATTGGATAGCTGCTACCAAGCTGATAACACAAAGTTACCCTAGCAAAGTCTGCTAAATTACTTTTAACTACTGAAACTGCAATATATCTAGCTAGTAAAGTGGCTGTAGCGGAAGGTTTAGTTGGGTCTTCTCCAGAAAAAGAATCTTCACAAACCCCATATGTAGCAAAACTATCACGATAAGGCTTAGCCTCACGACTGCCAGCATCAGTCTTCCAGCCTCCCTCCGGCCAATGGCCAGCTCCGTTAATTATCAAGCTAGGTGAACCTAGATCAGTTTTCCATTTTTCCCCTGTATAATGTAAATACTCTAAGACGATTTTAGTTATCAATTCTCTCAAAACCTCTACAGATAAATCTGTGGATTGTTCAACAGCAATAACCACACTCCTGATTCTTTTTAGTTGTACTCCTTCATATTCTGCTGTTACCTCCACTTTCCCATCTGCCCTGAGTTTGGATAATTCAGCAAATTGGTTTGAGTCTTGGATAAAGCTAGGATAGAGATTATATAGATAAATATCATCAATGATATCTCTTATACCTACAGCCAAAAATCTTTCCCAAGGTAAATAATTAGGGCTATTTTTGTATGCCACGCCAATGGCAACTCCGCTATCTCCAGCTACTTCTTTTTGGGAATTGAAAGACAAAGCATCCGATTGAGGAGCAAAACTAAAAATCACCTGACCTTCACCGAGTTTTTCTTTATAAATTTCTTCGTATTTTTGTACTACTATTTTAGTAGCGACATCTCTAAAATCTGGCTGAGATAAGATAAACGCGCTCACTTCTCCAGCCACTCTAACTCTAATTCCACTTTTAGTATTGGAATAATAACCGTTAACTCTGAGATCGAAACGAGCATTTGGATCTCTACGAATTATCTCTGCCCCAATTAGATTGGCAATTTGTGAGTCTATTTCGTCCGGTTTGCCCCTTCGGCCTGCCTCAAAGGCATGTAAAATGATTTCTGACATATATTGAACTATATAACTAATTGGTCAAGAACCAATATAAGCAATAAAAAAGGATTTTTGGTTTTGTCAAAGGATCTTAAAACATATTTTTTAACCAAAAATTCTCACAATCTTGATGAACTGGACTTTGTTAAAATCGTAAAAATTATTCTAACATTTTCAAGATCTTTTTAGTATTGCTTGTAAAAACCTGGAATTTAATCTAGGCAAAATCTTAATCACCTATATAACCACCTTCAACTATAAGTTGAAAAAGTTTTTAAATTATCACCAGTTACCCTCTAGTTTTAACCAGAAACCTAGTTTTTTAATTAAAAAATTTGGACAGACTCTCTTAATTCTTTCGAAATTGCAACTTGTACTATTCAATTCAAGTAATAAATTTCACACATTTTTTAAAAAAATTTTTTATAATTTTAACAGTTAATATTTATATGTATGTCTTATACTAATTTTGTTAATTTTATAACTAAAAATGCTGTTGTTGCCACATCATCACGGTGCTGGCGATTGGTGGAACAATTATTGTAGCTGCTGAATTCTAGCACCCCAAAAATTTAAATCTTGGAATATTCTCAGTTTTAACCAAAATTTTAAAAAGAATAAAGTTACTAATTTTGAAGAGTGTAAAATGAAGAGTATAAAAAAGCTGGTGGAACTATTGTACAAACTTTACTACCACCAATTGCTTGTGAATTTGAGGGTAAAATATTTGAAGAAGAAATAAAAAGATTTAAACTACGAATATATGTTGATGAATTTTACTTAAATTTTAAAAAATTAATTATGATTATAATTGGAAATTAGTATAAAACTCAAGAAGTAAATATACCCAGATTACCCAGATTGTTGGAAAATAAGATTCTACTTTAAAAAAGCGACACTACTCTCAAATTTAAAATCATCCCCATAGAAATTCCAGTTTTTCTGGTGTGCCCATAGGACCTACGATGATTTATGATTGTGGTCTTTTGTAGAAAGTTTGGAAAAAGTAAATGTAAAAGGCGACCTAAATCGTTTTAAAGGTGATAAATTTGATTCTCTCAACTAATGGCTTTATCAAGGATCTAAAAACTCGACTCTTACTCATTTTTTTGACTCAAGACACAGGAATTAGATGAAAATACTTATGGTGACATTATTTTTTGTACTATGGAGATTTATTTATATTCAAGAGTGAATCCTCAGAATTATCTGAAGAGTGGACCGAATAGTTGTTGATACTTTGTCTCAAATGTTCAAATTGGAAGCAATAGAACCTTCTTAAGAAAATCAAAAAATTTCTCGGCTAACTTATATTAATCCAAAATATCCCAAGTTAAGATCAATTACCCAAATGATTGGATTATTGAAAAATAAATTGATAATTCTGAATATAAAACAATTCTTTCGTTTAAAAACGGTTTAGTTTTAGGATGTAATTTTACTTTTGTCAGAAGCAAAATAGGTATGACAGATATGTTTTGTACAAATATCAAAACCTATTTGCTAATATTGGTAATGATTGGTAGAGAATTATAGATAATCCTGACAATTATGTTTATAGATTTTTATACAACACATCAGTTTTCCCAAAATATCAAATGTCAAATTTTGGGGAAGTGGTTACAAATATGTCAAAAATTGATACTGAATGAGTACAAAATCCCAAAGCAAACAAAGCTTATAAATTATAAAGCATGCCAATACTCACCGTCTATGGTCACTCCATCAACTTTTATGTTTGATAAAGTTGAAGAGAGTTTAATTTTTATAGGTTTAAAAAGGGGGGTCTAGATAATCAAGACTTTTAAAAAAAAAGTCGATCAAATATTTGCCTTAACAAGATTCTAAATTCACCTCTAATAAAATCTAATTTCACTCAACTTTGCTTTTCAAAACATACTTAGAAAATTTATCAAAACAGACAAAATGAGGAAATAAGTTACAGCAATGTTTCACGGTATAGCTAACCTGCTTATTAAAACTTAGTAAGTTATTATCAGTTATTTGGTAAGTGGTTTAGAGTTTTTACTTGGTATTGATTCGGTTGCTGTAAACTTAAGAGATTAACATAATTAGATTTGTTTTTGCAGTAAGTACAACCACAATTTTTTAGTATAGATGCTTAGACAATTCTTGGTGCCTACATTGTAGGCAGAATTAGTAAATAAGAAACATATTTTTTATAAACTTGACAACTGATACAATTGTTATAACTTATAATTAGGAGTTAGTCACTCTGTGAGTTTTCCTGGGAGTTTCCCACCACTTAAAGGTGGCGTAGTCGTGGAAATTTTATTATGTCAAATATTCTAAACCTTTTAAAGGCTCTAGGAGCTATTATTGAAGGCGATCATTTTGTATATACATCAGGTAAGCACGGTGTAGTGTACATTAACAAAGATGCTTTATATCCTCATACTGCCAAAACCTCGGAAGTTGGAAAAATGTTTGCGGAAGCAGTTGTTGATGCCGAAGTTGACGTGGATGTAGTGGTGGGACCGGCTCTCGGAGGAATAATTTTATCTCAATGGACTGCTTACCACTTATCACAAATGTTGGGCAAAGAGGTTTTGAGCGTCTATACTGAAAAAGACCAAAACAAAAGTCAAATTTTTACTAGAAATTATGATAAAATTGTGGCAGAAAAAAGAGTCTTAGTTGTGGAAGATATAGTTACTACCGCTGGTTCAATTATTAAAACTATAAATGCCGTTAAATTAGCTGGCGGAATTGTAGTTGGGGCTGGAGCTATGGTTAACCGTAACCCATCCATAACCGACGATTATATTGGAACCCGCTTTTTTGCTTTAGCAACCCTACCAGCTGAAGCTTGGGATGAGCACGAAATGCCAGACTGGTTAAAAACCAGACCAGTGAATACAAATTTTGGTCACGGTAAAAAATATCTTCAAGACAAAGGTCTTTTATAAGTTCAAGAATTAATTTAAAATCTATAAGATTCTGATCTCTATTTGATTCATAATCAACTTTGTTTTATGAATTTTTTACAAAAACTCAACCGGGCTATCGAAACTAACAACAGTTTTTTGTGTGTGGGTCTAGACCCTGATTATTCTAAATTACCAAGTCACCTGAAAAATTTACAGTATCCTTTATTTGAGTTCAACAAACAGATTATTGATTCAACCCACGATTTAGTGTGCGGATACAAACCAAACTCCGCTTTTTATGAAGCTTGGGGCCACGAAGGAATTTATCAACTTAAACTCACTTTTGATTATTTACATCAAAAATACCCACATATACCGACTATTCTGGATGCTAAAAGAGCAGATATTGGCAATACTAACCTAGGCTATATCCAGTTTGCTTTTGAATATCTTGGGGTAGATAGTATTACTTTAAACCCATATTTGGGTAAAGAAGCTATGCAACCATTTTTAAGTTATAAAAACCGAGGTCTGTTTTTTTTGTGCAAAAGCTCTAATCCTGGATCTGGCGAGTTTCAGGATATAACCATCGGTGAAAGAAAACTATATCAAATTATTGCTCAACAAGTTAGTCAAAACTGGAATCAAAATAACAATTGCTTACTAGTTGTAGGTGCCACTTATCCTCGAGAATTAGCAGACATTAGGCAACTACTACCGAATATGACTTTTCTAATCCCTGGAGTTGGCTCACAAGGAGGTGATATTCAACAAACGGTTAATGCGGCCAAAAATTCTGACGGTAAAGGTTTTATCATAAACTCATCCAGAAATATCATTTTTGCCTCCAACGAAAAAGATTTTGCCCAAGCAGCAAGACAAAGAGCGATTGAGGTAAGGGATTCTATAAATAGTTGTCTTTAATCTGTCTTAGACAGTTTAGCTAAAAAACAATTTTCACTGTACTAGTACTATTCTTTACCTATAAAATACAAACAAAGCTAAATAATTTTTCTTCTTAGAAGTCTATTAGTTAAGATAAAATATTCACCTCTAATACTTGTCGGGATAGGTTTTAAACCCTTAATAGAATCAACATTGTCTACAAAATTTTAATTGAGATTAGTGCTATTTCAATATTTATTGATCTATTCTAGACAAAATGAGTTTGAGAAGGTATAATAAGAAAGAAATAAAAATAATCTTATGAAGTATAAAAATAAATACAAATATACAGTAAAAGACAGATTTCTTAAATATGTTCGTTTTGATACCGCTTCAGAGGAAAACTCCACAACCTACCCTAGTACTAAGAAACAATTAAAATTTCTAAAATTTCTCAAACAAGAACTAGTTGCAATAGGGTTGGAAGACATAATTTTGGATGAATATGGTTATTTGACCGCCACCCTACCAGCTAATACTACCCAAAATTTACCAACTATCGCCTTTTTTGCTCACATAGACACTTCATCATCAGTAAGTTCTAAAAATGTTCAACCCATCGTTCATCCAAATTATCAAGGCCAAACTATTCATCTACCAGCTAATCCAAAGATAACTATTTCACCAAAAACTAATCCAGAACTTGCTAGAATGAAAGGCTACGATATTATTACTAGTGATGGTACTACTCTGCTCGGAGCAGATGATAAATGTGGAGTGGCCGAAATTGTCGATGCTATGAACTTTCTAGTTACTCACCCCGAAATCCCACACGGCAAAATCAAAATTTGTTTTAACCCCGATGAAGAGATTGGTAAAGGGGTAGATAAACTAGATTTGAAAACTTTTGGAGCTGATTTTGGATATACCCTAGATGGACCGGGAAGCGGTATCTTAGAAATAGAAAATTTTAATGCAGCTACTATAATTGTCGAATTTTTTGGTTGCAATACTCACCCCGGCTATGCTAAAGGAAAACTGATTAACAGTCTTAAAATTGCTTCGGAATTTGTTTGTTCCTTGCCTAAAAAGCTTGCTCCAGAAAGATCTATTAATAGACAAGGCTATATTCACCCTCTCAAAATTGAGGGAAAGGAAGAGCAAACTCAAGTAGTTTTGATTTTGAGAGATTTTGAAATTGAAGGTTTGCAGTACTATAAAGAAATAGTACAAAATTTAGCTCTTAAAGTCTGTTCAAAATATCCAAAAAGCACCTTTGAAATTAAATATACAGATCAATACCAAAATATGAAATATATTTTACAGAAGCACCCGCATGTTGTCCAAAGAGCTTTGGATGCCTACAAAAGACTGGGAATAAAACCAAAAATCCAACCTATTAGAGGTGGTACTGATGGAGTGAAATTATCCAGCCAAGGTTTACCCTGCCCTAACCTCTCTTCCGGTCAGCACAATATTCACTCCAGAACCGAATGGACAACAGTACAAGAAATGGAGTTAGCTGTAGACCTGATTATTGAACTTTCAAAAGCTTATGTAGACTAATATAAACTAAAACTTTTATCATCATTATTCGTGGGGATTTGTTGAGACTTAATTGTAAAAATAAATTTCAGTGATATTTGGTAGTTAGTCGAAATTAGACATGGTTCTTCTAAAGACTGGCGCATAATTATATTTTATCAGTACAGAATAATCATAAAAATTAGATTCCATGAGTAAAGTCTTTTTAAAAAAATTGGTGTTTAGATTGCCACAAAAAGAGTTTCCACCAAACATTGGGCAATATCTTTGAATTAGTCTTTATTTGTTGGTCAGTCAAAATTAGCTTTTGTTTGAGTTTATTTGACAAACCATAATCTTGCTTGTCTAGTTTACTAAAAATCAAACTAAGAGCTAGCTGGATGTCATCTTCAGAAATTCTTTCAAACCAAGATTGAATCGTTTTTTTATTAAAAGGAAGCATAAAAATCGGTAATTTCTGTTCGTCAAAGTAATTAGTCAAAACCAATCCTGGATTTTGGCTTAAAAAACAAATTTCAAGAAGGTTAACTAGTTCTGTATAGTTATTAGTATTTTTGATCAGTTGAGTCTTCTGGGTTTGAACCAGTTGTAATTGATGGTGTGAGAGATATTCGTCCAAAATAGCTTGTTTGGTTTTTACCTTAAATTCTTTAAACAACAAATATTCCCAACCAAGATTTTTGAAAACCTTTTTTTCTTCTGCCGACAAACTAATACCTGCTCCTTGAAAAAAATAGATATTTTGACTTTTATCCAAATGCTCCAACAATTTCTGATCTTCCTTATCAAAGGTTAAATTTTCGATATCAACCAATAGAATTTCTTCATCTAGATCACCAAACAAATTATCTGACGGAGATATCTCGTATTGAGCAGACGACCAAGAAGTCAGCTTGATTTTGTTAAACTGAAAAACTTTTTTACCAAGCAAAATTTCGTATAAACTGACTTTTTGTAAATTGGCAAAATACTCTAGCACCAAATCCCAGTCAGAGTAGTCTAAATAAAAAATCATACCTATAACTCAAAAGAGTTTTTGGATTTTGGTCAAATTTCGTAAGTCACTTTGTGTATTCCAGATCTAAAATTTCTAAAAACATTGAACACAAAAATTAAGAATCTTTTCAATTAGTCAATTTTATGTTATATCATGTTGGTCATATTTTATATTACTCAGTTCTATTACTCTCTAATAGAGTTATTTCGTTTTTATAAGTTAAGTTTTTTAAAGAAATAAATGTCTCCATCCACAGCGGGTAGCGAAAGAGCAGGTAGAGCCCCACAAAACGAAACTCCCAAAAAACCAGAACTAGATCCTGGTTTAGTTTCGGTTTTGGAAGCAGTAAGATTGAATGCTAAAATGCTGTTACAACTGCGAGATTGTATCCAAATATTCTTAAAAGAAGGAATAGTAGAGAACATAGACAATAACTTTGATGATAGCGATGATAGTAATAAAGAAATCTTAAAAGAACGTTTTGAATATACTAGAAGAATTTGGGAATCATTTGTTGAAAATTTGGCACTATATCAAATACCAGAAAAATCTGAGCGGCAATTGAGAGCAATTATTCTAATCCATAGTCTTGGTTTTAGCCTTAACTGGGAAGTTTTTAAAAAATACGAATCGGAAATTAGTTTTTTGTTCTACCCAACTTTTACTGAAGACGAATTTTTAACCGTATGGATGATGGCCTATGAAATTAACCTATTAGACAGAAAAGCAAAGGAATTTCGAAATATGTTTATCCAAGAAGTTTCAGGAAATTCAGAATCGTTTAACCCACCATTAAGTCCAGAAGAGGGTATGCTAATATTTAGACTTCTAACACTCTCAAATGAAGAGCGATTAAAAATATTAGAAAATGATGAAATTAAAACTAAATTTCCAGGGATATATAACTACTTTAATACTAATGAAATTAATGAACAAATCCTACCTAGAATACAAGAAATAATATCCTCAAAAGATATAAACCTATTACATCGTGCCTTAATGGGAGATCCAACTCTAACTGAAGAAGAACTAAAAAATCCAATTCTGTACACATTTTACCCACCCCTGTTTGATATAAAAGAGATGTTGAATATTGTTAGAAATCACGACTTAGAGTCAATTATTTTTGGTGCTTTAAAATTGATGGACAAGATAAAATATCCGGCAAAAAATGAAGGTTTTGTTAAAATATGGCAAGACTGTATGATGATGCTACACTTTTATGCTCCTTTGTTAGAACTAGCTGGTTTTATAGATATGGCAAACGAATGTAACTCTGTTGCCTTAGACTTTTTAAACAGGCGAATTTTAACCGAAGAAGAATACTCAAATCTAACAGACTTACACACCAGAGCAACAAAGGTATATACACAATATAACTTAGCGATTTTAGGATTTTTGGCGGGAAGATATGATGGTAAGAGGGGGCTTATTAGTGAGGGAATCAAAGTTGGAGACTTTTTAATAAAAGCAATTAGTGGTAGAGTGAAAACAATTGGTAGTGCAGGTAGGAAATTATGGGGAAAATACAGAAAACTCGCCACTATACCTGATTGGCTTGGATTCAAAGTAGTTATTGATGAAGATCATACACCCGAATCTTTGGGACAAATTATTGGGTATGTAATATAACAAATGGCAAAACTTGGGTTTGAGCTAGGACATCCAAATAGTGATAAACCAATTAGTGTGATGCTAAAAAGTATTGTCGAAGATGAAAGTGCTAAAAATTTACTTGAAAATCAACTATCTGCAAGAGGTATTTCCAAAAATGTTATAGGCTATGAAGAGCGAGACTATCAAGCTGTTCATTTAAATTTTCGTAGAATTGGCGATCCCAGTGTAACCTGCGAAATTCAAATAACTGATCTTGCAAATAATCATATTAATACTCTGGGTTATAGATCCCACATACTTTATAAAGTAAGAAAACACTCTCTTAGGAATGATGCGAGTGGTATTACAGACCCCGATATTCTTCTAAAGTTTTATACTTTAGGTGAGGAATTATATGAACGAAGAACGGAGTTTTTAAAAAATATAGCTAATGGTAGAATAAAATTATGTCCTCACACTAAAGCTATGCTTTCAATACATAATAATGTTATAATGCATACCGCTTATACAAAACCTATAAAAAGTGAAATTTGACAAAAATATTACACAAACCTAGCTTTCTGGTTGAGTTAAAAACTCTTTAAGTTAATTAATTTTTAATTAAAAATTTCTTATGAAATACCTAGTTCAGACACTAAAATGGGTCTTTGCTATCAGAGGCGTTATCGCTATTTTGTTTGGTTTAGCCTTTTTGTTTTTAACAAACCCAACTTTGCCAATTCTAATTTTGATTTTTGGTATTACCGTTTTAGTTGATGGTTTTATCAATGCTGTTGGCAGTTTTCAGTCTAGAAAGGATGTTGCCGATTGGTGGGTTTATTTGTTGGAGGGTGCTTTTGCGATCATTTTGGGTTCTATTACCATTTTTTGGCCAAATATTACCCCTTCAGCTTTGATGTTCATTATTTCTTCATGGGCAATTGTTACCGGTACTTCAAAAATGGTAGCAGCTATTGGTCTTAGAAAGTATATAGAAGGCGAATTAATCTTGTTGTCTAGTGGTATCCTATCGGTGGTTTTTGGTTTTACAATGATTACTTTTCCACAAGCAACTGCCACAGCTTTTTCTCCTATTATTGGCTTTTTTAGTATTTTGCTTGGTGTGTTTGTGTTAGCTTTGGCTTGGAGGATTCAAGAAGAACATGATCCAGTTTTAGGCGACTTTTTAAGAGCAGGTTATGAATCTATATCAAAAAATATAGAAGGGAAAGTAAAAGAAGAAGTTTTAGTTAAACCTACAAAACCCAAATCGCCAACCCAAAAACCTATAAATGTGACCAAAAAAGATTCTAAAAAAACCTCTGCTAAAAAATAAAGTAATCATAAAAATACATCAATTATATTAAAATGTTAATCAGACTAATACGGTAGTCGTACGTTTTGGTGTTTTCTTTAAGTTTTAATTGGTGGGTATTGCTCTTTTATAAATGTAAATGAGGCAGTTTTCTTAGCTCAAAACCTAAAGCTTCACTAATTACAGTCTCACTAAATAGATTTTCACCTACTAGTCTTTGCACTTCCAACACCTTACCGTCATTATCTTTCAAAACTTTTCCTGGGCCATTAAGATTATAGTGTAATACTGGCAAACCTGCTACAGGTGCTTCACCTAAGGTGATAACAAAAGCATTTGTCAAGCTTAGAAGGCTATTGTGTCGTCGTGTTGACACTGGCCCAGCTAAAGTTCTTTTATATTTAATACGTCTAAAAAGATTGCTTTCGGAGCATTTTCTCGTTGAGAAAGTTCTTCTACAATTGATTTTGGTTTTTGTATGTACGATTTACTACCTGAGCTAATAACCCTAAACATAGTACCCACCTTTAACTCTGAAAATCCTAAATCAATTAGTAATCGTCCCGTTGTTTCATTGTTATCATAACCTTATGAGCTATTTTGTGAATAGATATAGCTATCTGAGGAAATCATCTAAATATTTACAATTTGGAATTTAGCCTGAACAAATTAGACAATGTGGTGGTTGCATAATCAGATTAAATCTGATGTGTAATGTTGTAGAAAAAGGTATTCCTCGAATTTTAACAAATAGACAAAAAGTGTCATCCGAACCTTTGATAATACAATGTGCATAGCAAAAGAATTAAGACTAGAGGTCAGAGATAAATTTAAAATCTGGAAGATATTGAATGTCTGGTCTGTAACCAAAGGGAAATCTAGTTCTTTTTAGATTTAACCATCATGACTGGAATTTAAAGTGGTATATATTATCATTCTTTTATAAATTCTCTATCTAAACCTAATTCTTCTAGGACTTCGGGGAATGTTCGGATAACTTCTCGATACATTTCATACTCCATTAATGTATTTTTTGACCGTATTCTATTTGCATTCCATCAGTTATGTTTAAAAATTACTATCGGTCTCGTATTTTAATCCATTCAACTACTTTTGCTCTTTCATATTCTCTAAAACCTTTTAATTTTAGGTTAATTTTAAGCTTCTCTAACACTTCATTCACCATCTCCGGTGACCTAGTGAACATTTCGCTATTAGCATTATACATAATTCATGATTTATTTTATAGCTGTACTAAAAAAATTATTTTTAATTTTTAAACTACAAAGTTTTGCTTATACCATTGAAAATAAAATCGATAAAATTTCTTTTTTAGCAATCTCACATCCAAAACTTGGGATGAATATCTTGCCAAAAAGCAAAACTACAATTCCTACAGACAATTATCTATTTTTACTATTCAATTTTTTAATTTTTAATTACTTACTACAAAGTAGCTACTACTTTTTAATAAGTAAACTTAACTCAAAACTCAAATTTAGCTTATCTGTAGATATCTCTCAACTATTGTTTTACATAACTAACAATTACTACTATGAGTTAGTACTAGTTACTGATAGTAGATATTTTTCTAATTCTAAAAAGTGTCTTAAAGTAATAATTTTATCAGTATAAATTTTAAACTTCTAGAAATTTTGGCAAATTTAAAACAAATTGAGATAGTCCCATCACTTCAGATATATCTAGTAGGATACCTAGAACTAACATCGGAGTGAGAAAATAAACTTTAATCTAGATTTTCTTGTAAAAGAAATTAAATAAATAGATTTTTTCAACTTAAAAACCTCACCACCACTAAAAAAATTTAAAACAGTTTACAAAATAATCCTAATTATTTAACAGCCTCAAAGGCTTATGGAGTTATAAGCAAGAATGGGGGGGAATTAAAAAATATTTTAAATGTTTGATAAGACAAGATATAAAAATCTAGCAATTTAATTTAAAATATACAAACAAAGAACAAAAATTAAAAATAAGGTTTAAAATTCTTCGCTTTATAATTTTTACACAAAAAGTTTATTGTTCCGGTAAATAGTTATGCACTATAATTTAGTGATTTAGTGAAGTTATTTTTCAAGATAATCGATATAGTCTAATAATAAATTTATAATAGGCCTCTAAGTCGATCATCTCTTGTGCTTCTTTCATGTTTAACATGGCTTTTTGTGGTACACAAACTCAGTCAATTTTTGACAAAGTCAAAAGGATATGGTTTAATTGTTTACTATCACTATTAACTTTAATAGACTTATTATGTTCAATTTATACAATTTGTTGATTGATAATAAAATAAAAAAAGAAAGAGCAAAAAATAAAAGAAATATATTTATTTTTAGTACTTTATCTGCACTTCTAGGTGCTACTTTAGGTTTCTTTTTGTCCCCCAACTCTGGAAAGAAAAATCGCGAGATAGCTTCTAAGAAACTTAGATCAATAGTAAATAGTGTTCAAATGTTCAGCAGTGAGACATCTGCAGATGTCAAACAGACTGCTAAAAAAATTGCTGATGAAGTAAAAAAATCAGAAGAAGAACTCATAAATAAATTTGATGAGCTTAAATCTAAAATTCAGGACAAAATCAAAGGTAGAAAAGAAATTAGACTAGAAGAAGAAAAAGAAGACTAAAATCCTACTTGTATAACATTTGGTTTACATTTAAATTTTATAATACCAACATTATAATACCAACAACGGTGGAAAAGTTAGTTAGGTCTTTTAATTTCCTCAAAAGAACATTGAGAAGCAATTGACAATGTTTAAACAGTCTGCTTTTTTTACACAGTAAAAATGTTGCTAGCAAATTAAAATGAATGTTGATAACAATCAAAAAAACACTAAAAACAAACAAACAATCGAGGAAAAGCTTTTGAGACTTCAAGAAATACAAAGTCTTTTACAAGACAAGAAAGTCTCTTTGAGCGAAAGTTTGTCTCTTCTTGAAGAAGCTAGTAAACTAAAAGCAGAAATTGAGTTAGAGTTACAGCAAATTGAAAATAAGTTAAGCGTAATAAATCAAAATCAAGAGTAGTTGTTTTTAATCTTCGAAGTTAATTAGTTATCTTTTTAGATTTTGGTTTTGTTTTGATTTAAAGTTCTATCCAGACAGACAAACAATTTTTTCAAGAATTTGTAAAGCTTGTTTTAGATTATGCTTTTCAAAAGTTTTATTCCAAATTAAGAGATGAGGTAAAAAAATATTTTTGTGTTTATCTAAAAAATTGTTTTAACTGATTAGACTTTGCTTATTTGGATAATTGAAATATTTGTACAGAAAGTTTGATGTAAATAGACTAAACTACATATTTACATGTTTACTACCTCCAATAGTTAAAAATGACTCTGATTGTTTTACTTGGACAAACTTGTAGTGGTAAATCTCAGATGGCAATAGATTTAGCTAAAAAACTGGGGTCCAGTTGGATTGTGAATTGTGATTCTAGACAAGTTTATAAATATTTAAATATTGGAACAGCTAAAGTAGAAGGTTCTTGGAAAAATTTTGGAAATTTAGGAAAAGTCTTTCTCTATCAAGACATACCTCATTTTTTAATTGATTTTGTTGATCCTAGGCAGACTTACTCCTTGTATAAATTTTTACAAGATTGGTGTAATTTATTTGTCTCTTTAAGCAAACATTTGCCAGAATTCGTGATCCTAACAGGAGGAACTGGCTTATTTGCTCGTGCTATAGTAAAACAGTATCAGTTGGATGAAATAAAACCTGAATATGAAACTATTTTTCAAAAACAAAAACAAATCTTAGAAAATCAATCTTTGTCCGAACTACAAAAACTTATCTCCACTTATTCTACCATAAGACACATAAATTACAGTGATTTTTCCAATCGTCGTAGACTCATTAACCGCATTTTACGAAACTTTGCCGAGCAAAACGGCTGGTTAGAATACAAACAAATTAGATATCCTAACTTTGATCGCACTTTACAGTTTGCTATTTCTGTTGATCAGAAAATTCTAAAAGAAAGAATTTGGTTAAGACTAAATCAGAGAATTGCAAGTGGTTTATTAGATGAAGTAATTAACTTACCGTTAAATCAAGAACGGTTATGGAATTTAGGTTTAGAGTATAGAGTTAGTAGTTTATATCTTCAGGGTTGGTTAACAGAAACGGAGTGGAAACAAAAACTATTTCAAGAAAATTGTAGATATGCTAAAAGACAGATGACTTGGCTTAAGAAACAACCACTTGTTTGGATAAATAGTCTTGAGAACCTATACTCTCATATTGTTCAATGACATTGATTATTCACTAAGCCTAAATGTTTGCAAAAACTGTCTCTAAAACTCTCTTAATAAGAGAGACCTAATCTAAAAAATTTATTTAACCACGTCTTATCATTTACAATTCACAATTTGAAGTTGTAAAAATGAAAGTGTACTTATTCTAAAATCTAAAAATTAGTATCCCCTAATTTGTTGAAAAATTGGTATGTAAACTAACTATATATTTAAAGCAGAAACATCTTTTAGTTTAATAGACTTAATAGTGTCAGGGTTGTAGGAATTATAAAGCAATGCGATTATTTGCTCTGTATCTAATATCTGTACTTTAAGATCAAGTTGAGCTAATCGAGAGGCTATTTGATCAGCTCTAGCTAAAAGTATTTTTTGGTTCTTAATAAATTCTTCGTTTTTTTGTTTAATTCTTGTAGCTGGATTTAAAGCTCTAAAAAATCTACCAAAAAGGGTATCATTAAGGGTTACAGGATCATATGGGACAATAACATAAAAGTCTTTTTTCATAATATTAACCTCTCTAAGCATTTCTTGAATATACTGAATGTACTCTTGCATTTTCACTCGCAAAAGATCATTTGTTTGAGTGTATTCTAGTTGTTGCAATTTTTTGATGTAAGAACTTAAATCGATATTTCGACTCTGCATCAAAATTTGTATTGGAAACTCTAATGAGTTTAGTAAACCTTGAAAAGCTCCAATAATAATATCCTGTTCCTGTAAACTTTTTAAGGCAAAATTAGTTGAAGAACATGCTAAAATAGCTCTCATTTGACCTTCTCTTAAAATAATAGTTCTGTCTCTAATTTCAGCTACTTCCAAAAAATTGAGAGTCGAATCTTTTTTTTTTCTGTTTGTAGATGTATTTGGTGTTTCTGGCATTATAGCTAAAAAAGGATTACCAGCAGGTTTTTTGATCAAACAATATTTTAAAGATATTTTAAAGATATTTTTTATTTCAAAATACTTATTCCATAAGTTTTATACAAAATAAAATTTTTGACAAGTGTATAAGTTTTTGGTACACTCAATCTAGGCTACATTTTTCTACAGATTTATTTGTTTTTTCTTACTTTTTAAGTTTTAAAAACTTCTATCACCTAATTTTAAAAGTATGTCACAATCTCAGCTATCCTACAGCAACCAGAACCAGTTCCCGTACCCTAACCCACCAAATCAACAATTTCCACAGGATCCATATTCTCAAAGTACGCAAGGCAGTGCTCAAAATCCATATACTACTCAAGATCCTTTTGCTGGACAATCTCAAGATCCATATATGAGTGGTTATCAAGATCCATATACCAATACTGGCGGGTATCAAGACACTTTTACTAATAATCCAAATCAAGGCTTTGCACCAAATCAACAATTTCCACAGGATCCATATTCTCAAAGTACGCAAGGCAGTGCTCAAAATCCATATACTACTCAAGATCCTTTTGCTGGACAATCTCAAGATCCATATATGAGTGGTTATCAAGATCCATATACCAATACTGGCGGGTATCAAGACACTTTTACTAATAATCCAAATCAAGGCTTTGCACCAAATCAACAATTCCCACAGGATCCATACTCCGACCCAAGCATGTTTCAAGATAAAAAAGCAGGTAACAAAAAGTTATTGATTGCGATTGTGGCTTTGATATTAATTTTATTGATTGCTGCTGGTGCCTTAATTTTTGCTAGTAGCAGTGGGATATTGAGTGATTTTGCAAGTAATAACAATAATAATCAGTCTCAAAAACCTTCCACACCACCATCTGATAATTCAAACAATCCGGAAAAAGAACTCCCAGACCCGGGATTGGATGTAGACATTTCTAAGACTGGAGGACCACAGACCCCTGCTACTGATGCAAGACTATATTCTAAATCTATACTACCCAAAGATTGGGTAGCTCAAAAATTTAGAGGGCAATGGTACGTTAATTCTCAAGGGAATTGTTCAGATGAAAGTTATTGTGGTTCTTGGGCTGATCCAGATAACGATGGAGTTTCAAACATTGAAGAATACAACTTTGGACTAGATCCCTTAAGTCCTGATGCAGATAGTGATGGAATTGCTGATGGAGATGAGCTTTATGTTTACTATACTAGCCCGACAAGCAAAGATTCGGATCAAGATGGATATCCAGATTTCACGGAAATTGTCAATTGCTATGATCCAACCAACACTACCTCGGAGAAAATGACTAAAAATCATCCGATATATCTTGATTTATCCACGATTGAGGGAAATGTGGCCTTAAATACGTTAAGACAAACAACAGTTAATAGCTTTAAATTATCTACGGGTTTTGTGATGCAGGATCTTGAGAGAGGTTATATTTTAGCAAATTGTCAAGTACAACCAGTAAACGAAATTGAAAATAATACAGATAAAGAATAATCAGAATCAAAAAAAATTTAGTCCCATTAGCTTTTAAAATTATTAAAAATTTTTTGCAAGACCAATTCTAGAAGAGAGACTCTCCTGTTTTCAGTTTTAGTTTCTTTAGATGCAGTGTCTTGTAAACTGCTAGAACTCTCGTCAGCAAAAGCTAGTTCTAGTTCCACAACAGTCTGCATAGGGGTTACCAACACTCCGATCAATAAAAGACAGATTCCAACAAAAATAACTTGCTTTTCTAATATTGATCGGTGATAAATTGAAACTAATTTAAGTTTAACCCAGTTATTGGTGGGCGGGAAAATAGCTATGGCTGCTGTCAGTAAAAAAATCGAAGATATTATTCCTTCAAAACCTTCAGTAAAATTCAACAGTGCAGATAAAAAAGCAAAACAACCAACTGTCCACAATAGAGATGATAGTACTAGCTGTTTCATATAAAAACATGAAGTAATTGCATAATTATATTTGCAAAAAGAGCTCTTGTCAAAAAAATTTAATGCTTGACATTTTTGTTTAACTCAAATAGCTCTTGTTGGGTGAGCCATAAACGCAAGGCCGTTGTGGTGGAATTGGTAGACACGTTGGACTCAAAATCCAATACTCTTTGGGGTGTGAGGGTTCGAGTCCCTCCGACGGCACCACGTAATTCTTTCAAATCTGAAAAAATGTTTTCGCATATTTTTCCCAAAAAAATTTAGGTAAATTTATATAGATCTTACTAAGGTATCAGTGTCGATTAAATAAACTGGTTTTTTTTATAAAATTTATAAAACCAAAAACATAATTTCTTTTCCCTCTACAAAAAAGTTTTATTTTGTTAAAATATGTCAGTTAAAGTTAAATATAATCGAATTTTACTAAAAATTTCCGGAGAAGCGTTAGCTGGAGATAGGGGCTATGGTATAGATCCTGTTATTGTGCAGTCAATTTCTAGACAAGTTAAAGAAATTCACGACATGGGAGTATCTGTAGCTCTAGTAATCGGTGGTGGCAATATTTTTAGAGGTGTGTCTGATGCTGCCAAAGGTATGGATAGGTCGACAGCTGATTATATGGGAATGCTAGCCACAGTTATTAACTCACTTTCTTTGCAAGATGCACTAGAAAAAAACGGCTTACAAGTTAGGGTGCAATCAGCTATTAATATGCCCCAAGTGGCAGAACCTTTTTTATATCGCAAAGCAATTAGACATTTAGAAAAAAATAGAATAGTTATTTTTGCTGGAGGAACTGGTAATCCATATTTCACCACGGACACAGCCGCAGCTCTTAGGGCAAGCGAAATCAAAGCTGATGTGTTGCTAAAAGCTACAAATGTCGATGGTGTCTATACCACTGACCCAAAGAAAGATCCAACAGCTACCAAGTTTGACACACTAAGTTACATCGAAGCTCTGAACATGGGTCTTAAGGTGATGGATTCTCCCGCTATTTCTCTTTGTATGGAAAATAAACTACCAATAGTCGTATTTAAACTAAACCAAGAAGGAAATATCAAAAAAGTTGTTGAGGGTGCCAACATAGGTACTTTAGTTTCCTAACTTATTTTATAAGTTATATTGCTCATAACAAGTTCAATAAATTTAGCTCGAGTTAGGTTTTACTTCTTTAAAAGAAGTATCACAGTCCGTGGATGGACGGATTATTAGTTAGTTTTGAGGGTATTTTCAGAACATCTACATTATCAGGGATAAGACAATGGGATTTGGCTAAATTTCTCGCTTCTGATCACTTCTTCAGTTTCTCTTATTTTGCTGACTCAACTTTTTGTTTGGTTCACGGTTTGCTAAAAATGGTTTTTGAGCGTATACTAAATTCGCCTAGTAGAAAAATAAGCAGATTTAGGCTCTTGAGTTTAGTGTAACTAATAAAAACAAAAAGAAAAAGAAATTTATGTCTATACAATCAAAGCTAAAACAGCTAAAACAAATTTATGCTGAAATAACTAAGCTTGACCAAATTAGTTGTCTGGTTAGTTGGGATCAAGAAACCTATATGCCACCTAAAGCTGCTGCAGGTAGGTCTGAACAATTAGCCATATTAGCTAAAATCATTCATCAAAAAAATACCTCTCCACAATTAGGACAGTTGCTACAAGTAATTTACGAAAATTTGGATCAATTATCCACTTCAGATCAGCGGTTTATTCGCCAAAAATATCGCCAATGGCAGCTGAACACTCGTTTTAGCTCGGACTTTGTGTCTTTGTGGTCAAGCACAACCAGCCAAGCCATAGAAGCATGGAAAATAGCTAAAGCTAAAAAAGATTTTTCTCTTTTTGCTCCGTTTTTACACAAAATTGTTGATCTTTTAAAGCAAAAAACTCAAATTTTAGGTCAACCCAACAACTATGATGCTTTGTTAGATTATTATGAACCAAACCTGACTAAGTCAATTATTGATCCAATTTTTGAAGATATAAAAACAGCCACCAAACAAATTTTAGCAAATGTCCCAGATACTCACTGCGAAAAGTTTATCACTCCGATTAAGTGGCAAAAAAGTTTTACCCAAAAATTGCTGTCTATTATTGGATATGATTTTGAAGCTGGTAGACAAGACCAAGTTGCTCACCCTTTTATGACCCGTGTAGGCGATAATGACATCAGAGTTACCAACACTTTTCATACCAACAATTTATCCAGTCTTTTCTCTGCTCTCCATGAAGGTGGACATGCTTTGTATGAGCAAGGAATGGACTTGGAGTATATACAATTGCTTACTGATGACGAAAGGTCTTTAGTTATTCACGAAAGCCAAAGTCGTTTTTGGGAAAATATTATCGGTAGATCAGAAGCTTTTTGGCGACCACTTTTTGTAGATATGCAAACAGACTTACCAGAGGTTTTTGGTAAAATGTCCTTGGAAGAATTTTTGTCTAAAATTAACATAATTAAACCTAGTTTGATCCGAGTTCAGGCAGATGAAGTGACCTACAATCTACATATAATCATAAGATATGAAATAGAAAAAATGCTTATCGAACAAGGACTTAAGGTAAATGAAGTACCTCAAGTTTGGAACCAAAAATATCAAGAATATTTAGGAGTTATGCCTGCTCACGACGGGGAAGGTTGTTTGCAAGATGTACATTGGTCTATAGGTAATTTTGGTTATTTCCCAACTTATACACTAGGCAATGTTCTATCAGCTCAAATCTGGAATTATTACAAAAAACAAAATCCCAATTACCAAGACATTTTGAATCAACAAGACTATCCAGCAATTTTATTTTGGCTACAAAAAAATGTCCACAAACCCGGAACACTTACAGGAGCTTTAGAACTTGTCAAAAGTTTAACGGGAGAAGACCTCAATGCTGGACATTTAATAGACTACCTGGAAAACAAGTACAAAACCTAGAATTGTTAAAGGAAACTAGATATTTTGACTTATGGAAAAACCATTTCAAAAGGCTTCTAAGGTAGTTAATTTAGACAAATTCTGGTATGCCAACTTGTAACCTTTGTTTTTGCATCAAAAACCTATTAAGACAAAATATTAAATCTAAAAACTTCCAAAACAACTTTCGGTCCATCTCTGACAACTTTAATTTTCTTACTTTCAGCGATACTTTTAGGAAAATACCAGATAGGTAAAACCAAAAATTTAAAACAACTACCGTTTGATTTTCTAAATTTGGAAATTCTTGCAATAATTTCTAGACCAAAACCAAGGCTGCTAGTAAATACTATTTTACTGGCTAATTCTCTAGCAATATCACCTCGAATTAACTTGTAGCAAACTTCCATATCCGGAATAAAAACTCTGATTCTCCAACTAGTAAAAATACCTCATAAAACAGACAAAAATAAGTTTCCATAAAAATTATGCCAATAAATTACACCATTGTTTTTCCTAAAACGATTGCCATAACAAACATCCACATCTTGCTTCATAGATTGCTCCAACATAAAAGCAAAATCGGCAGAATCGTGCTCTAAATCAACATCTTGAATAATTACAAAATCTCTAGCTGAGTGCAAGATACCTTGTTTGACTGTTCAAGTCTTGCCAAGATTTTCAAAGTTTGAAATAACCTTAATTGGGGGATAAGTATCAGCCCATTCTTTAGCAACTTTTAAAGTTTCATCAATCGAAAAGTCATCACAGATGATTGTCTCTTTATCAAAACCGTCTATTAGTTTTACCTCTAAAACTTTTTGAACTATTAGTCGCAAAGTATTTTGCTTGTTATAAGCAGGAATTGTTTGGTAGTGCGCTCATGATATGACTAATTATTATAAAATAATCAGGATCATTTTTTAAAAGGATGAAATAGGATTCTCTTCCAATCTTCTCAAAAAGAGGAGTAATCTTCACTTATATTTACGCTTGACCAACCCTTTCTTTTTATTTAGACACTTTTATGTATGTCAAACAGTCAAAATACACAATATCAGAATATAATATACACGTATGTTCACTGCTCTAAAGAAGATTTTGCTCACGAAGTTAACTTCAGAGAAGATGACTTTAGTGCTGAAATCCAAAAAATATTTGAAACGAGTATTCCAATTTCTAAAGTTTTAGTGGATTTTATTTTAGAAGATAGGGTAAGCGGTGGTCGTTTTACGGTGTCTTTAAAGTTGGAGTCACCTAAAATTAGGTTCGAACATCAAGAACAAGCATATGGCAACTACGCTTTAAGCGTCCATAAAGCTATTAAAAAAGCTTTGGAGTTTGTTAGGTCAGAGAAAGAAAGGCTGTCAACTCACTAACTAAATCATCTTAGTGAAAAAAGAGTTTTTATAGAATTTTAACTTTCAGAAGTTAGACCAATACCCAATTAGCACTTAACTTACTAAATTTGCGGTTAGTCTGTAAGCGGGATTCTGTCTAGCATCCATAATGGAAGGAGACGATGATTTATCTATCGCTGCCTACCTTAATTTGGCATTGCACCAGATGGGGTTTGCCCAGTGGACGGTTACCCGTCTTCACCCGTGAGCTCTTACCTCACGATTTCACCCTTACCACAAGCATGGCGGTATGTTTCTGTTGCACTTTTCAGCCTACTCGGATGGTTACTTTCGGCTCCCTAAGGTTACCCTCGGCAGATTACTAGCCTGCCACCTACTTCTCACTCGCAATAAGTGGGGTGTCCCGACTTTCCTCCAGTTTTTGTTAAAACCGGCCATCGTCCGACTAACCGCAAACTCCAGCTAGTACAAAAAGTTTTCGATTTGTCAAAGTTTATCTTAAAAAAATTAAACAAAAAAGTTAAGATTTTTGGAAATAAATTAACAAAAACTCAGCCAATCTATTTCTAAAAATTCGGAACTGTAGTTTAAATAGTTGCAAATTGGCAGTAAAACTGGAGTAAGTACCTACACCTAACTAATCATAATCTTGCAAAACACCTTTTAATCCGTTTATTAGCATTTCTAATGCTTTTTGGTTGTATCCCCCTTCAGGAACTATTAAGTCAGCATATCTTTTACTTGGTTCTACAAACTCCAAATGCATTGGTCGAACGGTGTGGATGTATTGCTCCACGACCGATTCAAAAGTCCTGCCTCTTTCTTTTATATCTCTTTGAATTCTTCTCAAAATTCTTAAATCAGCATCCGTATCTACAAAAATTTTAATGTCTAAAAGTTGTCTAATTCTAGGTTCAGCAAAAATTAGAATACCTTCAACAATAATAATTTTAGTAGGAAATAATAATTTTGTTTCGGGTTTCCGAGAGTGAGTAGTAAAATCATAGACCGGAACTTGAACCGGATGACCCCTTTTAAGGCTAATTAAATGTTCCACAAACAACTCATTATCTAAAGAATCTGGATGGTCAAAATTGAGTTTGTCTCTTTCGGCTTTGGTAAGTCCTTTAAATTCTTTGTAATAACAATCGTGAGAAAGAACAGAAATTTCGCTAGGATAAAAATTTTTAGAAATAGCACTAGCTACAGTGGTTTTTCCCGAACCAGTACCCCCGGCAACACCAATCGCCGTAATTTGTGTCTTTTTGCTAGACATTAAGGCCAATGTTTTAAAGTTTTTATAAACTTAGTCAAATAATTACCAGAGCTAGTTAAATTTAGAATATCCTATGAAAAACTGTTTCGATTTGATTCTAACTTCTCAACGATTCTTTCTTTCCAAGATTCAGCATCTTTTTTAAGATCTTCACTTACTTCTGGATCCTGTAAAATTTCTTCACATAGCATTAAGGCCGTTTGTAATTTTTCTGGTA
>CAKZLR010000007.1 GCA_937127165.1 uncultured Candidatus Peregrinibacteria bacterium
TTTTTTAACTTAATTACAAATCATTAGTATAATAGTTCTACATTTATGATTCACAGTCAAGACAAAATATTTTTCCCACTATAAAAATTAAGAAGGTCTAATTTAGATTGATTATTAAAATTAAAAATTAATCTTTAAATAATATCCTCATGTATCCAAATCTAAGCTAACTTTTACACACAATATCGACATATAAAATTGTTTAAATTTTCTTTCAAATTTTTCGTATAATCAATAGTAATTTCTTACTATTTTATTAATAACAATTCTCTCTTATTCTTGTTATAATTAAATTAATATGTTTTTGATTATATTTTTTGTTAAATTTTAGGTTAAATTTAATTCTGATAAGTCTGATAAGTCAGGAAGGAAAAACTAGTTTATATTTACCATTATCGAATAAATCTGATAACTTTTGTAAATTATAAAAATAGAGCATTATTCATACTAATTACTACTTTTTGACATTTATCTTTGGTAGTGTTTTTTAGAAATAAACTAAACTCGCTTCGGTGTTGATCATATTTTCATATACTATTAGTTTTACAATTTTTACTACAATTATTATAAATTCATAAATTAAATTAAATAATATAGAAACAATCACTTTTTATATCTCCTACCTGAAATTTTAGATATAGGTTTTTTCTTCTTTTAAATATTAACTATAACAGGCGTAAATACTCATCAAATTCTAAATCATTTTGATAATAGACACTATCCTCTCTTATATAAATAACCGAGGATTTTAATTTTTAAAAATCGGGGTTAGATTTTTTGTAAATAATTTTAAATTTTTTTTCGTAAAACCTAATCTTTATCTTCATCTTTGAAAGTAAACTTAGAAAAATATCTTGACTATTGCTTTTATTCCATTATATATGTAAGTGTTTTTGATCTCTTATTTAGATATTTAGAGATTCTAGGCCTGAGAGTGGTTTTTGGGTGTTGACCGGCTGTTATATTTTATGTTTTCCTATAAAAAGCCGATTCATGATTTTTTAACTGTTATTTATTAGAACAACTGTAGGTAACTAGTTGAATTATCTGTTTGTGTCTGTGTTTGCAGAATCTGTTGTGAAATATTTATTTACTTGCCAATATCTCAAACCAAAATGTTCGTTAGCCACTGTAAATATAAAATACTATCCACCCCCAGTTGTCTTTATCCACTTGTCGAAACTATTATAGTGTCTGATAAACTTAAAACTAAAATAATTATCAGGATTTTAAAAAAAATTAGAGATTTCAGAAACTTTTCTTCTGCTAGTTTAATTACATCATCAATATCTATATCACCAAATTTTTTCCGAAACTTATATTAATAATGTCACTAAAGTAGTCCTGTTCTTTTTGAGTTTCAAGGTGAACACCTTCCTCCTTATATAAAGCTCTCTCCAGTTACTATATCTCTTTTGAATCTTATTTACAAGATAAAATCTAGTATTTTCTAATCCTTTGGAATATGTAAATATATAGTAATAAATTTAAATTAAATTGTTTTAGATTTTGTTTTCTTGACTTCTAAGATAGTCTAACTAAAAACAAAGTCTTTAACCACAATAATTGTTGGTTTGGATGATGATAAATTACTTCAATCTGGTTTAAGAGATTCTACTTGCGAGACTTTTGAATGTTCGAACATACCCACAATAAAAAAGATAGCAGCAATAACTACGGTAATAATTTAGCAATCTTAAAAATTTGACAGAGTTATTTCTAACAAAGTTTATATTACGCTATGATTTTAGCGGTAGTGGGATACAACAAAAATTAATTTTAACTCTTGTTAAGTTTTTACACTCTAAGATTATCTTCTTGAAGTATTTGTTATACTCTAGCCAAACAAAATGTCATATTTTAACAAATTTCCTTTTCCCTAAAAAAGTTGGCAAACTGGACTCGTTAGGACATATTTTTGTGTATAGAGAGTAAGATCTTAATTTTCTGCCCCAAAATATTAGCAGAAGAAATCTGCTGAGATATTTTTGAAATTACTCAAAAGTCTAATTTTGAAGAAACGGCAAGAGCATAAGCCACACAAGTGGTATAGAGTTTATTGAATTGTCGTTCTTGGTGGATAAGGTGATTAGATGTGATTATAAGATAAATCTTGAATATATCTATTATTTGGAAGTACGAATTTTGAGGAATCTCACTTGCAATCAATCATTACTTGCCGTTTTTGTTGTGACCTCTTAGACAAACTTACAACAAGTTCTATTATGTTAAGGATATTTACAATTACAATTACAAACAAAACAAACAATGTAAACAAAAGTAGAAATAACGACACTACAATATCTTGAGTAGTCATAGATTCCAAAGTCTCTCCAGACATATCTTCTTTAGACAAAAAAAATGCTCCAGCAATTAAAATAAAAGAAATAAAATTATTTAAAGCATGGTTAAATATTGCCCACCACAAACCATACTGCACTCTGACATAACCAAACTCCAAACCACCAAAAAGTTGCGGTAGAACTAAAAGTGGTGCAAGCCATATAGTATTTTCAATACCAGTATAGTTAGTTATATGAATTAGACCAAAATAGATAGTACTAAAATAAAACAGAAAAGTGAAGTATTTTTGAAAAAAACCTTGTACTAACTTGAGAATAGTCTGATTTAACTTTAAAACCAGATACAAAATTAAAATAGAAAGAACAAAAATTGATACGTAAAATCCAATTAAAAAAAGTATTTTTAACAATTCCACTGCCTCACTATCTAAAACAGCTGCATTTCCAGATGTTACTAAAACCGTGAAAATATTATCCAAAATAGTACCAATTCCAAAATCAATAAAATGTGATAAAAATAAATATGTAAAAAAAGTTAAAAAAACTAAACCGAAAGATAAGTTTAAAGGTGTTGGTCTTAACCACTGTCTAAAAGCAATTTCTTCAGTAAGAGGCGCTAGGATGACTAAATAGAGAAACAGTAATAAAATACTTTTTCCCTCTAAAGGTTCTTCATTATGTAGAAAATGTCTTACTTCTTCCCCTAAAATGGGAGTAATTATCACATTGATGATAATACCTAGTATTGAAAATAGAGCAAAAAAACAAAACAGCCTGATAGAATCGTACATTTTGACATACCAACGATTTCTGGGTATATCTAAAAACATTTGAGGTTTTAATATAAAACTAAATAATTTTTCCAAAAGAGACGGTTGTTGAAGCATAGTGTGAATTTTAAATTTTAAAAAATTGCACTCTATACTAAAGAATTAAAAAATTTTAAATTTATGGCAAGTATTAAACAATCATCTTTATAAATTTTAAAAAAATTTAAGCGAGTCTTGATTTTTAGTATGTAAACTCAAGCAAGTTTTTACCGATTTATGAAAATTAAAATGGTCCTTTACTTTGCTCGGGTGTAATACTAATGAATTTAGGTTTAAATGACCTGTCACTTTTGTTTTAGAAACAATTAGCGTTTTAAATTTTAGAATTTTAGTTTTAAAATCCTAAAAAGACTAGAAAAATTAAAGTAATTTTGAATCTATATAATCTATATGAGGATAATAAAAAATCTTGATCAAAAAATAATTTGACAAAAAACTTTAAAAGAAGTCTTCTTTAAGAGAAATTTGCACCCGTAGCTCAGTTGGATTAGAGCGTCTGGTTTCGGCCCAGAAGGTCGTGGGTTCAAGTCCTGCCGGGTGCACCATTTGAAATAATTAATTACAGAGTTTTATCTTGCAAGTTAATGTATTTGTTAAAATAACACTCTATTGATTTATGATATGATCGCTAATAGGATTAGTCAGTTTTTACCTTCACCAACCCTCTCTCTCAATGCGACTATCAAAAAAATGCAATCTGAAGGTCAGGAAGTTATTAACTTAACAGCAGGAGAACCGGATTTTCAACCACCCCAAATTCTTAAAGAAGCTCTTGTAAAAGCTGTTCAGGAGGAGAATCATCATCACTACACACCCGTCTCGGGTATAGTTGAGCTTAGACAGGCTATAGCTCAAAAATACAAACAGGAAAATGATATAGAGTATACTCCTGAAGAAATTATTGTAGGAACCGGAGCTAAACAAGTTTTACATAATACTTTACTTAGTCTTGTTAACCCTTCTGAAGAAGTAATCGTACATACCCCTATTTGGTCAACCTATATAGAACAAATTAAAATAGCTCAGGGTATACCAGTTTTAATTGATTTAAAGCCACCTTTCCAGCTTAGAGCCGAGGATATATTACCTAAAATTAGCTCTAAAACCAAAGTGTTAATTTTAAATTACCCCTGTAACCCTACAGGAATGACTATAGATACACCAGAATTAGAGAAAATAGCTGGGTTGGCTATAAAACATAATTTTTGGATAATATCTGACGAAATATATGAAAAAATATTATTTGATAGAAGAAAACACACTTCCATTGCTTCATTAGGTTTAGATACAAAGAATAGAACTTTGACAGTGAGCGGACTTTCTAAGTCGCATGCAATTACAGGGTGGCGATTGGGTTGGGGATGCGGTCCAAAACAACTGATAGAGGCGATGACTAATTTACAAAGTCAGACTACTTCTGGGGCTAGCTCTATAATTCAGCAGGCTGCTATATCTGCTTTTTTAGACACAGAATCGTCCATACGGATGACTCAAGCTTATCAAGAAAGAAGAGATTTTTTGGTTAGAGAGTTATCTCAAATTAAGGACTTAGATGTATTTACCCCTCATGGAACTTTTTATCTTTTTGTAGGAATATCTAAATTACTTAATTCTAAATACCCTAATTCAGCAGCTTGGTGTCAAGGCTTACTAGAAAAACAACGAGTAGCAGTAGTTCCGGGAGAATCCTTTTTGGCTGAAGGTTATTTTAGACTCAGTTTTGCAGCATCCATATCTGATTTACAAAAAACAGTTAAAAGAATTCAACATTTTTGCTCATCTATAAATTCCTGAGTTTATACAGAAGTGAAATAAAATTTAATTCCTCATCAATCATTGTTTATAGATAATACAAGTTATCTACTTATTTTTTAGTTATAAGTCTCTTAAATTAGCGATATTAATTCCAAAATAAACATTTAAGTAAAAATTTAATTAGGTTTCGAATGGTAAGCCAAATATAATTAAGATAGCGACTTCTGTAAATTCAAAAGCTAAAACTGTCTAAAAAAGAAGAATGTAACTTGAAACTTTTCTAAACTTGTTGGCTATGTGATTTTAGACCAAATAATCATACAATAAATCGCTTTTAGTAATTCTTCTATACTCAAAACCAAGTTGATCTAATCTTTCCAACAAGCCCTCCAAATCGTTCTTGCTAGCTAACTCAATTCCTACCAAAGCTGACCCTTTTTCTTTGTTAGTTTTTTTGATATATTCAAATCTGACAATATCATCGGAAGGACCTAGAACCTTGTTTACAAAATTTTTTAATTCTCCAGGTTTTTGGTTAAATTCAATGATAAAATAGTGTTTCAAACCTTTCCAAACCAAACTTTTTTCGACTATTTCTGGATAGCGACTAATATCGTTATTTCCACCACAAATTACACACACTACTTTTTTACCTTTAATTCTTCTTTTGATTTTATCCAAACCAGAAACTGCCATAGCCCCAGACGGTTCTACAATAATCCCTTCGTTTTGGTATAATTCGATCATATCAGTGCAAACTCGACCCTCGGAAACCAACACAATCTCTTGCAAAAAATTTCTACATATTTCAAAAGTAATTTGCCCAGGAGTTTTAACAGCTGTTCCATCTACGAAAGTGCTTATTTTTGGTAATGTTACAACTTTGTTTTCTTCAAAAGAAGCATACATACTTGCTTGAGTGTCGACCTCAACTCCAATTGTTTGAGTAAAAGAATTAGTTTGACTAAAATAACTAGCTACACCTGCTGCCAAACCACCACCACCTACAGCCACAACTACAAAATCGGGATATTCATTTAATTGTTGATGAATTTCTAAAGCAATAGTCCCCTGTCCTGCGATGGTCCGTAAATCATCAAAAGGATGTACAAACACTGATCCAGTTTGTTTTTGAAAATCTTGAGCAGCACTACTTGCCTCGTCAAAATTTTTGCCAACTAATTTGATTTCTGCCCACTCTCCAGCAAATTTTTTCACTTTTTCAATTTTTTGATTAGGAGTAACTGTCGGCATAAAAATAGTCCCTTTAATTTTTAAGGTATTGCAACTATAAGCTACCCCTTGAGCATGGTTGCCAGCACTAGCACAGACTACTCCTTGTTTTTTTTGTTCTTCACTAAGACTACAAATCAGATTATAAGCTCCCCTTATCTTAAAAGACCTAACCTCTTGTAAATCTTCTCTCTTAAAGTAGATTTCTGCCCCATAATACTCTGATAATCTTTTGCAAGGTTCTAAAGGGGTTTGTTTAACAACATTTTTTAGGCGACCTGCAGCTTGCTTGATATTATCTAAAGTTACTAAATTTGAAGGCATCTGACAAACAAGTTAACTAAATGTGACTGCTCGAGTTAAAAATAATTTTACAACTTTGTAAAATAAAATTTTGGGCTTTTGTAAGTTTTAGCCTAGCCAAAGTAGAAATTATTTAAAAATTAAAAAAATTCTAAAAGTATGAAACGAAACTAATATAAAAACTACTTTGAAATCTAGGTAAGTTGGTTGTAAAACCACTCATTAATCTTAGATCTATTTCGGTAGGCAAAGGCGGGCTACTAAAAATCAGCAATTGCAACCAAACATCATAGATATTATCTTCCCAAAACTTTTACAAGAACTTGTTTTAATCTAGTTACAAACTTTTCTTCTTTCAAATTTTTTATTTGATTGTTAAATGAATTTTTTCACAAATTTTTACAAAAAGGAATAAAAAAACATTACTAATTATGTTTACCTATATAGCTTACCTATATAGCAAACCCAAAAGACATGAACAAAGCTAAAATTAAAAGTAGAAGAGCTACCAAGCTGGTAATAAAGCTATATGAGTATAACAAGCCGACAATAAATGTGCCCACATAAGCAAGATCAACAATAAAAATATGGAAATTGCTATTTTGGTTTAACTCACAAAATAAAATTGTACCCAGAATTAAAACCACGAAAAAGACTGTATTTTAGAATATTTTAGATATTTTAAGATATTTTATTTTTATCTTTGTATTCATTGGTTATTTGTCAGGTAAATTTAGGGACTTTATTTAGTATTCAGTCTTATCTAAATAGATTTAAATCTAATTTTTATTAGGCAAGAGAACAGTATAGCGACTTAAACCTAAGACAATTTTTTAACTCAAATCGATACTCCTCAAACTAGACTTCTATTTCATATCCAGAGTCTATCCAAGCTCGGATGCCGCCTTTAAGCTCGTAAACATGAATAAAACCTTTTTGTCTCATTATGCTTAATACCGACTTGCTGCGATTACCACTGTTACAGTAGATTCCATATTTTTTATTTTTTTTATCTAACTTATTCAAATCACTCACAAAGCTAGGATCACAACAATTCATCAAAACAGAATTATGTATGTGACCTGACACATATTCTTCTGGAGTTCTAACATCCAAAATTACTAAGTCGTGACCTAAATTTTGATTGATAAAATTTTTAAACTCACTGGCACTTATAGTTTTTATGTCTTGTTGGATGATATTTCTTGAATTGGTGTTATTGTTATTAA
>CAKZLR010000008.1 GCA_937127165.1 uncultured Candidatus Peregrinibacteria bacterium
TATATATTTCTCATATTATATATTTCATATAATTATTTATAACCTATAACATTATAATCTATAACAAACATTATAATCTATAACAAACAAAAAATAAAATCGGAATTTACCAGGTATATAAGTACTTAAATCAAGTTTCAAGTTGTTCGTTACACAAAATCAGTTTTTGGACGAATTGACAAAATCACAAAAAATTAAAAATTACTTGAGTAAGTTGTTACTTTGCAGTCAAAATTGTAAATAAGACATTTTTCTTTTCTATTAAAGTTGTTAAAATTTAGTTTTTATGGCTTTTTTGGTTGTGTTAAATAAGTTAAAATTGTAGTCTAGCGCTAGCTTTTTTAAATCTTTGAGTTGTGCTTATTCATATTTTTTAAAAAGTTGAAACAGGCTATATGCTTGAGGAAAATTTAATTAAACTAGAGAAATTAGCTCAATTGGTTAGGTATTATTCTCTTGTTTCCACAACTGCTGCTGGATCTGGTCATCCTACTTCCTGTCTTTCTGCTACAGATTTGATGGTAGCTTTGATGTTTGCTGGTTATTTTAGGGCAGATCTTAACGATCCTAAAAATCCTAACAACGATCGGCTGATTTTTTCTAAGGGTCATGCCGCTCCTTTGTTGTATGCTTTGTATGCTGCTGCTGGAAAATTAAGCGAAGACGAATTGCTAACTTTGAGAAAAATTGATAGTCGTTTGGAAGGCCATCCTACTCCTAGTTTTGAATATGCTGAAGCATCTACTGGCTCGTTGGGTCAGGGTCTTGGAATTGGTTTAGGAATGGCACTCAACGCTAAAATGGATAATTTAGACTATAAAACATACGTGTTACTAGGTGATGGTGAGATGGCAGAAGGTTCGGTTTGGGAAGCTGTTCAACTAGCCAGCTACTATAAACTGAACAATTTAGTCGGTATTCTTGATGTTAATGGTTATGGTTTAACCGGCAAAACTATGGTTTATGATCAAGTTGATGTCTATGTTAACAGATTGAAATCTTTCGGTTGGGAGGCTATTAAGGTAGATGGACATAACCTAGAAAAAATTTGTGAGGTTTTTGACTCAATAAACCAGATTAGTGACCGCCCAGTTATGATTGTTGCTAAAACCAAAAAAGGAGCTGGTGTGGATATACCAGAGCTGGCAAACCTTCATGGAAAAGTGTTAAGCAAAGATCAACTACAAGTTGCTTTACAAATTTTAGGAGAGGTAGACAAAACTGTAATTGGTGAGGTATCTAGTCCAACTAAAAAGAAACCAAACCCCCTTAGGTCAAGCACGAAAATCGAAACAAAAAGTTATCAACCTAGCGAACAAGTTGCCACTAGAGAAGCTTACGGACAAGCTTTGGCTGAATTGGTGGTTGAAAATCAGGATATTGTGGTTTTGGATGCCGATCTTAGTACTTCTACTTTCGCTGTAAGAGTTAAAGAAGTTGATCCAAATAGATTTTGGGAAATGTATATCGCTGAACAAAACATGGTTAGCACGGCCACTGGATTAGCCCTAAGAGGAAAAACTCCCTTTTGTTCATCTTTTGCCGCTTTTTTGACCAGAGCAATGGATCAAATTAGAATGGCTAGATATTCCGATGCAAATGTCAAATTCTGTGGTTCGCATGCAGGAGTATCTGTTGGCGAAGATGGCTTTAGTCAGATGGGGCTTGAAGATATTTCTATGTTTAGAGCTATTTCTGACTCGGTAGTTTTGTACCCGTCGGATGCCACTAGTGCCAAAGCTTTGACTAAAGAATTAATCAAACATAACGGAATCGGTTACATTCGCACTAGTCGTCCTAAAACTCCAATATTGTATGAACTTTCTGAGGTCTTTACAATAGGTGGTAGTAAAACTCTCAGATCTTCTGATAAAGATTTGTTCACTATAGTTGCTGCCGGTGTGACTTTGCACGAAGCTATCAAGGCAGCTGATCTCTTGTTAAGAGAGAAAATCTGTATTCGAGTAATTGATCTTTATTCTGTCAAACCTTTAGATGGTCAAACTTTGGTCAAAGCGGTAAGTGAAACAAAAGCTATCATTGTGGTGGAAGATCACTACAAAGAGGGTGGTATGTATAGTGCAGTTTGTGAATTTTTAGCTAATCCAGAATCTGGAGTTACTAGGTTTGTGCCAATCTATTCTATGTCTGTGACTAAAATTCCTAGAAGTGGAACTCCTGAGAGTTTACTAGAATATGTTGGTATAAATGCCGCAGCTATTGTTAAAAAGGTTAAAGAGCTAGTTTAATTGATTTCTAGCGAAGTAGTATAAATACTTATAATAATAATAAAGAAAGAGAATCTAGGAGTGATAATAGTAATAATAATTTATTTATGGTTTTAGAAGGTGGGTTTAACATCCAACTAGAGGTTTTTAGTGAAAGAAAATTAAGATTAAAAAATTTTCCTGATGGTGCAAAAGGAAAGTTGATTTTAAAGTTTAAAATACCACTATCTTTGATAGATAAAAAAATTCGACAGAGAATTTAGGTAAAAGATCTGTGGCGAGCATAATTCAGGAGGTATTAGAAAAAATAAATTCTGGTAGAATATTTATCCCCCATGATTTGCAGAAAATAATAAACTCAAACGATATTATAATTGATATAAACTATATATTATAAATGGTGAAGGAATTGAAGTAAAAGTTTATCAACCTGTTTCATAATAAATAGTTAATAATAATAATATGCTACCAAGTTTTCTTGATGGGTTAAACCAAAAACAAATTCAGGCAGTACAACGGACAAGTGGATCGACATTAGTCATTGCGGGTGCCGGTAGTGGTAAGACCACAGTATTAACCAAGAGAGTAGCATATTTGATCATTCAAGGGGTATTGCCAGGTAGAATTTTGTGTCTTACTTTTACTAATAAAGCCGCTGAAGAGATGAATCAAAGAGTTCGTAAATTACTTGCTGAAAATGGAATCAATCTTCCTTTTATACCTGCATGGAAAGAAGATTATATTAACAGTCCTTTACTGTGTACTTTCCACTCTCTAGGAGTCAGACTTTTACGAGAGTTTGGAGATAAAATTGATCTTAAAAAGGGTTTTACTATCTTAGACAGTGACGACCAGAACAGAGTTGCCAAAGAAATTATCAAAGAAATGAACTTAGACTCAAAAACTTACCAACCCGGCCCTTTTTTGTATTTTGTATCGCAGTGCAAACAAGAACTACTCACTGCCGATCGCAGTAGTCAAATTAAGCGAGATCTTATACCAATTTTTCACCAGTTTTATAGAAGATATGAGCAAAAGTTGCGATCCAACCATGCTGTAGATTTTGATGATCTTTTGCTTTTACCATATCTATTGATTTCCCAAAACCCTGATGTCCACGAAATTCTACTAGATCGTTGGCACCATATTATGGTGGACGAATTTCAAGATACCAACGAAGCTCAATTTGCTTTAGTGAAGTTACTGAGCCCTAAAGACAAATTGTCATAATTTCAAAATTAATTTTTGTTTTTTAGATATTTTGGTCATTGCAGAATTTGATATTTAAAATATTACTTAGAATACAAGTTTAGTCTTTTAAGATAAGCAGATTGAGTTTTTATTCTGTTTATGGTATCTGTTTGAGGATATAGGTCAATTTATATTTTTCCAGTTTCTTGACAATTTACCCTTAGTACAAAAGCGTATCGATAAATACTTTTCTATTCTTAAATTAATATAACAAATGTTTAGTAAGTTAATAACTAAATTTATTGACTATAGGGTGATATTGTCTAGTATTTTTTGGATTTTTTTATTTAAAGTTTTAGCAGTTTTTTTGGGTATTTTTACTAATCGCTGGTTGGTGCAAAATCTATCTCCCGAGAATTTGTCTACCTATTTTCTAATTCTTAGTTATAATAGTTTGATTATACAGTCTCTTGGTTTTGGTATCTACCCTTTAATTCAAAAATTTTATACAAATAAAGAACATGAACACAATCTACCTAATATTTGGGCAACTTTCAATATAGTACGATTTGTTACTTATTTTGTAGCTATTTTAATTATTTTGGTATCTTATCATTATGTTTCTTCCTTTCAGGAGGATCAACTGTATTTTATTTTAGTTCTTTTTTCAGCTCAATTTTTACTAGAAATAGATAGTCATTATCAAGGAGTTTGCAATGCTAAAGGCAACGCTTGGCAGTTTAGTCTTACCGATCTTATTGGCAAAGTATTACTATTGATTATTCTGTTTAGTGTAGGCTGGATAATTAAAGATACCGATCTTTTTATTTTTTATGTTTGGGTTATTTTTTTAACTAACCTTGTATCTTTAACTGTTGATACTATTTGGCAAAGAAAATACACTAAATGGGGTCGTTTTGACCTTGATTTACTTAAAAAAAATTTACCGACAATGATGTTTTTGATGATGTCTGGAATGATTTCATCCGTTTATGAAAACATAGATAGACTAATTTTAGATTATTTTCAATTTTCTCAAGAGGTTATAATCGCATATGCAAATGCATATACAAATTTATTTGATAAATCAAAGATTGTAGTTTTAATTGCCATACCCACACTAGCCAGTTTCTTAAAAAAAAAGATAGATGAAAGCAGTTTTTCAGCTACAAATTGGCTTACTAAACACAAAAATTTCTTATTTAGTTTTCTATTAGTTTTTATAATTGGTTTTGCTACTTTTACAGCTTTGACCATATTTGGCCCTTGGGTACTTAGGTTTATCGATCCAAAGGGTAAATATGATTTATCTTTTCAAGTTTTACCGATTTTGGCATTTGCTTTAATTCCCTATTTTTTAAATGTATTTATTTCTATTTTAATAGCCCTTAAAAATGGCGAAAAGTTTAATTTTGTTATTGAATTTGTTTCTTTGATTTTTGCACTAACTCTTTATTTTATACTAATTCCTCAAATGAGTTTGTTTGGAGCGGCATATGCTACTTTGTTTACTTATTCTTTTGGTTTAATTATCAGGCTTATTTGTTATTTTTGGCTTTATAATCAACCTAACGATCCGAACAAATACATTAAGAATCTAGATAATAGCAAGCAAAACAAAATTTCTCAAAAAGCGGTTTGTGCACAAAAAATTAAAAAGATTGCTCATTTTAATTTTGGGTTTGCTTGTAACAAAGGTGATGCCGCCATAGTCTTGAGCATTCAAGACCTTATCAAAAAAAACTTAGGGAACCATATTCAAATCGACTCATTTCCCATTCAACACCTTTCTTCAAGAAAGTACATCTCAGTTTTTCAAAAAATTTTCAACAAAATCGAAAAGATTGGTAACAGTTTTTTGATAAAAATTTTTCGGATAATTTTGTTTCCTACGGCAGTGGTAGCTAGATTAAAAGATTTGCGAATGGTACAAAAAGTTAACAAATATGACCTAATTGTTATTGGTGGAGGTGGAATATACTCTTCGAAATGGATGTTACCGCTGAAAGATGATATTATAAACATGCTTAAACCACCTGTGGTAATATTTGCTGGAGGTTATAATCAAAATAAGAATGATCCAGAGATGAACGAGAAACATTTAGCTAGCATAAAAAATTTGTATCACAAGAGTCAACTAAACTCTGTTAGAGATTACAACACTTACAGACTATTTCAAAAAATTGATCCAAAACTAACTCCAAAAATTTTGCCCGATCCTGCCATTAACCTTTTTTCAGTCCCAATAGATATAGATAATATAACCTTTGGCTCTACCAAACTCAAAGTTGGTGTTAATGTAGCCTATCACGGTTGGTCGGGTCAGGACATTTATTTACCAAAAATCATCGAAAGTTATTCCACTGTTCTCAATCAAATAGCCGAAGCCAAAAATGCTGAATTTTATTATTTGGTACATACTTCTTGTGAATACAAATACAATGGCAGAAAAGCTAGTGAGTTTGACGCTGTAAATTTATTACAGTCAAAATTAGACCAAAAAATGATTATTTGTGATTACGATCCTCGTAAACTTAAGTATATTTACGAAAACTTGGATATCGCTATTTGCATGATGCTTCACTCTAGTATTTTAGCTTTTGCCTCAGGTATTCCGTTTGTTTCTATCGGCTATGACAAAAAGAATTTAGCTTTTATGGAATTTATTGGCTATCCTCAGTACTACATTGATGTTGCTGATCTCAGTTTTGACAATCTTACCCAAAAACTAATTTCACTTTTGGGCCAAAAAGCTCGGATAAAGCTTGATTTTATAAGGCAAAAACAAGTTTATCTTCAAGATCTTGATAAATTTGTAAAAGGTTTTGTGGATATAAAATAATTTTTATATCGAGTTCAGTATAACTAAGTGTGTTGTTTTTAACAACTCTTGAATACATGTTATCAAACTTAGATTTTCTTCTCTATCTAAGATTGTTGGCCTATAACACATTTTTTTGGATAATGTTTGTTTTGTAGTCTTAATTAGTACTTGGTTAGTTTTCACTGGTGTTTTTCAAAAGAAATAATTCCCGTCGCTTTTCAAGCAATATTTCTTGGGGGAAGGGGGAAGGGAAATTGATAGTTTGAGACTTTTGCTTAATATTCTTGCTAGGAAAGGAATAGATTTTTTCTTTGGGTAATTTTGATAAAAATTAAACTAACATTTAGTTTGAGACGAAATATAGATGTTCTTTTTCCATTTGACTTAAAATCAGTAATAAAATTTGTTTTGTTAGCAACAGTATTTTAAAATACGATAGTGGTAAA
>CAKZLR010000009.1 GCA_937127165.1 uncultured Candidatus Peregrinibacteria bacterium
CTAGTTTATAGACTTTGCTATCGCTTGAATTTAGGACAGCTTTTTGCTAAAAACTGTAAATTTGTGAACACAAGCCTAGCCTAAACTTCTTCTTAAAAGACCGGCCTTCACAATTAGATCGCTTACATCAATTTGTTTTTGTAAACCGGCAAATATTAACGAAGAGATAGCAACATGTTCTTGCTGTTCTGGTGTATTTGGTTGGAATTTTATATCCAAATAATTTTCCAGTTCAACAATATCTTTTTGGACTAGTTCCCAATTATTGTCCTGTTGAGCCAATTTCTCTAGGTTAGATCTATTAATAAAACCTCCAACTCTTTGGTAATCTTTAAGAAATCCGTGATAATGTTTGGCTAGAGTTGGCAACAAACCTTTTTCTTTTAATTCTTTAAGGGATCTACCCGCACCTATAATTTCTGGAGGTATTCCAATGGAATACATAGAAGCATTAAACTTTATTGCTCTTGGCAGGCTTATTCCACCAACACCTCTCGAATAGCCAAACAAACCAACATGTAACACTCTTTCTCGTCTTTTTGGTACATTATTGGCAATTATATTAACTTGTTTTGCAACGATTCCAATAGTATTTTGATAATGTGTTTTAAAAATCTGAATCATTTTTGCTAGTTCTTTTTCAGTTTTGGAGTCCAACACCCGCGCTTGGCTATTCGGCAAGATCTGTTGTAGTTTCTTTATACCAGCTTTGGCATCATTTAAAGGAAAATCGTATCTAAAAGCACTTTGGATCATCACTGTTTTGATTCCGGTATATTCGTTAACAAAATCTTCTATATTATAAGGTGTTAAGCCACCCCTAAAAGGTAGAGATCCACAACCAATGATCGGGTAGATATCGATTTCTTTTTGCTCGCTAAATTTTTGGAATTTAGATAAAGCAATTTTAATTGCCAAAATATTAGCAATATTACCAGCATTCAAAGAGGGGTCAGAGCGAGCCAGCATCAACCGTATATATTTCGGTACAAAACCAAATTTATCTTCATGCATTTTCAGATATTCTGCTAAAATTTGGTCAGCATTACTAATTACTTCCACTTGCTCAAATAAAGGAATTGGTTGCAAGTGATATAGATTGCCCCTTTGGGTGTTAAATAACCAGTGTTTCAGCCCAGACAATTCTCTAAAAGCTTCTTGAATATCTATGAGTGATTTGGCATTTTCACACATTGGTAGAATAGCTTCGAAAAGTGGTGGAGTATGTAAACCTACTTTTTGAGCAAGTGAATCGGCAGATATCATACCAAAAAAAGCTCTGCCTAATCTAAACTCGGTCTCCACAAAAGGGTTGGGTAGCCTGTAAGTCAAGAATTTGTCTTTGCCTAACTGATTGGTTTTAAAATAATCAAACTTGTCAGTAAATAGTCTTTCAGTAACAGACTCATCCACTAGTTTTCCTTCCCAGTCCCACATATATTCATCTATATCCAAATCTTCAAAAGCGATAATGGTTTCTAGAGTTTCTTGAGAAGTGTCTATAAAAGCCCGGTTATGCCAGAACGGAGTACTAGCATGATCGGGATGTTGAGAGGCCATGGTCGCCGGAATTTTGCGTTGCATACAACGTGCTTTCGGTAGGAAAATTTTTGGTAAATGTCAATTTTCAAACCTACTTAAGTTTTATAAGTAGCTTGTACAATTAAGTAAAAACTGTAGCTTTTTGACATTTCCAGTTGTTACCAGTATTAAGTATATACCTCTTTGATTAAATATCAATAATCGCTCAATTGCAAGCAAAGTTAAACAATTCTATTGGGGCTAGTCATTCCTGCGCGAAAGCGAGTATCCATCAGAGTAGCTATGAAGGCTGGTTGTCTTATGGATCCTCGGGTTGAGCCCGAGAATGACACTTTATCATTACAAGCGAAGCAAAGTAATCTCATTTTTTAGAAAAATCAACATATCAATTGGTGTTAATGACTAGTGAAACTGTATAAGTTCTATAAGCTATTTATTATATTGACTGTCTGACAAAATCTTTTTCTCTTGCTGTATTTCCTTTACAGTCCATATAATCATATACACAAACGGGGTAGCTAAGAGTAAATAGAAAATATTAAGCCAAGAATGGTTTGAAATAATGGTCATTAGACTATTTGTAGAGTTCGAGCTAGTAATTTGTATTACACTAGCAACTATAAAAGGTAATATCAAACCCAAGATCGGCGTTATAAGAAAGTTAATTCTATTAACCAAGGATGTATGATGATATTTATCGGATAACCACTTGAAAAAGATAAATAAAATCGGAGTTGTAAAAAGCGAAGTAATAGCAGAGCTGCTTAAACCAAAGATAATTACCGTGGCAATCGATTTGTAAAACTCACTTGTAAAAAACAAAGGTGCTAGTGAAGCAACAGCAGTTATATTAGTCAAAAAGATTGGTCTTAAACGAACACCTGAAGCAAAAGCAATAGCTTTTTTTGGGTTCCATCCTTGTTCAATTTTTTGGTTAGCCAAGTCTATCAGATAAATAGCCACATTTACCACCAAACCAACCAAGATAATCAGTCCAATTATTTCTAAGAAACCAAATTCATTACCTACAAAGACTGCTAGAGCTGGGAAAGCCCCGACAAAAGTTAACGGAATAGTAAACATTATCGTCAGTGGTACGGTAAAAGATTTGAAGAAAACAACTAAAAGAAAATAAATTAAGAAAATCGACAAGACTAAAGCAATTCCTAACTCTGTAAAAGTGCGAGTAAATTCCGCTGTACCTCCAGAACTAAATATCTCTACACTATTTTCTTGCAAGCCAAGGTCTTTAGCCTTTTGAAAATTGTCTTTAGAATAATACTCCACTAATTTAGCTCCAACTTGAGCAGCCAGTCCCTGATTGTTTGTATTTTCTTTGCTCAGTCTTAGTCTAAGTTCGTTGAGAGTTTCACCTTCTATTCTAATAATGTTTTGTTTTTGAGGAACTTCTTGTATAGAAGCTATATCTTTTAGTAAAAAGGTCTCCCCTCTTGAGGAATTGATTTCAATATTTTCGATCTGTTCAATAGTTGATGGGTTGGTAATTCCGTTTTTTATGATAATGTCTGACTCGACTCCTTCTAAATTGATGCTACCAACTTTCTCTCTACCACTGGCAGTATATTTTTGAGATACTTGCTGGTTAACAAAAGCGAGTAGTGGTGTATTTGGCAAATACAAATTATTTTCTATGATCTTATTTCGATCAAAGATTATACTTATTTCTACATTCTCTCTATTAGTAAAACCATCATCTACCTTAACCACTATTCTTTTACCCTCTGGGCAATCTTCTTTTATTTGAATTTCACTAGGACCAGTTTGGCAAACTTGAGTCAAAGCCAAATTACCAATGGCTACCGAGGCATTTTTTAAAATATTTAAATCTTCGCCTTTGATAGCCAAACTTACTTGATAATCAGCAGTTGACGGACTATTTCTAATTATATTCACACGAACATCAAAAAACTTATCACCATAATTGCTTTGAATTTGTTGTGTTAATTCATTAGCAATATCTACAGAAGTTTTATTTGCAAACTGACCCCTATCTGGGCGGTCTTTAAGCAGAATTATGTAAGAAAATTCCTCTCTTCTAATTGTTCCATAAACCGCTTCGTTTTGGTTAATCAGACTTAAAACTTCTTTTTCTATTTGGTTTCTTTGCACTCTAGGTATTTTATTTAAAAATTCTCCAGTAATACTCAAATAACGAGTGTTTTGCCCAGAAGCAAATTGCACCCCTTGTAATTTACCCGAGCTAAACAAGAAAGCTGTAATCATTAATGGTATAACTAGTGCTATAACAATGAAAGTTGTTCTGAAAATAATTGAGATAACTTTATTAGTCTTTTGGTTTATATTTAAAATCTTTTCGTTTATTTTGATTAGCCATTTAGAGACTTTCCATAAGTTTTCTTCTTCGTTTTCTTTAGAATTTTTGTCCTTTTTAAGGATATTACCGCCTAACCAAGCTAAAAAGATGATAGCTACAATATATGAGCCTATCAAAGCAGGCATAATAGTCATTGGAATGTAACCAAAAATTTGCCCCAAAACACCAGAAACTACAGCAAAAGGTAAGAATACAATTAAGTTAGTTAAAGTAGAGATTAGTAACCCTTCACCCACATCTTTCATTGATTCTAAAACAGCTTCTTTAGAGCTTAAACCCAGGTCCTTTTTACGTTGTACCGACTCCAAAATAACTAAGGCAGGATCAACCACTAGACCAATAACTAAAACTAAAGAAAAGAGCACTAGAGTATTCAAATTTTCTCCAATTAAAACTAAATAAATTGTCGTAAAAGTTAAACTTAATGGAATACCGATAGAGGCCAAAATAGCCGCTCTCCAAGAGACGAATATAAGCATTAGTGTAAATACCAAGATTATACCAACCACTAAACCAGAGATAACTTCGTTTATCTGTTGTTGATTTTGTTCGTTGATAGAATAACCTTTAATAATTGCAACATCGGAAAAGTCCTTTTCTCCAATTTCTCTGTAACTAGCATAAACTACATTATCATAACTTTTAGCTAAATTTTCGAGCTCTTGTTCAAAGTTGGCTAAATTAGTTCCTTCAACCGCTTTAACATTAAGTAGTACTGATGGTAAAACCACTCCTTGATTCTGTTTATTAAAACCATACAAAGTTTCTATATCGTCCAAAATCTCGCCTTGGCTGTTGGTGTAAAAATACTGAACTTCCACGGTTGCCAGTTCTCCTAACTTAATACTTTTACTTTGTAAGTTTTTTCCAAAAGGTGGTTGTTTTGGTATAACTTGAGGGTTTACAAAAATCTCAAAATTTTTAATTTCTTCCAAAGAATTCACATCATCCAAAGTTGTGGAAATGCTTTTGTTTTGATCGTTGATGATGGCATTAGAAGTTACGGGTAAAATTTGACCAATTGAAGCTAGTTGAGCTTTTATTTGAGACTCGTCAATATTTTCTTTCTTCAATCTATCTTTATCTAAAACAACCACTACTTTTTGACTAAGTCCAATCTGAGCAGAAGCTGAAGCTGTGGAACTAAGTGATAGTATATCATTTTTGAAATTGTTATAAACTTCAAATAATCTAGGTCGACTGTTGCCACTAATAGCAAAAATAACATCTGGACCACCAATTCTTGGAGAAAAAATATTTGACTGGCTTACTCCATCTACAAAATCGATAGAATCAACTTCTCTCTGTATATCACTGACAACTTTGTTTACATCAGCACCTACATCTAGAGATACTACAATTTGTGAAAACGAATTTGAACTTTCAGATCTAAAAGTGTCTATCCCTTCAACCTGAGTAATAACTCCTTCAATCGGTTCAGTAACATCTTTAAGTACAGTTTCAGAGGTAGCTCCTGGGTAAAAAGTGTTGATTATTACTATATTCCTCGTTGGATTAGGAAATCCAGTCGGTTGTAAAGCAATTAAGGAACTTATACCAGAAATTATAATTAAAGCTAAAACAAGAATCGTAGTTCTAGTATTATCTAAAATAAACTTAGCTACAGAATAAGCTATGTTAAGCCTTGGTTTTGGGTTATTTTGAGTGGACATATACTTAATTTTTTGGTGATTTTGAGTTGGAAATTTTTGTAAACATTTTATTTAAACTTTTCTCAATTATTGTTTTTCTTCAGTATTTATAACTTTAGTGTTTATAAGTGATTCAATTTCATATGTAATAGTTCGTATTTCTCTAATAGCTAACTCGATTTTTATCTACATATATTTGTCATTTTTTCAAAAATGTTCTCTAGGATCTATTTGAACTTCACTTCTTTTCTTTTTATAATTTTTTACGATTCGAGTCATTAATTTGTTTACTCGGTACAGCAGCGCTCATATCCAGAATAGCAAAATCTTTTGGTTATTCGAGTTTTTAGGACGACCTAGACTAGACAAAATTAAAAACTGAGAAAGTTTTAAATCAACTTGCGATTGTAAGCGGGTATCAACAAAATTACTAACTAAAACTATCGGTTTGTACATTTTGAAGGTCAATGAATTTACTGGTTCTTGATGATTTGTTAAATCATGTTAACAGCAGTTAACTTAAAAATATTTAACTAGTCAATGGTAAAAAGATTAAATAATTTTTTTGTTAAATTATTGTAAATCTAACTTTTAGACTATTGATCCCAACTTTAAGTTGGTGCTGAGTTACAAGTAAATAACAAATATTGCCCATATATCTAACAAAGAACTGAATCATAGTTTATTACTTTCAAGTGGTGAAAATAAGCAGAGGAAAGTTAATTAATTAATTTTAGAAATTTTAAAGCAATTTATTTAATTAAATTAATTCAAATTTATTTATTCAAATTTATTTATTTAAGATTAGGAAAAAATATGTAAATTTGACATTTTTTAGTAAAGAATTTCTTTAGTAAAGAAAAGAGTGTTTTCAACTTGATTTAATGTATTTGGCATATGATTGATATCAAACATCTGGTGCAAAACCCCGAAAGGTATGAGTACGAAATGCGGATTCGTGGCAAAAATCCTTCGTTAGTTACAGTAGCCAAGCAAACCTACACCAAATTAAACGAGCTGTCTAATAAGTTAGATTTTTTAAGGCAACAAAAAAATGATTTTAATACCAAAATCTTATCTCTTACAGGTGACGAAAAACGGTCTGCTATAGACTCAATGAAAATAGTTGCCGATCAAATTAAGTCACTAGAAAATGAAGTTCGAGAAGTGCGAGAATATTTGGATAGTTTAATTGCTAAAATCCCTAATCTAACTTGGAATGGTGTCCCAATTGGGAAATCTGATGCAGATAATCCAGTAATTCAAACTTGGAACCAAAAACCAGAGTTTGATTTTGAACCTAAACCATATTTCGAGTTGCCTGTGTACAAGAAATATGTCGATCAGGAAGCGGGAGCTAAAGTTATGGGTTCTAGGGGTTATTACATGAGAAATGAGATGGCTAGATTTCGTAAAGTTTTGTTTGACTGGGCGGAAGAAAAAATTCTTAGTTACGGATTTGAATATTTTTATGTACCTTTGATGTTGAATGAAAAATCAATGACTGAAATTGGTAATTTGCCAGATTTTGATGGACAACTTTACGAAGTACCAATAAATCAAGATACTAGCTATTATTTAATCCCATCATCTGAACAACCTTTAATAGCTTATTTTGCTGGTAAGCATCTGGGTAATTTAGACGAACCTATACTAGTTATGGCCAATACTACTTGTTTTCGCAAAGAATCAGGGAGTTATGGCAAGGATCAGCAGGGAATTTTGAGAGTTCATCAGTTTGAAAAGATCGAGATTGACGCAATCTGCAAGCCAGAAGATAACGATAAAATTTTTGCTCTTTTTGGGAAAATAAATGAAGAAATTTATAATGAATTGGGTCTACATTTTCGAGCTGTAGAGGTGTGTAGTGGCGATATGCCTGCCAAACACTACCGTCAAGTAGACTACGAAGCTTGGTTTCCTGGTGAAGGCAAATTTAGGGAAGTATGTTCCAATGGATCAGCTGGAGACTACCAAAACCGAGGTTTAAAAATTACTTATACTGATGCTAACAATCAAAAAGCTTATCCTTGGGGATTAAACTGTACTGGTTTGACTTTTAGAGTTGGACTGGCTATTTTAGAACAATTTCAACAAGCGGACGGTTCAGTGAAATTACCACCTGTAATAGCGCAGAGATTTGGTAAAGAGATCTTAAATTAAACATTTTTTTGAAACATATTTTGAAAGCAATAATTTTTTGTTTATCAGAACGAATTGTTTTGGCTAAGAGTTGGCCAAGTTTGTTATGCTGGAAATTCCACTTTTTAAAATTAGGTTGGAATTTTTTCTAAAAATAGGTTTATTATTCTTTTTTAAGGTAAGACTTACAGGAAAACAATTAAGGTCTAAAATAAATCGTTTTGTTAAACTGTGAATACCTATTTGCCAAAAATTAATTTTAGGGATATAATTTCCGAATCCACTTAAGTTAGGTATAAATAGTTCCTATGTTATAAATTTTTATGTTTATGGGGAAAAATTTTTATGGGGAAAAATATTAGATATTTTGATCTTCTGAAAACCACAAAACCAACCAATAAAATAGGAAAAAACTGGAATTACCCAGTAAAAACTAAACTCGATTTAAAATCGGCAAAAGTTTCCAAAGAAGAGGATCTTGTCATTACTAATTTATCAAAATTATCTGTGGTAAACATACCAGTAGCACATAAAGATGAGGAAAAATCGTATAGACAATTATATCTACAATTATTAAACAGACAATTAACTCTTTTAAAAGATTTAAAAAAGACTACAGCCCAACAACCATCTTCTATACATTATCCGGAAAATTCGATTGCTTTAAGTACTTTTAAATCCAGACAATCAAGATTTAATTTTTTAAGTTTTATATCGTTTTGGATTATAGCTTTTTTTGTTCCTATTGTTGTATTTTGGGGGTTTTTTGAGACTTCTGTGGTATATGGTCAAGATTTACAACTGAATTATCAGCAAGTAGCCGGTGTTAGAGAAAATTTAGAAGTATTTTTTTTTGATCAAACAGAATATAATACTTGGATTAAGCAAAAAACAGGATTGATTTTATCTACGGAAGGAGATTTAGACGATGATGGTTTGGCAAATTTAGAAGAGTTTTTATTAGGAACAGACCCTACAAATACTCATACTTGTAATTCTGAAAAGAATGATTTAGAAAATATCTTACAACTAATCGATCCGTTAACTTGCGAAAAGATTGAAATTGAAAATTCTGAAGGGTTATCAAGGTTTAACCATGTTGTCCATATTCCTACATTGGCTCATAAGCTATTTGGTTTTGTTACAGAGCAGGAGACATCAAGTGTTAAAACTAGCAACTCTCTGTCTTTATATGAAATTTTTGAAGTAGAAAACTTGTCAGAAATTAATGTCAATGGGCAAAATAATTTACAGCAAGAAATTGAACTACTCAAAAAAAGAGACGAATATCTAAAAATTATAAGAAAAATTGATGAATATATTACTAAATATAGATCATATGAAAAATACGATATAAACTATGCAACTCCAGTTAGTGCGGCGGTATTTTTGGAAACTTCAATTCGTTATGATGTACCTCTTAAGTATGTGCTTACAGTCGCCAGATTAGAAAGTCGTTTTGGTACAGATAGATATACTAGCAATGGTAATTTAACAAGACCGGGAGCCCACCAAAATATGTTCTCTATAGGTTTGGATGACTCTGGAAATAATTTAACTTATAGCAGTTGGGAAGAAGGGGTATATGCTTTTGGTCGCTGGTATCGCTATTTTGACGATAGAGGTGTAAGTGATTGTCAAAAGTGGAGAATTTATAATCCTAATGGTGATTATTGTGCTAAAGTTGAACAAGTCGCTGCAGAAGCACAGGCTTTTATATTTGGCGGCTAGTGTCTTTTTTACACTAGAATTATCTGAAGATTTTTTCAAAAACCATTTCTTCTTATTGAAAGAAGACAAAAAGTAGCTCGTAATAATATATATATATTTATTTAGCGACTAGTTTTTTATAAACGAAAAAAGTAAGGTAAAAGTAATTGTATTGTAAAGTTTATGGTAGATACCGTTTAGTCTATACTTCTGGAGCTAAACTCTCAGTATCAAAAAACGAAAAGTATTCACAGATTTCAGCCGTGGAATAAAGTATGACTTCAGACCTTTTTTATTGCTCTGATTTAAAAATATGTACTGTTTCCAAACTAATTGACAAAATCAAATACTTTAGACTAAAGCATAATTCATGCTTAAACCTTTAGTTTTAAAGAACGGGTTAACAGTTTTGAGGTTTCCAAAAACTAGTAGTAATGCTTTTTTGTGTGGTTTTGTAGTTCGAACAGGATCAGCGGTTGAACCAACAAATTTTCCAAGAGGTATTTCTTATTTAATTGAGAAGTTATTTTGGTGTGGTACTGATAGATATCCTTCCAGAAGAATTTTGAATACTCTGATTGAAGGGATGGGAAGTAGCTTTTATAGTTTCACTGGACTACATTTCACTAGTTTTTATTTAACTTCACCCTTTTATCACCAAAAACAGGCGATGTCCGTATTAGCGGAAATTATTCAGCACTCGTATTTTGATTCTAAAGATATAGAAAAACAAAAAAAACAAATTATCGAAAAGATTAAAAATTTAGAAGATTCTTTTGATCAAGAATCTTATCAACTATCTCTCAATAATTTATACGGAGAAACAGGGCTCGGTTTGCCTGTTTATGGTTCTATTGAATCTATTATTGCAATATCCCAGAGAGATATCCGAGAATATTTAGCTAAACAATATCAACCTTCCCGATCTTATCTGATTTTAGCTGGAAATTTTGATAATAAAGGAATTTTGCAAGCTGCTGACCAATATTGGTCAATGTGGCAACCAAAAACCCAACCATCAGTAGATTTTGTAGAACCTAATTTCGATGAACTTGGATCTTTCCCTAGAGTTTTGTATAAACAAAGAGGGATACCTACAACTCATTTAGTGGTTAGTTTTGTACTAGATAGAGGTCTTTGTCCGCCAGAAACAGCTCAAAACTCTCCATTAGAGTCTAAAACTGAAGTCGAGGTGGGTAAAATTTTAGACAAACATCTCACTCAAACCGCCATTTTATTGCTTTTAAATACTGTTTTAGGGACTGGGATGTCTTCTAGACTGTGGACTAAAGGTGTGGAAGAAGAGATGTTTTTTGAAAAAATTCAAAGTGAAGTCATTCAGTTTAATCAAACTGGTTTTCTTAGAATTTATGGCGAAACTGAAAATAGTCAATTTACCTTTGCTTTGGAAAGTGTTTTGGCTGTACTAGAAGCTCTTAAAAAAACTACAATGTCGATTAACGAGTTGAATAAAGCTAAAGAACAACTAAAAGGAAATTTGTTACTACAGCAAGAATCCTTGTTTAATTGGGTGAATTGGCAAGTTAAAAATATTTTAGCATCCGGCTTGAATTTTGAGCTGGAAAATTTATTATATAAAATAGACGAAATTAACACAACTGATATTAGAGATTTTGCTAACAGTTTGTTCACTTTGGATAGGTTGTTTATTACTACTTTAGGTACTGCTAAGCAAACTAAACTTGTAGAAAAGTTGATCAATAAGTTTTTGAATTAGTTTTCTAATCATAAACCACTAGATGACAAAAACCGAATACGAACGACTTGTAGCGGAAGTTAACCGACTAAGGGGGGAAATTCATCTTTTTAATAATGAAGAGGTTAGTGAGGCTATCTTGGATGATCTCAAACACAAGATTACTCAATTTGAACTTGAGCATCCTGACCAAATTTCGGTTAATAGTCCCAATTATACCATTGCTGGGGGAGTTACTGAAAAATTTGAAAAGTTTAGACACCCACGAAGAATGCTCTCTTTAAATGATATTTTTAATTTACAAGAATTTTTAGATTGGGAGAAATCGTGGCAAGATTTTTACAGAAAAGAATATGGTCGAGAATCCCCTAGAAATATTTCCCCAAAATACATTTGTGAACCCAAAATAGACGGTTTGGCTATTAGCCTGCATTATCAAGATGGTTTCTTGCGGTTTGCTGCTACTCGTGGTGATGGTTGGGTAGGTGAATTAGTAACCCAAAATATTTTGCAAATAAAAAATATACCTAAACAAATTCCGGATAAAAGAAAAATTGAAGTTAGAGGTGAAGTTTTTATAACCAAAAAAGATTTTGAGAAACTCAACAAAAACATTGCCGAAGGGCGACAGGTTGGCAGAATGGGTAAAACGGGACCAGAAGCAATGTTCGTTAATCCAAGAAATGCAGCTAGCGGGACTGTCAGACAATTAGATTCTGCAATAGTTAGTGCTCGTAATCTTAGTTTTGTAGCTTATAATGTGTGGATAGAAGATTGAAATTTTAAAATTTCATTATATAGATTATTTTTTGAAAAAACCTTAGAAAGGTAAAAAATTATTTATAATGTTGTCTATACAATCCTTTAAATATTTCAATCATGTCAATGTATCTAGCACGTACTTTTAGTTTTAAAATACTCATTGCTTTTTGAGGATTTCTAATCTGCTTTTTTCAGATTTTCTAGGCTGAATAGAGATGGTCTATTATTTTCTTTTTTTAAAATATCTGGCTCTAGCACTTGCTCTTTTCTAAAAGCATAGTAATCATCTTCATTCGTAATTTCTTGTACTAAAAAAGCATTTCTCCACAAGCTTTTTTAATTTTTCTAAAAACTCCTTTTTGTATTTAAGAATATATTCTTATGTTTGTTACGTATCTATATTTTTTATTTTCAAATCCTATATCAATGAATACGTCTGCTGAAAATACAACCCGATCTTCATATCTTTTAGAATTCATAAAATCAAGAAAACTATAAGATGCATCATATTTATTAACATTCCCCAAATATCTAGAATACTTAATGTACTCATTAACTATCTCAAGAGCTGACATTTGGAAAGTTCTAACTTTATCAGAATTTGTATTAACAAAATCTTCTTCTTCAATAGGTATTGCAGTTCCATCTGGTTGTTCCTGAAAACCTAGTAAGGAGCCTTCTGAGGAAGAGAATAAAAATTCAAACAACATATGATCTTTTTCTATCCAAGTTTTATCATACCAATGAACTCCTAAATCTATTAAATATCCAAAAGATGTGCTCATAATTTCAGGATAAGTACTTTCAAAAGTACCTAAATAATAACCAATCACCTTTTTACCAGTCATTTTTTGTATACTATATTGTATACTTCCTCTCCAACCAATATCAAAAATGTTGATTGTATTATAATCAAATAATCCTTCTTGTTTCATATATGTTAATAGCTAGATGGCACTTTTCAGTAAGCTTTTTCTATCTCTGGATACATATAAGCCACCAGTTTTCTAGCACTATGTAAAGTTGGGTCATCTACCAATGTATTTAAACTAGAAAATCCAAATTTACTCAAAATAAATTTATCATCAAAATCTAATCCAATAAAGTTAAATATATCCCTAAGAGTTAATTCGTGGCCAAATGCTGTATTTCTTTGAGTTAAGATATCTACAGTAATATGATATGTTCGTTGACTAGATTTGGTATTTGATGAGCTATTCTTGAAGTTTTTAAATATTTTGGCGTAGGTAAATCTGAATCCGTTTGGCAAAATTTTTTTATAAACTCTTTTTACTATATAACCATTCCTACCAAGAAAAAATAAATTATCTTTACCTCTATTTAAATCTGCAACCCATTTTGTTAATCCATAAATATAGTTAGTGGAGCAGCGACTTTGGCTCCAAAACGATACCAGTGATTATTTTCTAGGCCATTATTTACTTTATTGCAAAATATGGCTGTCATAATTGACAGATACACGGAGTAATTAAGTTGATTGGCTATTTTAGCCCTCATTCTGACTGGTTCATAATAATGTGCAGACAGTCCATGATTAATAGCATTTAAATAATCTGAGTACCGATTATCTCCAATATGAAGTGTTTTTTAGGCTCTAAAATACCTTTTTCAATTGCATATGAATAAATGTCTCCATTGTGTTTACTTTTTCTTAATTCATTAGAAATGACTAAGTGAGAGTAAGTTATTATGCCCATTTTTTGCAATATTTTTTTCGATAAAATTTCTGGGTGAATACATGTCTGTTATAATGATTATGGTTTTACCGAGTTCAAGAGCGTAGTCATAAACTTTTTTCATGAATGGATTTGCAATCAAAAACTCACTTTCTACTTCCATTTCTAAATTTTTTAAAGTGTTTACCTCATCTCCAGAGTAGAAATTAAGTAGTTGTTAGTATATTTCTCCATATATACGTTCATAATTATTTTCGGAATTTCTAGCTTGCTTTTCGGATTCTATTCTGTATTTAAAATATTTTA
>CAKZLR010000010.1 GCA_937127165.1 uncultured Candidatus Peregrinibacteria bacterium
TTCTAATTTTTTAATACACTTTCTCTATCATATTTTACACTAATTTTGATTTTATCATTTTTACAAAAGCTCTTTGATAAAGTGATAGTTTGTTTTCCTAGGGATATAAATTCATTTGATTCCTTGATTAGATTATATTATTGTCAGATAGAGATTATTTGGGGAGATGTAAACCTCCTGATTGTTATGATGTAAATTTATTTTATAGTATAGGCTCTGTATTTTATAGAAGGTCTAATTATAAGTTCAGAGAAATTATCAGGTAAAATAAACTCTATTTCTTCATTAAAATCATGACAATGGTAATGAAAAATTTTCCTATCTTTAGAAAATTTAGAAAAGATCGTAATTGAGTCATATGTTTCATTATAGGTCGGAAAGACATCAACTAAACTCTCCGATTTAAAGTATTCTTGATTTTCAGATGGATAAAATTCGTATATACCCTCAAGAGTATGAGAATCATTTTTGTTGATTATCGATTCTCTAGCAATTGGTTCTAAACAGTCATAATCTTTACCTAATTCTGAGAAAAAAGGCGTCATATAGGTAGAGTTAATAATAGGTTAAATTAAACTTGAAAACATCCAGCATGTATTTAAAGCTGTAGGGAGTATACCGGCGTAAACGGGTTGAATCGAGCAAACTTATGTCTGTGTAAGTAAAGTTATTTGTAATAAGTTCAATTAATAAAACTGCATGAGCTGCGTTTGGTATGGCTACTAAGGATTTTCCGGTTTTCTTTAATTTAGTTCTTAGACAGTTTAAAACTTTAAATGGGTCATAGACATGTTCTAAAACATTCATCAAAGTTATATAATCATAAAAGTTTTCTGGAATTAGGTTTATCCATTCTTGGATATGGTTTAAGTCTTGATGATATATCTTGTCTAGTTTTTGGTTTAGAATTTTTGCTAGTTCTGGATCATATTCTATTCCTTCAACCTGACAATTTTTGTCGTATTTAAGATGTTCGGCAAAATAACCAACTCCAGACCAACATCTAAAACTAAAGATTCTTTAGCTATTCTTTTGTCTATCTTATGGTAGGAATTAGGCTCATTTAATTTTAATTTTATATCATATTTAAGTCATGTTGCCAAAATGGTCTATAAACAATATCCCCTCACATACTTGTTTATTAACTGTTATTTCAAAAGCATTTTTGATTTATATAATCTGACAGAACTACAGTCCCAGAGGTATTATAATAAACCGACCACAATGTATATATGATCTTTATACAAACTCGGATTTTGGTAAGTTAAAATAAGAGTGTATTTTCCAGGCTGGTTATTAATTTTAAATTTGTCAATTTTGGTATTTAAGCCGTTAACATATTCTCTTTTAGAGTTTCTCATTCCAACACCAAAAAACATTCCGGGTAGGTATTCATAGAGTTCGTAGTCAATTTTAATCTTAATTTCTATATTCGGTGAATATTCAAATTTTTTTATCTCCTTGTTTGCTTGATTTAAAATTTTAGTAGAAGTAATTTTTACAATACCACTTGTTTTGTTAGATTCCACCACTAACCCGTCACTCACAGGTTTCATATTTTTTCGTATAACTCTACAATATCTATCACATTACTACCTTCATCAACGATTTCTCCAGCTTCAAACCTAACCACTCTATCACAAAAGTATTTAACAGCATGTAAATTATGAGAAACAAAAATAATACCTTTATTTGCTTTAGATAATTCTATCATATGTTCAATACATTTATTCTAGTATTCTGGAATTGTTCATCATCTACGCTCAAAACTTCGTCGATAATTAAGGTGTCAAAATATGAATGTATAGCTGTCGAAAAAGCAAGTCTGGCAAACATACCACTAGAATAGGTTTTTATTGATTGGGCTAAAAACGTATCGTCCAAACCGCAAAAATCAATAATTTTAGATACTCTATACTTTAGCTCTGTTTTGTTGACTTGCTTAATTTTGAGAAATAAATCTATATTTTCATATCCTGTTAATTCTGAATCAAAAGCAGTTCCTAACTCAATTAGAGAATTAACTCGACTATTAATTTTTAGATATCCACTAGTTGGCTCTAAAATACCGGATAGAATCTTCAAAAAGTACTTTTGCCAGATCCATTTGGACCGATTATACCAACAACCTCACCTCTCTTGGGAATGAAGTTTTATATTATTTTTTAGCTTTAAATATCGAACTATGCTTACCAAGTCTGAATATATCGAAAGCTTCCAAAACCCTGTCTATTGGTTTTTTGTAGATTTTAAGTATTTTACATAAATTTTTAGCTTCAATTAAAACATCGTTTTCAGACATAGATTTATAATACTTCATTAAAATGAGATTTTAATTTTTTAAATGATATCCAACCTAGAGTCCAGATAAATAATAACTTGTAGTAAAAATATATAATCATAATAATCAAAATTAATTCCTTGTTTATAAGTAAGAGCATCTTTATAACCTTCTACAATACAGAAAAACGGGTTATATTTATAGATTATTGACCACCTATTTGGAAAAATTCTGTAATCCCAGATAATTGGAGTTAACCAAAACAGCACTTGTATGATAATATCAACGATCTGTTTTAGGTCAGGAAAAAAAGTATGAAAGCGGACAGTAAATATGCAATTCCAGAAACTAAGATTATGGAGCAAAGAAAATAGTGTAGAGCTACAAAATTTAAAGTAATGACATCCAAAACATAGATTAAAATTGCTGAAATAATAACAAAAATTAAGTGAATATAAGTGGCTGAACATATTTTAATGGCAGGTATCAACCATTTATTAAAGGACATTTTTTTGATTAGGTGTTTGTATTCTAAGAGTGAATATCCACCAGAAATGATTGCCTCACTTATATAGAACCAAGGTATTATTCCAATCAAAAACCAAGAAGTAAAACTAGCCTGGGGGGTTGGGTTAGTTTTTAGTCCATATTCAAATACAAAA
>CAKZLR010000011.1 GCA_937127165.1 uncultured Candidatus Peregrinibacteria bacterium
GAAGCAATGTTTCAAAATAATGTTGACTATCTTGAAATACAATTGCCGTTTTCTCACCCAGTAGCTGATGGACCAACAATCCACCAGGCTAACCAAGTAGCTCTGCAATTCGAAAATAATTTGGACCAAATTATACAAGAAGCTGTGAGTACAAAAAAACGATTTAACACAAAAACAAACCTTATTTTAATGAGTTATCTCACACCTTTAGTGTATTTTGGCCTAGCTGAAGTGTGTAGGCTTCTTAGTGAGAACGGTTTCATTGGTTTAATTGTTCCCGACCTAACCTTTTTTACTCCTGAACATACTGAGGTATTAGGACTTTGTAAAAAACTAGAATTACAATTAATACCTGTAATTTCTCCTATTACAACACAAGTTAGAATAAATAAAATCAAACCGTTTGTATCTCAGGACCAAATAATTTATGCTACAGCTAGAGTTGGTCAAACTGGAAAGCAAACTATCCTAGATAAGGATGAAATACTGGATAGACTTAAATTCTTAAAAAGAAATTTCACGAACAACAAGATTGTTATAGGTTTTGGAATCAGGGAAAAAGGTCAAGTAGACTTACTTAATTCTAAGGGTTTTATAGCGGTTATTGGTAGTGAAATAGTGAGAATTATAGACAGTGCAGCAAACGAAAATAAAGACGTAAAACAAAAGATAACTGAATTTATAAGTAATTTGTCCAATTAATATCACAAATTATGTATATAAAACACGTGTTTTACCAAAAATTTTATTTCATAAACTGTCAACTATCCGGTTTAAAATTTTAAAAAACTCTTCTCTAGTATCTGGTCTAGAGAGAGCTTCTTCAATAATCATTTCTAAATAGCTGAAAATATCTCCATTCGTCAAAAATTTTCCTTTACTAATACAAACAGTTACATTTTCATTTTGAATTAGCTTGTTAATAGCATCTTGAATTTGAAACTCTTCTGACGGTTGCACGTTGCTCGGATCCATAAACTCGAAAATAGATTCATCAAAAATATAACTGCAAACACTAGCAATATTGCTATCTATTTGATCTGGCTTCGGTTTTTCTATAACTTCTTTTACCACAAAATCAGAATTTTCAGCCAATCTAACCATTCCTAAAGTTAACATCTGTTTTGGTGGAACCACAGTTCCTGTAAGTACAACTTTAGATGGATATTTTTGGTAGTGATTGATTAACTCACAAACTCCAGCACCTTCCCCAAACATAATTCCGTCTCCGTACATATATACGAAAGGTTCTTGATCTATCAATCCTTTTGCAGAGTATAATGGCCTGGCGTTGCCATATGGTAGACTAGTATCTTGAAAAACGAATTTAAATTCAACTTTATTACATATTTCTTGGATTTCTTCAATTAAGCGTAGTTTATTTTTTTGTTGTAAATAAGAAACTAATTTAGGATCAATTTCAAAATAATCTTTAACAGCAGTATTATCTTTATCTATAACTATAATAATTTGTTTTATACCAGCATCTAAACATTGTTTAACTACATAGTGAATCATCGGCTTGTTTAAGATTGGCAACATTTCTTTTGGTACATTTTTAGTGGCAGGAAGTAATCTGGTACCCAAACCAGCAGCCGTGATGACAGCCTTGTTAATTACTCGAGACATCGAAGTGTTACTTATAAGAGAGTAAGTACCCATACCCCAACTTTTATATTCTGTCAAGCTTGATTATTGATATATTATCCATTTTGTTGTGGACTTTACTTAAAATATTGTCTGCTTTTTAAGAAAAGAGAGTTGTTTATGACTTTCTAAAAAATAAATGGTTCTCTCCTAAAAAGAGATATTTTTGATCGGCAGCTGGGAATTATTGGGATAGGGATAGTATGTATTTTAGTTTTGGTATTTTTACTTTAGATTTTAAGATTTTTTAAATATTTTCCAGCTTCTATTTTTTTAATTTGTTTAATCACTTCGTAGATATCTCCACTCATAATACCGGCTAAATTATTCCAGTTTTGGTTATAACGATGATCTGTAAGACGGTCTTGAGGAAAGTTGTATGTACGAATTTTTTCACTACGATCAGCTCTACCTACTTGTTCTAATCTTCTGGCACTTTCTTCCGCTAACCTTTTTTCCTCATAAAAATTAAACACTCTACTAGTTAAAACTTGTAAAGCTTTTTCTTTATTTTGTTGTTGACTTCGTTCATCTTGACTGCGAGCCTCAATACCAGTAGGAATGTGCCTAACCTTGACAGCTGAATAAGTAGTGTTAACACTTTGACCTCCTGCACCTTGACTTGTGGAAGTAGTAATTTCTACATCTTTTAGGTTTAACTTAAAATCGTTATCTTTATCTATTAAAGGTAAAACTGCTACAGAAATTGTAGAAGTGTGAATTCTCCCTTGTTTTTCGGTTGCCGGTACTCTTTGTACTCTATGTACTCCACCTTCATATTTAAACCAGCTATAAACATCAGTTCCCACAATTTCGGCTATAACCTCTTTATACCCTCCAACTGGGTTGGGACTGATGTGGGTAATCTTAAAACTAAAACCAAGCCGGTTAGCTAGATAATTATACATTCTTAGCATTTCTGTGCTGAAAATAGAGCTTTCGTCTCCACCTGCACCTGCTCTAATTTCTAAAATTATATTATATTCATCTCTACTATCTTTTGGTGAAAGGTAAGTCATTAATTCGTCTTGAGCATTTTCCAATTTTTGTTTTTGTTCTCTTAATTCCTCTTTAATCAGTTCTTTAAGTTCGTCTCCATCATTTAGCTGGTCTAGTAATTCTTGATTTTGCAGGAGGGAATTTTGCAACTTTTTAATTAAATTAGCTAGTTCAAACTGCGGTTCAAGCCTTTTTTGTTCTTTAGCGAGGTTAATTACCTCCGATGTTTGGGTTGTTTGGGCTAATTTTTGAGTCAAAAGATTGTATTTTTGGATAATATCATCAACAGGTAATTCAATCATAACACGAATTATCTAGATAATGTTAAAAAAATTGATGTAAAGCCTGTTATAAATTCTTAATTAGGTCAAGCGAATAAGGCATTGTATTCAACTTTGGGTTACAAACTATCAAACTTGTTAAAATAAGGTAAGGAGTATATTTTTTTATTGGTAGACTTAAACTTTAATGCTTATACTTAAGTATGCATAGACTAATTAAAATTTTTACAAATTTTTCCAGATCTAAGCTAGATTTTTTAGAATCTGCTGAAAGGTCATGATATTTCACTCAATTTTTTAATTGAACCTCGTGTTAAAATATTTATTATTACCTATTTTTTGACAAAATTATTATAAAAACTGAGTTATCTACAATTCACATTATAATCCTTATGTCTTCTTTATTTAATCAAAGTTTGGTTTCGGCTAGTCAGCTTGATCAAGGCCTACTTTCTCAAATTTTCACCCTAGCTTCTCATTACAAAAGGAAAGTTGCAGAACAGGGTGTTTTAGATATTTTATCTGACAAGTTGATGGCAAGTTTGTTTTTTGAGCCTAGCACTAGAACTCGCTTGTCCTTTGAATCAGCTATGCAAAGATTAGGAGGTAGAGTAATTGGTTTTAGCGACGCCTCAACTACTTCTTTGGCAAAGGGAGAAACTTTAGAAGATACCATCAAAATGGTTATGCAGTATACAGATTTGATTGTTATGAGACACCCACAAAAGGGAGCGGCTCAAAGAGCGGTTGAAGTTTCCAGTGTTCCTATATTAAATGCAGGAGATGGAGATGGAGAGCATCCAACTCAGGCTTGTTTAGATGCCTATACTATTTTTGAGCAAAAACATAGTTTACAAGGGCTTAAAGTGGCTTTTGTAGGGGATCTAAAGTTTGGTAGAACTGTACATTCTCTTTGTCAGATTTTAAATCAATACAATAGCGAATTGTTTTTTGTATCCCCTAAAACTTTAGGTATGCCTGAGTGGATTTTACAAAAACTAGATTCTAGTAGATACTCTCAAACAGAGAGTTTAGAAGAGGTTATTAGCGAAGTCGATGTTTTGTATATGACTAGAATCCAAAAAGAAAGGTTTAAAAGTGAAGATGAGTATAAAAAATATAAAGGTGTTTATATTATCAACCGAGATGCAATAACGAAAATGAAATCAGACAGCATTCTAATGCACCCTCTACCTCGGGTAGACGAGATAGATCCCGAGGTTGATACTGATTCTAGGGCTATGTACTTTGAACAAGCTAAAAACGGAATGTATGTAAGAATGGCTTTATTAACAATGGTTTTCGGGAAAGCTTAATTGTTTTTCTTGTATTTGTAGGTATTAGACTGAGAATTAAAGACAATAAAATTTATCCAAATCTGTTACTTTTAATTAATAGCTATCTTACTCTTAATCTCTCTCTTTGGTTTTACCAGCACTTTACCATCTTTTAAGCCAATTTCTATGTTTCTAACTGTAGGATTGTCTAGCAAGAACTCAGCTAGAGGGTCTTGCACATTTTTGGCAACTTCTGATTTAACTTCTCTAGCTCCATAATCAAATTTGTCCTTGATGATAATATTAGCTAACATTTCTACTAATCCGTCAGATATACTTAAGGCTCGGCCTTGTTTGAGTAAGTGTTCTTGTAGTTTGCTAAGTTCTTTAGTAATGATTTGGTTTAAAACTGTTTTGGTAATTGGTCTAAAAACAATTTTACCAGTTAAACGACCTATGATTTCTGGCTTGATAGTTCTTTCCATTTCGTCAAACACTTGTTTTTTGATAGCTTGATAATCTTCTTCTTCTTTTTCAGTAGGTTCTATAAAACCAAGTTTGGAGGCAAAACGGTTAAATTGATTTTTACCTAAATTAGAGGTCATAAAAATCAAAGCATGTTCACAGCTTACAGTATTACCTTTAGAGTCAGTTATTATCCCCTCTTCAAGCATCTGTAGAAGAATATTTAAGTTTTCTGAGTGGCCCTTTTCAATTTCGTCAAATAAGATCACTGAGTAAGGTTTTTTAGATAAAAAGTCGGTTAACTGTGGAGTGTCCTCATACCCAATATATCCTGCAGGAGCTCCCAGTAATCTACTTATCTGGTGTCTTTCTCTAAATTCCGACATATCTAACTTAAGCAGATATTTGGTCGGATCTCCGTAAAGTTCTTTGGTTAAAACTTTCACTAATTCTGTTTTACCTGTACCCGTTGGGCCCATGAGTAGAAAACTAGCAATTGGGCCCTTGTTTGGATTAACTCCAGAATAGGCTCGTTTAAGAGCAGAAGTTATTTCTTTAATAGCTTCGGGTTGCCCAAAAATTTGTTTTTCTAAAGCTATTTGTAAATCTCTAATTCTAGTATAAATGTTTGAACTAACGCGAACTAAAGGAACACCAGACATTTCTGAAATCACTTTTTCCAATATAGACAAAGTCACCACAGCTTGATTTTTAGCCTGTTTGCTTTGAATGTTTAATCTAGTTAATTCTTGCTCTAACTTTTTTTGTTCTTCTTCAAATTTGGAACTGAGCTCATTATTTTGATTGATGATTGCTTCGTTTTTTTCCTTGATTAAGTCTAGAATCTTTCTTTCAATATTAGCCCACTCTTCTTCTACTTTACTATTTGATTTACTTTTCTCAAAAGCCGCTATTTTGGCTCTAACCAAAGATTCATCGAGAACATCGATAGCCTTATCTGGAAATCTGCGAGCTGGTAGAAAACGATGAGATAAATCAACTAGTTTTTCTATTAAATTATCAGGGTATTCCGCATTATGATAATTTTCATACATTGGTTTAATACCCTTGATGATGCGAACAGTTTGAGATGTATCTGGCTCTTCAATCCTAATTTGTTGGAATCTTCTTTCAAGGGCTTTGTCTTTTCTAATAATTACTCGAAACTCTTCTTCAGTAGTCGCTCCAATTACACTAATCTCACCTCTAGCAAGAGCTGGCTTGAGAATACTTGCCATATCTGGTCCTCTATCCACACCGCCTCCACCAGCACCAATCACATTATGAATTTCATCTATAAACAAAATCACATTACCAATAGTAGTTACTTCTTCCAAAATAGCCTTAACTCTTTGTTCAAACTCACCTCTAAATACTGAACCAGCTATCATTCCGGCCACATCTAAACTAAAAATTTTTTTATTGGCCAGCCATGTTGGAACTTTTCCTTCATTTATTCTTTTTGCTAACCCTTCAACTAGAGCGGTTTTACCTACTCCCGGTTCACCTACAATAATTGGATTATTTTTTTGTTTGCGGCTGAGAATTTGAATAATTCTATCGATTTCTTTGTCTCTTTCTATCAAATTAAAGTCTGGTTCACTAGCAACTTTTTGATTTACATCAACTGCAAAAAAATCAAGTGCCGAATTTGGTTTTCTTTTCTGTCTGTTTTTGAAAATTTTAGGATCATTTTGGGTAGCTCCTTGTCCATATGCAGCAAACATCGATTCGAGTATATTTATTAACTTTGCCGCATTCGCTTCACTTAAATTCATCAATTTTTTTGCGTTTGAGTCGGTAGTTTTGATAATTCCAAATATTAAGTGTTCAATACCAATATAATTATAATTATGTTTTTCTGCTACTTCAATGGCAGCATCCAAACAAGCTTGCAATTCGGCTGTGATTTCTGGTAATACAGACACATCTGAATTAAATTCACCTTCATCTTTTGGTTGAAACCTATCCAAACCTTGGTTTTTGATAATTTCAAGCATCTCTTGGTTGGATATATTATCCAAGAAAGTTACTTGAAAAGGTAAGCCGTCTTGGGGTTGTGATAAGATGCCAAATAAAAGATGTTCAGACCCAATATACTTATGGTTGAGTTGTATTGATATTTGTTGAGCGGTAGCTAAAGCATTTCTAGCTCTTGCGTCAAATTTAGGTAATGATGGCATATATTTTAATATATATTTAAATTTTAAATTAAAAAGTCTTTTTATTCAAGAGATAATTAATATCTCTAGCAAGTAAAAATAAAAAATAAAAAATTTATTTTTGGCAAGTGTTTTTTTTAGTTGCTAACTAAATTCTAAATTCTTTGATTATATCAACTAAATTCTAGTATAAAATACATAGTAGCCATAGATAATATTCATACTATGAATAAGAACACGAGGATAGTTTTCATAAAGTTTTCATAAAATTTGCATATCGAACTTCTGAAGGCAAGATACAAATTTACTAATTTTTAGGCTTTTGATTATTATAAGAACCAAAAGTAAAACATTTAGTTATTTAAATTCTATAAAAATAACTTACTTATTTACCTACTTAACTTATATGTAATACATTCCAACTTCTTGATCTAGAGCTATTTCACCATCTTTTAAAGTAATTACTCGTTTTTTTAATTTATCCACGACATCTTGATCATGGGTAGCTAAAATAACAGTTGTGCCAGAATTGTTGATTTTAAGCAGCAAGGTGATGATTTCATATGTATTAGTTTTATCTAAATTTCCAGTTGGTTCATCTGCTAGTAGTATAATCGGATTGTGAGATAAAGCTCTAGCAATAGATACTCTTTGCTGTTCACCACCACTTAGTTCTTTAGGGTATTTTGATTCTTTACCGGATAAACCAACTAATTCCAGTAATCTGGGGATATCTCTTTTAGCATCTTCTTTAGATGCTCCAGAAGCTTCCATGGCTAAACTGATATTCTCAAATACCGTACGACTTTTAAGTAATTTAAAATCTTGAAAAATAACCCCAATTCTTCGTCGCAGATAGGGTAAATATTGAGGTTTAATTTTATTTACTTGGATGTCCTCGATCCAAATTTCTCCACTGTCCGGTTTTTCTTCACCTATCAGCATTTTTAAAAAAGTTGATTTTCCAGCTCCAGAATGACCAATAATGGATACAAACTCACCTTCTTTAATTTCTAAATTCAGATTTTTAAGCACATACTGTCCCTTTTTGGTGTATCTTTTATAAACATTAACAAACCTGATCATATTTCCCCAAAGATCTGATAATTTTAAAAATTTTAGAAACCTACAATAGTTCAATAGTTATTTAATATTTTTCTTGGCAATAATGTACCACCAAATTAAAAAACCAATTACACTTAAGCAGATCAAAGCAATAAACAGAGAAAGAACGGCCTCAGAGAAGTAGACATCAGCAATACTAGCGAAAAAAGTAGATGAAATGTAATTTTTCATAAAAAATATTTATTTCTAACTTTAGAGAACGTGAAATTGAAAAAATTTTTTGTCAAAAAGATAGTCAAACATTTAACTAGTAGTTTTTATTAAATCAAATAAACTTGACTTTTTTAAAATTCTAAACTAGCAAAATTAGCATTTGAAATATCTCTGATATACTGGTTTATGTTTTCTACAGAAAACGAGGTCCTAAGGTTTTGGGATGAGAAAGATATTTTTAAAAAATCTTTAGAAAACCGTAAAGGAAATCAATCTTTTGTTTTTTTAGATGGACCTCCTTTTGTCACTGGCACTCCTCACTGGGGTCATATTTTTATATCTTTCGTGAAAGACTCTGTACTTCGTTACAAAACCCAAAAGGGTTATTATGTACCAAGGATTTGGGGTTGGGATTGTCATGGAGTTCCTCTCGAGTCTCTGATCGAAAAAGAAATGAATATCACTGATAAAAGACAAATAGAAAACGATATTGGTATTGAAAAGTTCAACCAAGCCTGTCGCAGCAAGATCATGCTTTATGATAATGAGTGGAGACGGATTATTCACCGTATTGGTAGGTGGGTGGATATGGACGATCAATACCGCACCATGGACAATGATTTTATTGAATCAGTTTGGTGGGGTTTGGGCCAATTGTACCGTAAGAACTTGCTTTATAAGGGTTATAGGGTGAGTTTATATTCCCCTTCGATTGGAATTTCCCTATCTCATACCGAAATTTCTCTGGATGTAGTGTACGAAGATGAGACTATTCAATCTCCTGTAGTTCGCTTTAGAGTTAGCGACGAATCAGCCCGTAAGTTACTTAAAAAAATTAACGAGGAGATATCTGAGAGCTATTCAGAACAGTTGAGATACAAAATGGAAATTGACCGACAAGTTCAAGCTTTGGAGAAAAAAGAAGGTAAAAAGATTAGTTTTAAAGATATTTTAGACAGTCGTAGAAACTTTGACTCACAAGAATGGGATGCTTTAAAGACTGATTTTGAGCAAAGTAAGCATGTAGATTATCTTAAAGAGCAATTAGAAATTGTCTACCAAAATATGGATACTTTAGAGAGACTGAAAGACATTTTATCTAAAGACTACTCTATCAATTTATTATCTTGGACTACTACACCATGGACTGTTCCGGCTAATGTAGCTCTGGTAGTTGGTCCAGACATAGAATACTCTATGTACTTTTTGCCGTTAACTAACGAATTGGTGATTTTAGCGGAAAATCGAGCTATTCCTGTAATTTCCTTACATTTTCAAGAGTCTGTGGTAAATTCTCCAGAAATGGGGGAAAAATTAAAACATATTACAGATAGTGGCGAGTACTTTGCTAAATTGGGCTTAGACATTGTCAAGATTGTATCTCTCACAGGTCAAGATTTAATTGGTTTAGAGTATGAGCCACCCTTTAAATTGACTCAAAAGATTGATTCTTATGAGCAAGCTGCTAATGCTTTCAAGGTCTATCCAGCAGGGTTTGTCAGTAGTAACGAAGGTACTGGTATAACTCATATAGCGGCGTATGGACCAGAAGATTTTGAGATTATCAAAACCTATAATCTACCAGTAATTTTGGTACTCAATGATTATGGCGAAATTTTAGATACTTTAGACCCAGACTTAAAACCAGTTTTTAATGTTAAATACGATGAAGCCAACGAATTAATCAACGACATTTTAGAAAAAAAAGACCAACTATTTGGCAAAATCAAATATACTCACAAAGTACCAGTTTTTGACCGTGATAACAAGAAAGTCTACTATGCTCCTCAAGAAAACTGGTTTATTGCTGAGACTAAGATTACTTCTAGAGCATTGGAGCTGAATGAACAGATTAACTGGCGACCTGAAAGCCTCAAGTACAATCGTTTTGCGAAAGGTTTAGAAAGTGCTCCTGATTGGTGTATTTCTCGCAATCGTTATTGGGGAAGTCCTTTACCAATCTGGCAAACTGTTGATAAAAGTAAAACTATCTTTATAGATAGTTTGGAAAAATTAGCTCAAAAAGCCCTTAACCCAATCTATCATCTCCTTAATTTTACAGATTTAGTTAGTGATTTTTATTCTAACCATAAAACTGTCATCATTAGTGATGCAACTAGCAAACTCCCGTTAGGCATCAATGTGACTCAATTCCGTAGCAAAGCCTTAACCGAACTTCGTAAGGAAAAAGATCTGAATATTCAAATTTTTTCCAGATATGCTCAAGCAATTTTGGATGAGGTTTTAGATTTGTACGAAAAATATCAAGCTGTGCAAATTCTTTTTACTAAAGAAGAGCAAGTATTGTGGACGACTTGGATATTTGGTTTACACCCAAATAGTAAGAAAAATGTGAAAAGAATTTATTTTTATCGTAAAATGCAATTACAAGACGAGGGGTATGTATCAGTTGGCTCGATTCAGTTGTTAGATTTACATAGGCCTTACATAGACGATATTATTTTGAAAGATGATGTGGGTAATTTATACTTCAGGATTCCTGAAGTTTTAGACTGTTGGGTAGAAAGCGGTTCTATGCCTTGGGCTAGTAATCATTATCCTATGGAAAATCAAGAGTTCTTTACCAAAAATCATCCGGCCGACTGGATTATTGAGTCTCAAGAAATGACTCGCGCTTGGTTTAGAGTTTTACATGTTTTGTCGACAGCTATTTTTGATACCCCAGCCTTCAAAAATGTGAGTGCTAGTGGAATTATTTTAGCTGCTGATGGAAAAAAAATGAGTAAACGAAAGAAAAACTATTCTGATCCCGAAGAAATGATTGAAAAGTTTGGCAGCGATGCTATTCGCAACTATTTATTTAACTCACCGTTACTTAATACAGAAAGTATCTGTTTTATCGATCGTGACTTGGAAAATGTCTTTAAAGACGGAACTTTGCTATTGTCCAATAGTCTTAAATATGTGCAGTTTTGCATGTCTTCTAACCCAGGCAAACGAACAGTTAAAAGCTACAAACACTATCTCAACAAGTGGTGGTATGCTTATACTCAAAACTATGCTTACAAAGTCCATCAATATATGGAAGATTATAATTTGATGGAAGCATCTAGGTTGATTATACCTTACATTCGTGATTTTTCTACTTGGTATATTCGTCGTAGTAAAGATGTTCTTGAAAGTCACGGAGAAGAAGTGAC
>CAKZLR010000012.1 GCA_937127165.1 uncultured Candidatus Peregrinibacteria bacterium
AAACCTAAAACAGAAAACTTGAGACAAACCAACTTTGATTCTGAAGATTAAGCTGTAGATAATCAAAATTAAGAGAAAATAGTACCACCTACCGAAAGCCCAACCAACTAGATGTATTATCACGGTAAACTCTAACAAATACGATGTTACTGACCTACAAAAAACTCACTCCGGGGGATACCTTTAGATGTGGCGAAGATATGACTAGAAATTTTAACAGAATCAAACCATATTTAATAAACTAGAACTACAAGCAAATAACCAAAAATGTCGGAAAAACTTAAAAAATACTCTATCAAACTTTAGTTTAGGTTTTGATAATTTTGTGAAAATCTTTTTACTACTATAAAAGTTGAGATTTATAAGCAAAATTTTTGAATACTTTTCTACCTCACCATCTTTTTTCGCTCGTTGGGATCTAGATATTTCTTACGGATTCTGAGGCTTTGAGGAGTTACTTCTACTAATTCGTCATCTCCAATATATTCCAAACAATCTTCCAAAGTCATTTTTTTAGGTGGAGCTAGAATAATTCCTTCATCTGCCGAAGAAGCTCGAGCATTAGTAAGTTTTTTTCCTTTACAAGGGTTGATTTCGAGATCACTGTCTCTAGAGTTTTGGCCAATTATCATACCTGGATAAACTTCTACACCAGGACTGATAAACAACACCCCTCTTTGCTGAGCATTTTCTAAAGCATAACTGTTGCTAGTACCCATTTCGGTACTAATAAGACTTCCATGAGAGCTACTGATTTGGACATTGACCGTAAGGTTGGTAAGAATCAAAAATATTATACATAATCACAGTACCCTTAGTGACAGTCAATAAAAAGATTTTAAACCAATCAAAGTACGAGTAGGCATCTTAACCACAAAGTGAAATTCAGTGTTAATGTCGTTAGAACTAATTTGTTGAATATCAGCCCCTCTCTTACCCAATTCTTGCATAACCACTCCTTGATAATCTGAAGGAACCGTAATTTCTACAATCTCAAATGGCTCGTGTTTTTGTTCCTTGGTTTCTTTAAAAATAACCTCAGGACGGCTAACTTCTAGCTTAAACCCCTCTCTTCTCATTGTCTCAATTAAAACAGAAAGATGTAGCTCTCCCCTACCCGAAACTATGAATTTTTCACTGGACTGAGGGTGATCTTCCA
>CAKZLR010000013.1 GCA_937127165.1 uncultured Candidatus Peregrinibacteria bacterium
TTATGTAAACTTATGTAAACTTATGTAAACTGAAAAAGTAAGTATTAATTATTCAAAACTTGAAACAAAGCTACTGTTTTTTAGATATAATCTACGATTTTGAGATAAACAATCTTATATTAAATTTAGACACTCTAGACAGGTTTTTCTAAAAAAGAGCAATCTGTTCTTTATCAATTGATTGATTTCTATTGATTTCCAATAATTTTTGTAGAGATTGAAAATTGTACTTTTCTAAAAATGGTACACCTTTTTCTAAATCAAAAGGGTTTTTGGAAACTTGGATATCTGGTACACTCTGTAAAGTAGCTAATAAGTGAGTTTGTTCTATAGTTTTTACATTCAAAACGATTTTAGAAATTAATTTTTGGTTTTTGGGATCAAAGATGAAAGTTTTGGCTCTTGCTAATATTTCTTCGTTTTTAAGAGTATTTGAGTTACCCAAATTTACGGATAAATTCATAATTTCAAATAAAAGCTGAAGACTACCCACTTCATTTAGAATTTTTGTGGCAGTTTTTGGTCCAATTCCATCTACACCTTTTAAACTATCCGAAGCATCACCTACAAGTGATTTAAAATCCACCCATTGATCAGGTTTTAGGTTAAATTTTAATTCAAATTCATTTTTCCCAAAAAAGCTTATTGCCTTTTTATTATGCTGAATAACAAAATTAACTTGGGGAAAAACTAACATTTGGTAAAGATCTCGATCCGCAGAAAAAATTAAAAATTGGTCACGTTGTAATATTTCTTGAGATGTTTCAAAAATACCGAGTTCAGAGTTATCTAAATTTTCTGGACCTTTCTGAAGGTGGTTACAAACTGTCCAAATCAAATCATCAGCCTCAAAACCACTAACTAAAAAAACATTTTGGGTAACAAGGTTGCACCATTGCAAAATGGGTTCAATTTGACTTATCATCTGCTCCTCAGCTTCTTGTCTGCCTGTTTTATAGGTTGGTAAAATTTTATGTCTCCAAGTTTTTTCTGGTGTGTCACAAGCAAAAACTAGTATATCTGGTAATAACTGATTAATTAATGTAAAAACGGTTTTTATAAAACCATAAATAGCACCCGTATGAACCCCTTTATAAGTTAAATCAGGATAAGCAAAATACGACCTATAAATCAAATAAGAGGTGTCTATTACTAAAGCTTTCATAAAATTACCTGGCTCCAACTTTGAATTCTACCACATCCCCATCTTGCATAATATAACTTTTGCCTTCTATTCTCATTTTACCAGACTCAATAGCCTCTTTACGACTACCACAAACCAAAAAATCATGATAACTAATTACTTCTGCATTTATAAAAGTCTTTTCAAAGTCGGAATGAATTATTCCTGCACACATTTGAGCAGTCCACCCTACCTTAAAAGTCCAAGCCCTGGTCTCAGTTGGTCCGGTAGTCAAAAAAGTGGCTAAGCCTAATTTTTGATAGCATTGTTGAATCATTTTATTCACACCACTTTGTTTCTCTAGACCTAATTCTTCTCTTTCTTCCTCGGTTATATCCACAATCTCAGATTCTAGTTTTATATCCATAGCAAAATCAGCATCATAATCAATATTTTTACCGCCATGACTAATGTTAGCAAGTTTTAGTATAGGTTTGTCGGTTAATAAGTTTAAACTCTTTCTCCATTTTATTAGATCCTTATCGGTATCTTCGTTTAATACAAAGTTACTAGCTGGTTGTAGGTTGACTAGTTTGTTTAAAATCTGTTCAGCAATCCCTAATTTTGCAATAGTCATGGGATCACCGTTTCTAGTTTCTTTTTGTAGTTTTGGAAGCATTTTTTCTAAGCTGATTTGATCTGCTAAAGTCATCTCCATCATTAAAATCTCTTCATCTTCTTGTGGTGAGACTCGATTTTCTACATGAATGATTTTTTCATCTTCAAAAGCTCTAACTACAAGCAGAACCAAATCAACTTCTCGAATATGATTTAGAAATTGATTACCTAGACCAGCTCCTTGGTGGGCATTTTTCACCAATCCGGCAATATCTTTAAACTCAATCGTAGCATAAACTTTTTTTTCTGAGTTTGAAATCGTAGATAACATATCCACTCTATCGTCCGGAACTGAAACAATACCACTATGAGGTTTTACTGTACAAAAAGGGAAATTTTCGGCTGGTACAGACAACTTTGTTAAAAGGTTAAACAAAGTTGATTTTCCAGCATTGGGTAAACCAACTAAGCCAACAGAAAACATAGTGTGGAAAGTGAATACTAAAGTGAATTATTTGTCAATTTTTATTTTGTCGCAGTGTTTTATTTATCGGTTTAATTATAATTTTAATACCTAATACAAATCATCTCTTCAATTATTCTAAAATTCAGATTGTGTTAATAAAAAGTTTTAAAGTTTACACAAAAAACTTGAAAATATATCTATTACATTAAAAACTTCTTAATTAAGATTTCGTAAAACAATTTATAAAATTTATAAAAATAAAACATAAGCAACAACATAAGCAACAAAAATGTTTATGAGTGTTTATAATTATAAGCTCTATTGAAACACATGTTTTTTAAATATATTTCATTTCATTTCATTTCGAAATGTTATATTTTTAATAAAATTGTGTATGAGTTGTTGATTTTATATTTTTCTTTTATTAATCAAATTTTTAAAAGTGTAGGTTTGTGTATAATTTTTTCAAGACTCTTTAAAACTGTGGACACGTTTCCATTTACTGTCTTGACTAAAAATCTTTATTTTTGTTACACACGGACAATTAACAAGTAAATACTAACTATCAACAACTTATGCACAAATTATTAAACTTGTTTAAAATAATTATTTTTTTAACATTCATACTAGCTTTGTTCTTACCAACAACAAATATTCAAGCATCAGATCCGAGCAGGGTTTTAAGATATCAAGATTTTTATTATCTACCAGTAAAATTTAGTTCAGCTAGAAAAATCCAAGAATTTTTAGAATTTCATAGAAGTGTACTAGCAACTTACAAAGTTAAGATAGGATTTCACCATGATGATAATCCTGACAGTTGTGATTCTAATGATTATTGGTACCAAAAAGGTTTCCAGGATTGTAAAGGACAAACTAATGATACAGATATTATTATACAACCAAGTAGTTTTCCGGGAGTACCTGAGAGGTTAAGACCATTTCATGTAACAAAACCTTATTATGGTAAAGAAATGTTAACCTCAGAATTTATTTGGGAACTTAGTCAAGGAAGTTTAGGGAATGGTTGTGATTTTTCTACAAATCCAAATAAACGAATCTGTATTGATAATGCTGTGAAAAAAGTTAACCCAGCTTTTATTTTAGCGATTATTCAGAAAGAGAGTGGTTTAGTTTATGGTCCAGGATCTCAACCGGGTAGCTTAATTAACAATCAAAGCGTTGAATTTCGTATGGATAGAGCTACTGGTTATTTATGTTTAGAAACATTAGATAAAACCAAAAGTTGTTGGGATGAAAACCCTGAATGGAAGTATTTTAAAGGTTTCTTTAGACAGGTTTATTATACTACCCGATGGTTTAGAATTTGGACAGAAAGGTGTGACAGGGGTGAAGAATTTGGTTACAATGGAGGAGCTAGAGGTAAGTTTTATACAGGTAGCACGGTAAGATTAAGTAATCAAGATGTTTTTTTAAGTAACGGAATAACTTGCGCGATGTATATATATACACCACATATTTCCTTTTCCACGGCTAAAGTTATGAAGAATATTGAGGGTGATGTGGGTTTTTTAGAAGAAACTGATAGAAACTTTGATTATATACCTTCACCGATTTTTATACCCTCTCCGGTTCTAATACCTCAATCAAACGGTTGAATTATATTTTCAACTAGCACACCGAACAATGTCTCAAAGTCACCAATTTTTTTGGTAATCGTTGGAGGAAATAAACCTCAGTTTAAACAAATAAGATCTAGCAGTCTCAAACGTTAGCGAAACAATAAGAGCCGAACCCAAAGATTTGTGTTTAGTTGTTATTCTAGCAAAAAGATTTAGTTTACTAAATTAAGATCGGCTTTGTACGATTTTTTCTTGTATGTTCCTTGGAACTTCGAAGTAGTGAGAAAATTCCATACTAGCTGTACCCTGACCTTTAGTGTTACCACGGAGAGATGAAATATAACCAAACAACTCTGCTAACGGAACATTAGCTGTAATTACTTTATTCTTGCCACGATTGTCAGTGTTTATTATTTGACCTCGACGACTGTTTAGATCACCAATCACATCTCCCATATATTCTTCAGGGACTACAACTTCAAGTTTCATTATGGGTTCCATAAGCACTGCATCCGCTTTTAACACTGCTTCTCTCATAGCAATAGAACCAGCCAGTTTAAATGCCATTTCGGAAGAGTCTACATCATGATAAGATCCGTCGTACACTTCAACAATTACATCAACAACAGGATATCCCGCTAAAACCCCAGAGGCACAGGTTTCTTCACAACCCTTTTGGATTGACGGAATGTATTCTTTAGGAATTACTCCACCAACAATTTTGTTAATAAACTCAAAACCTTTTCCAAGTTCGTTCGGTCTAACCCTTAACCAGCAATGACCATACTGACCACGACCTCCGGATTGTCGGATATACTTACCTTCAACCTCAACTTCTTTTCTGATAGCTTCTTTGTAGGCGACTTGTGGAGCTCCTACATTAGTTTCAACTTTATACTCCCTTCTCATTCTATCCACAATAATCTCCAGATGTAGTTCACCCATTCCGCTTAAAATTGTTTGTCCAGTTTCCTCGTTTGTACTGACCCTTAAAGAAGGATCCTCTTGAGCCAATTTACCGATAGCAATACCCATTTTTTCTTGATCATTCTTGGTTTTCGGCTCGATAGCTACAGAAATTACTGGTTCTGGAAAATTGATTGATTCAAGTAGTAAAGGATAGGATTTATCACATAGAGTATCACCTGTTCGCACATCTTTCAAACCTACAAAAGCAGCGATTTCACCAGCATAAACTTCGTCAATATCTTCACGATGATTGGCGTGTAAAAGTACTACTCTACCAACCCGTTCTTCTTTACGAATTCTAGGGTTAAAAATAGAATCACCTTTTTTAACCATCCCAGAATAAACTCTAAAGAAAGTTAGACTACCGAATTGATCAGAAGCGATCTTAAAAGCTAAAGCAGAAAACTTTTCATTTTCGGAATGTTTTAAGGGAATAACTTTATTTTCATCGTCTGGATCATGAGCTTGGATATCAGGCAAATCTACAGGAGATGGTAAATATTCACAGACAGCATCTAGAAGAGGTTGAATTCCTTTGTTTTTTAAAGCTGAACCACAAAATATAGGGTGAAGTTGGTTGTTAATAGTTCCTTTTCTGATAGCTTTTTTAATTGTAATAGTATCAATCGGTTCTCCATTAAGATATTTTTCCATGATTTCATCATCAATCTCTGAAACTTTTTCTATAATTTTGTTATAGTATTCTTCTCTAAGTTCTTTCATATCTTCAGGAACTTCTTCAATTCTGAGATCTTTTCCTAGATCATCATAATAAACTATGGCCTTGTTTTCCAAAATATCAACCAATCCTCTTAAGCTTTCTTCTTTACCTATTGGTAATTGCATCACTAGTCCGTTGTCGGTCAATCTATCCTTGATACTTTGCACATCAGCATAAAAATCTGCACCTATCCTGTCTAACTTGTTAATAAAACAAATTCTGGGAACTTTATACTTTTCAGCTTGTCTCCAAACAGTTTCAGATTGAGACTCTACACCAGCTACCCCATCAAATACAGTTACTGCACCATCAAGTACTCTGAGAGATCTTTCTACTTCAATTGTAAAATCAACATGGCCGGGAGTATCAATAATATTGAATCTCGTCTTACGATCTTTATCTTCTCCGTAAACCCAGTCAGGAGCGATCCAAAAAGCCGTTGTTGCTGCAGCAGTAATCGTAATACCTCTTTCTCTTTCCTGCTCCATCCAGTCCATGGTAGCTTCACCCTCATGAACTTCACCAATTTTATGAATTCTACCAGTGTATAACAATATCCTTTCTGTGGTGGTAGTTTTACCAGCATCAATATGAGCAATAATTCCAAAGTTTCTAATTTTTTGAATGGGAGTGTTACGGGGCATAAAAAAATAAAAATAAAATAACAACAACTCGTGTTTAGTATTATTACTAGATAGTATTATTAACAGATTGGGGATTTGTCAAGCCTTTACAGGACTATATTTACCGAACGTTCGTTTTGTTTATAATAAAACTTTTTTAGATTCCGCAGAACTTTCGGCTCAATTATAATTGTTCACTTAAACTTAAAGTGTTTATATTATTCAAGTCTTCACAAGTGGCTATAAGTTTTTGTTTAAAGTTTTTTTCAGCTTCCCTCAGCCAACTTCTTGGATCATATATTTTTTTATTTGGTTTATCAGCTCCTTCAGGGTTACCTATTTGTTTTTGCAAATAAGGTTCTTTTGCCAGATAATAATTTTTTACACCCTCCCAAAAAGCCCATTGTAAATCAGTATCAATATTCATTTTAACCACACCATAGCTGATAGCTTCTCTAATTTCCTCTTTAGTAGACCCACTACCTCCATGAAAAACAAAGTTAACTGGGTTTGTTTCAGTATTAAATTTTTCTTGAACATACTTTTGAGATCTATCTAAAATTTTTGGCTCAAGTTTCACATTTCCTGGTTTATAAACCCCATGGATATTTCCGAAGGCAGCGGCTATAGTAAAGTTAGGACTGATTTTGGATAATCTTTCATATGCTAATGCCACTTCTTCAGGTTGAGTGTACAATTTTGAATTATCGACACTACTGTTATCTACTCCATCTTCTTCTCCCCCTGTAATACCTAATTCAATTTCTAGGTGCATATTTATTTTAGACATTCTTTGTAAATATTTTTCGCACAATTGTAAATTCTCTTCTAAAGGCTCCTCAGATAAATCTAACATATGAGAACTAAATAGGGGGTAACCATATTTGGCGAAATAATCTTCATCTATTTCTAACATACCATCTAACCATGGTAGAAGGCTTTTAGCACAGTGATCAGTGTGTAAAACTACAGAAACACCATATAATTTAGCTAATTCATGAACATGTCTGGCCCCCGAAACAGCACCAGCTATAGAAGCTTGTTGCTTTGAGTTGTCTAAGGATTTACCAGCGAAAAATTGAGCTCCTCCGTTGGAGAATTGAATTATTATTGGAGAGTTAATTTCTGACGCAGTTTCCATAACAGCATTTAAACTGTTTGTACCGATTACATTGACCCCTGGAATAGCAAACTTATGTGTTTTGGCAAAACTATACAGTTCACTCAAATTCTCACCAGTAATAACACCTGGTGTAAATTTTCTTGTTAAAGACATAATTATTTACATTTTATATTTTTATGTTCTACACACTATTAAACAACAAATTATTTGTCAAAATTCGATTTATTAAAAATCCATTTTCATTCTAAAAATTTGTTAAATTTGTTAGTTGTAAAATTTAATCTTAACAAACCCCTACCAAATTATTTAACAAATTTATTTAATTTTTTTCATCTTCTCATAATAATTAATTGACTACCTTCCTTAGTTGTCAATAAAATTTTTTAACTCCTGGTCTACAATACAGTGTTTTGTCATATCTACAAAATTACCTATTAAATGTGTAGCCTTGTTTTTTCAAATCGTTTTCCGGTTAATACCTTTAAATCTAAGTTTTAAACTTGAGATAAAGCTATTTTTAGCAACAATCCTATACACAAGGCAAATTTTTACATTCAACTAAACTTAAATCATTTAGTATCCAACCCACAATTCTGGGGTGAGTAGCTGTTAAGAAGCCAATTTGTCCAAAATATATAACCTTTTGTTCTGGTATTTGCCTAACAATTTTTAAGATTTTGCTTTTATTGTAATGCACAAATTAAATTTTTAGTTTTATTTACTCACATTCTTGTTAACACCAATATAAATTTTGGGAGTAATTTTTGTATAATACTCTTATAATATTTGAGCGAAAATGATTGTCCATTGAGCGTTTTAGGTTGTTGAAAAAAAATAAAAAACAGGCTAAGAAGATTTAGAGTCTTTATTTTGAACCTTTTGATAACTTGTTTTTTCTATACTCTTAGAATATTTTAACATTTTCTTATTTTTTAATTTTTTACCTTTTTAGGATCAGGAGTATCAATCTCTTCTTTTACTTTAAACCTTCTTCTTTTGAAAAGAATAAACATAATTACAAAAAAGATAAGACTCAACAAACTAAGTGTAATTCCAAAACCACCAGTCACTGGAAGGTTAATTGGTGGAAGCGGTCCAGGGTTATTTTGTGGATTTGTCTGTGGTTTTGTTTGAGAATCTGTTTGGGGGTCTGGTTGAGTAGAAGATAATCTCAAAACCGTTACAAAAACCGTTGCCTCATCACAATCAAACTGTGTATTACAGACTCTATAAACAAAAGAATCATCACCAAAAAAATTGTTTTTAGGACTATATTCAACATAGTACCCTTTTATAGAGATAGTAGCGTTTCCGGTTTGAGATACTATACTTATACTAGTTCTATCTATGAAAGAATTAGTAGCAATATCATTCTCAGTAACGCCTATTCTTACAAGTCTATTTTGTTCTGTTTGTGCCCTATCTTCTATAGCTTGAATACTGGCGTTTTCGGAGCCTTGAACTTCTATTTTTATTCTTGCAGAGGTTCTTACTTGGGAGTGTACATCAAAAGTACCTAAAAATATAAACAAAAAAATAAAAAAAATATACAAGAAGGTTGTTGTTTTTAAAAAAACCCGACTGTAAATATAAAAATAAAAACAAAACTTTTCTATTTTAGATAAATTATATTTCTCATAATTTGATAGGATTTTCGAGTCAAAAAGAGATAAAAGTCTTAGAGACTTTTTAAGTTGTAGATTTTGTTTTTTACCAGAATAGTATTTTTGTTTATATTTAAAAGTAAAAGTTTTAAAAGTGAGAGCCAAGGGAATTTTTATTTTTTTATTTTTAAATTTTAAATAAATATCTATTATCTATAGATAATAGAGACGGGAAGAACTTAATTCTATTATATTTTTACAAAAAAATCAAATCTAGTAATTTACTTTTTTGGTAACAGAAGAGAAATTACACTCTCTAATTTTTATGAAAAGATCAATTTTTTATTTGTTGGATATTTTTCGTTACATTGTTTGTCTTTCAAAATTAAAAGATAATAAATCATTTCTTATAAGTTTGACTTTTTACATTAATTTTACTACACCATAAACTATTCATATTAGAAGTTTTTATGTTCAAAGTTGGTAGTCGACATATTTGGAAAACTGCTATTACTCCAGTTGTCGATTTTGCCGCTCTAGTCTTAGGGGCTGGATTTATTTATTTAGTTAGATATAGATGGTTTGTGGACGAGTTTTTAGGCCCAAAAAATATTAGTCGAGAAGATTATATAGTTTACTCTTCAATATTATCCTTGATCATCATAATAGTATTTATATTACAAGGAGTATATGAGATTGATACAAAAAAGAAGTTTTGGCCTAGACTTTTCCAAATTATAATTGGTATTTGGTCGGTGTTATTTGGGTTAATAGTTTTTTTGTTTTTTAATGAGTTCAATCGGGAAGCCTTTCCGAACGGTATTCCAGTTAGTCGTTTTATCTTAGCTTTTGGTGGTGTTTCAGGGTTAGTTTTCCTTTTACTAGGAAGATTTTTAATTTGGATTTTTGAGCAGATTTTGTATTTTTGTGATTTTAGTACAACTGAAGTTGTGTGTGTTGGTCAAATACCACAATCCTTGAGTACTTGGTTGCAGAAGAGAAATGATGTAAAAAAAATCCATGCTTTCAAAAAACTAGATGAGCAATCTTTTAAGGAAATAGAGACTTTAATTAAGGATTATAGAGTTTCTGAAATTTATTTACAAAGCCAAAATTCTGGCTGGGAAACTCAGTTAGCACATGTAGCTGAAATTTATACTGTGGATTTTGTTTTTAATCCTAAAGAATTAAAGGAATTTGATGCTTATAGTATGAAACCTATACAAATTGACAATGAGGTTTATTTAGAGCTTAAACATGGTAGAATAGATGGTTGGTCCATTGTTCTTAAGAGGTTGATGGACATCTTTTTAGGCTCTTTGATTCTTTTAATAACCTCACCTATTATGTTGATCATAGCTATCTTAATAAAACTAGACTCTCCTGGTCCCGTGTTTTATTGGAGTGAACGAGTAGGGGCCAATGGAAAAATTTTTAAAGCTCTCAAATTTAGAAGGATGAAACAGGAGTTTTGTATCAATTCGGAAAACGACGAAAGATCTAAAAAAGCTTTAGAATTTGAAAAAATGTTAATTGAAAAACAAAATGGTCGTAAGGGTCCTTTGTATAAAATTATTAATGATCCTCGTAATACGAGAATTGGAGACTTTTTAGAAAGAACAAGCCTAGATGATTTACCCCAAATATTCAATGTGCTTAAAGGTGAAATGTCGCTGGTTGGGCCTAGACCACACCAACCTAGAGAAGTTCGTAAGTATAAAAAACATCACTATAAAGTGTTAAACGCAAAACCGGGTATGACAGGTATGGCTCAAGTCAACGGTCGAAGTAATCTTGATTTTGAGCAGGAAGTTTATTTTGACAGGTATTATATTGAAAACTGGAATCTTTGGTTGGACATTAAAATTTTACTCAAAACCCCTTTTGTAATGTTTTATAGATAATTATTTTTTAGTTTTTTTAGTTTTTAACACGATTTTGTTAGACCGATTTTATTTTTTAATAAAAAACTGGTTGAATAACCAGTTGCTTTATGGAAAAACACTATGTTGTCAATTTTAATAATGTTTGTTAAACCTCTCCTGAGAATATGGAGCTAAAACAAACTGGATTTGGTAGATATGGTCTTTTTGGTAAAAAGATCTTATCTTTGTTTTTACTTTTAGCGATGTCTTTGGGATTATATGGAGATGCTTTTAGAACAAATGATCCTATTATTCATAATGATTTAATTGTGTTTTCATCTTTTTGGGTTAGACAAGTAGATTTTAAGAGAAAAAATAGCTTTCCTTATTCTCTGCCCAATATTCAAATTTCTGAAATTTTCAGTAGAGGGAAAGATAAGCTTTTATTAGATAATAATGGAAATATCGTTTTAAACCAAGATTTGGTACGAGCTTACAGCTCAGGTTTTGTATATGAAGTTCCGAATGTTGATTTTGATTTAAATTCTTTTAAAGAAGCCCAAAAAAATAAAGGACAAAAAGTGAGGCAATTGTCTTTAGATGACTTAATTCCCAGACCAAAGAATCCGGATCCGTCTAAAATAAATCTGTTGCTTTATCCTAAATATAATATCAGAGTACCAATTATTTACACTGAAGCAAAAGATTTTTATCACACAAATCCAGATGGAAGTATAGATTTTAATAGACCATTTTACAGACCAGATATGACCCCTTTCGAAAAAACCCAGATACCTATTCAAATTAAGCTAAGAGATGGAGTGGTACACCTTACAGAAGAAGTTTATCCATATTCGGTGATGCCTGGAGAGATTGGAAATAGTTATATTGTTGGTCACAGTAGTAACTACAATTGGGTAAAAAGCAATTATAACGAAGTATTTAAACCTATAGAGCGGAAAAGCCAAGTTGGTGAAGAGTTCATCATCTTTGACCAATTTGGTAGAGAGTTAAAATTTGTTGTTTTTGAGGTTTTACTGATCTCAGAGTCAGACATAGAAACCGCTTTTAAGCTTTTTGAAGGAAGAAGGGTTGTTACTTTGCAAACTTCAGTATTGACCAGGCAGGGTGGAGTTTTACTACCAACCCACCGCTGGCTTACTCGGGGAGAGTTGGTTTTAGAATGAGCATGTATTGAACTTTTTAAATTAATTTTTTAATAATTGGTTTTTTATAAATTTTATAAAAACTAATAAAGTGTTTTAAAATAAAAACTATGAGTTCTGTTTTATTAGAAAAAATGTTTAAATAATTTTAAAAAGTTGTAATATTTGTCTAAAATCGAAAAATTGCTTTGGATGTTAGAATTGGATGTTAGAATTATGACTACTCTCCAAAAAATTCCCTTGGTGGCTTTTATTGGTGAGCCCAATGTTGGTAAAAGCACATTACTTAAAAAAATTACAGGCTCAAAGCAAATTATCACCGCTAATGAACCACACACAACTAGAGATTTAAATTATAGAGAAGACTGGTGGAGTGGTTACCTAATTAGATTTGTGGATACTGGTGGTTTGGTGCCAGATCCAGATGAAAGGATTATCAAAGAAGTACAAATTAAAAGCTGGTCAGCTATTGCTGAGGCTGATCTTTTGGTGTGGGTAATGGATCTAAAAAAAGATCCTGAAACTATTAGTCAAAAGATACTTCAGAGATTGTGGAAAACTGGTAAGCCTTTTATTATTGCAGTTAATAAAGTTGACGATCCTAACTTAGACGCTAATCTAGCAGATTATGCCCACTTTGGTGGTATAGGATTTGTAAATATAAGTGCCCATAGTGGTTATGGAATTAATGAATTATTGGATACCATTGTCGATTGGCTTGAACAAAATGGTTTTGAAAAACCTTCTCAATTGCCGGAAGTTTTCGAAGAAAACGAGTATCAAAATGAAAAAACTAAACAAGTTAGACAAAATATTGATGGCTCATATTACATTGTTCGTGAAAATACTTCTGAAGGCCCCGGTTTATATAGCTCTGTCAACAAATACGAAAAATATCCAGAAGTTGAAAATGTTGTACTAAAACTGGAAAATGTGGTTTGCCCTCTGCAAAATCGTAGTTTACTAAAATATTTAAACCAAAATTATTTACCCCAACTTACAGAATTAGAGCTTAATCAGATTTTGATTTCTGTATACGAAAAGATCGTGCAAAACCCAAACCTCAAATATTGGGAAGAAGTGGTAAAAGAGTTGAACTTAGAACAAAAATGTAACCAAAAAATGAAAGAATTGTGGTTAGAGAATTGTTTAGTTTTTGATCAGGATGTTTTTGAATTTATTGTTTTTGCAAAAGAAAATAACAAAAGATGTTTTTATTTGACATATACAATCATAGAAGAATTTACAGAAAAATTTTTACAATCGGAGATTGTAGATTACTTTGATGGAGGGCTGGCTAGTCATTGGCTTGACACAAGCAAACCAGATTTAGAATTTTATAAATCATTTCTAAAAAAATACCAAATAAACCCAGCTAAAACTATTCTTGTAGACGATAATTTAGAAAATCTTTTAACAGCTGTTAAATTAGGCATAAAAGGAATTCTGTTTAGAAAAAGCCAAACTGATTTAGTTTACGAACTTAATCAGATAGAAAATACCCCTAAACCAACAAATCAAATTAAAAATATTGTGTTTGATTTAAATGGAGTTTGTTTTAAAGGTGCAAAAACCAATAAATTGGAGGGGATATTGAAGCCTTGGGAAATTGTCGAAACTAAGAATTTTTTGGTTGCTCAAAAATTATCTGGTAAGAAAGTTTTTTACCTATCTAATTCCGACAAACAAACTTTAGATTTTTATAGTAATTCTAACTTGTTCAAACTGTTTGATGGTGGAATGTGTAGTTTTGAAGTTGGTTTTGGTAAGAATAACCCAGATTTTTTTCAAATTTTTATGAAAAAATACGATTTAGAGCCATCAGAAACGGTGTTTATAGATGACACAGAAATAAATTTGCAAGTAGCTTTGAATCAGGGTTTATGGACAATATTGTTTCAGCAAAATCAAACTAATCTCTTTCAAGAAATGTTCAAAATAGAACAAGACTGCAGACCTCGTATCCCCAAAATCCCCAAAATCCTGCTTTTAGGAAAACCTAATGTTGGCAAAAGCTCACTCTTTAACTGGTTAATTGATAAAGATCTACAAATAGTTACAGAAATCCCTGGAACTACGCTCAGTGTTAACGATTATTTAATAGAAAGACCAAATAAACAAAAATTGATTATTTTGGATTCTACAGGAATTCGTAAGCCAGGTCAAAGAACTTTGGGGGTAGAAACATTTGCTACTTATAAAACTATAGAGGCTGCTCAACAAGCTGATGTAATTTGTTTGGTAGTGGATGGATCACAACCTATAACTCACCAAGATCAAGTGGTAGCTGGTATTTGTAAAGAATTTCAAAAAGGTTTGGTGGTTATAGCTAATAAAGCTGATTTGGTGAGTAAAGAAGGCAGAGTAAAATTTCAAAAAGAATTTCAATTCAAATTTAATTTTCTCAAAATAGACAAGTTTATTTGGGTCTCGACTCATGCAGCCAAAAACCAAACTCAAACCAAAGATAGTCCAAACCAAATTTGGGATGCAATTAACGAAGCTTTAGAGAATCGCTCTAAAATTATAACTAAGACAGAACTTAGAACTTTATTTAACTATCTAATGCGACAAAAACCACCCAAAAAACTTCGCTTAAAAAAAAGACCAATCATTTATGACTTAGTGCATACTAGTAACGATCCACCGACTTTTGAGCTCCTGGTCAAAGATCCAGAGACAATTCACTGGTCATACCTTAGATTTTTGGAAAACATAATCAGAAAACAATTTAGTTTCAAAGCTACAGGAGTAGTAGTTAAATTAACCCCAATCAATCGTAAGAGAGTTTTGAGCTAGTTGTTGACGTTTCTAACCAGTTTATGATCGCTTACTTAATTGGTCTTTGGTTAAATAATTTTAAAATTACAAGTTTTATCATTTTATGAAAATAGCAGTTATAGGAGCAGGAAAATTTGGTACAGCTATGGCTTTTGCCATGTCAAAAAACAACCACGAAATTATCATCTACGACATAGTCCAGTCTAGAATTAATGATATCAATCAAAATCATCGAAATTCTGAAGTATTTTCAGATTTAGTTTTGCCTGATAACATCTCTGCAAGGGCTACTTTTGATGAGTATCTAAATAAGTGCAGCCTGGTGTGTGTAGCGGTCTCATCTTCTGCTTTACCTTTAGTTTTGGACCAATTATCTGGTTTTTTGACCGTAGAAAATGTAATTCTAAATTTGTCTAAGGGTTTTCAAAAAAGCACAGGTTCAACCTTAGAAAAAATCTATTTTGAAAAACTAGGCAAAGATATTCTTTTTGGTGTAGGTTCTGGTCCTAATTTTGCTACTGAGATAATAGCTGGAGATATCTCTGCTATGACTATTGCTACTCACAGTGATAGAGTTTTTGATGTGGTTTCTCGAGCCATCTGTAGCGATATTTTTTTTGTTCAAAGAAGTACAGATATTGTAGGTGTTGGAATTTGTGGAGCGGTTAAAAATGTTATAGCCATTATTGCTGGTATACATTCTGGTTTAGGCTTCGGATATAATAGTAAGTTCGTCTTACTTACAAAAGCAGTGCAAGAAATTGTTTGTCTGGTAAAAGCAGCCGGTGGACAGCCAGAAACAGTTATTGGTTTGGCTGGGGTTGGGGATTTGTTGATGACTGCGACTAGTGAAAATAGCCGAAATTTCACTTTTGGAAAATATCTTGGTCAAGGGTTAAGTACCGAGCTAGCTTTACAAAAAGTTGGCAGTACAGTGGAAGGTTTGGATTCCGTCGAGCCGGCACTAATGCTTGCAAAAAATTTTAATATTCAAATGCCATTAGTACAAGCTGTATTTGATATTGTTTACAATCAACAAGAGGCTAGATCTAACGTTCTTAAAGTTTTGTTTAATTAATTTTTCACCTGTTTTTACTTCGATTATTGAAAAATTTTTGAAATCACAAATTATTTGTTGATATTTGGTATCTTTAAATTGACAAAGTTTTTACAAGTCATTTTTCACTGAAATAGCCTGGATTAGCGTATAAACTAAATTAACCAAAACCGGAAAATATAAAAAACTTAAATAGAGATTATTTTAGTTAATTATCGAATTTAAGTAAAAAAGAGTTTATTTTGATTTTTTGTCTTCTTTTTTTGCCAGACTAAAATCAGGAGTTAATACTTTGGCGGTTTTTTTACTTCCCTCAATTATAGCTTTAGGTACAGCCCCTAAAACCGGAATTAATGGTAAATCTAAAATTAGTTTCACTATATAACCACCAATCACAAACATTCCTAACACATTGGCTACTAAACGATCGTCATACAAAATTGTATATACCATGTAAGCAAAAGCCAAAAGAACGTAGCTTAACCACATTTTAGCAGCATCAAATATAGATTTTTCTCCTCTTTTTATTCTTGGAATCTCCAAATTAGAGTACATTACCCTCCAAAAAAAGAAATCACTAACTAGTAAAAAAGAATATAAAATACACCAAGCCAAAGTAAAATAGTTGAGCGTACTTATTATAGCTCCAATATTGATATCAAAAGCAAAAACCACATCACCTTGCTCAACACTACTTAAAAGATCAGGAGAAGGGGTGTTACTCATAAGTAATGAGTGAGATATCATATTTTTCTGAAAAAATCAAGAGTATATTTACTTTACTTTACTTATTAGCTTTGATATTCACAACTTTTAGCTACACAATTTACAACAATAACTTAAATAAAAGTAAATAAAAGACAAATTAGAGATTTAAAATTTAGCCAAAAATGACCACACTTAAAAACCAAGAAGCTTGACTTTAAAAAGCTAATCTTAAATCCTAAATTTATTAGGAAACCTCTCATAAAACTCAATTTCAAAAGTTTATGACAAGTCGAATAATATGCTAAAGACAGAAGTCTTTTTAATTTTCTAAAAACCTAAAAGGTGTATAACTTCTTTTACTTTTTGGTCACAGTGTTCGCGACTAATTGTTGATTCTAACAAAAATCTTAGTACAGGTTCAGTATTTGATGGTCTTAGGTTAAACTTCCAGTCTTTATAAAATACAGCTACTCCATCTTGAAAATGGATACTAGAAGCATCTTGATATTTATTTTTGATTTTTTCTACTAGATCTTGAAATGTTTGATTTACAGGAATTTTTAGAATTATTTCTTCACTCAAAAAATACCTATCAACAAAGCTATCAAATAATTGGCTTACTGTTTTACCACTCATCACCAAAGTTTTCAGAAACACCACCATAGCTACAAACCCCGAATCCATATAACCAAAGTCTGCAAAATAATGGTGACCAGTGAATTCACCACCATAAACAGCTTTATATTCCTTCATTAGTTTTTTGAAGTGAATATGTCCTTGTTTGGAAGGAATAGCCACCCCAGCTACCTCATTGATACTGTTTGGCATACAGCGGCTACCTGTTAGGCTATAGACAACAGCAGGGTTAAACTTGCTTGAACCAGATTGAACTGATTTTATCAAAGTTTGAGCAAAGACTGAAACCAAATAGTTACCGTCAATTTTTTTACCATTTTCATCAACAAAAAAAGCTCTATCTGCGTCACCATCAAAAGCCACTCCTAAGTCTGCCTTTTGAGATATTACCAGCTGTTGCAAATCTCTTATATTTTCCGACTGTAAAGGGTCTGCAGGATGATTTGGAAAATTGCCGTCAAGTTCCCAATACAAAGGCACAAACTCAATGTTTTGGTACATTCTTGAAACATCAGGCATAAACCAGCCACCCATCCCATTACCTGTATCTACTACTACTTTGAGTTTTCTGTTCTGTTGTGCCAGAAGTAGATCAACCTCTTTGATGCCGCCTATCGTTTCCAGCTTATTTTTAAAAAATGAAATAACTTCCGATTTTTTAACCGAATCTTCTGGTACTTGTTCAAACTCTCTGGCCAGGTTCTCAAAGTTTGTAGATTCAATTTTGGAAATAACAAAGTTCCTAATAATATCTAGTCCACTATCTAACCCAACTGAATTCGGAGCTACTTTAACCAGTTTCATTCCATTATCATTCTTGGGGTTATGACTAGCAGTTACTATGATTCCTGGGTAATTGAAATATTGGCAAGCTGCATAGAAAAAGTCAGTTGAACCAAGACCAAGTGCTATAGGCTTTGCTCCAGCAGCTTTTAAACCATTATATAAAGCGCTATAAAAGTTAGGGCTCGTGAATCTGGTATCCCTAACTATCACCACCTGAAGAGGTAAATTTTCTGGTCTAAGAAGTAAATCTACAAAGGCAAACCCGGTCCAATAATAAACAGCTTCGTTAAGATCGGGAAAAGTGCCACGGATATCGTAAGCTTTAAACATTTTGTAGTATACAGATCGATCTGACATAAACCTTATTTCTCTTTAGAGAAAAAAGACTATTTTCTACAAAAATGTCAAACAGCTAACACATTCTATTTACTCTAGGTCAATCCTAAAAAATTATAGTCTAAAACACGGAGCTTATCGCAACCTATTTTCTGGGTGTGGTTTCAGTTTTTTCCGATTTTTTATTTTCTTCTACATCTTCTGCATCATCTTCCTTGTTTTTTTTAGAATTTTTATAGCTAAAGAATACCAACACACCACTCATAGCTGCTACTAAACCAGTTAAACCACCAATAACAGCATAAAGTAAAGTGTTATCTTCTTCTTTCTCTTCTTTTACTGTAGTTTCTTCAGGTTTTTCTTCTTTAACTTGATTGGTTTGAGGTGTTGGTATGGGAGCCTTAGTGTCGCTATCCGCTTCTGCCTGTAATTTAGCCATTCTGTCTAGCTGTTCTTGAGTCATTTCAAATTCAGTTATCACACTTTTTGTAGGTGTGGAATCTTTAACATTACTTTTATTTATAGTTATCTGAGGCGAATTATCCCATTCAAAAATAGCTTTGTACTTACCAACTTTCCACTGTTGACCACTAATGGGGATTCTGTTATCAGCTGTAACTGTATTCGGAGCTAACTCTTTGTTATATACGGTAGTAAATTTCTCACCACTAGGATCTATCATAGTTATTTTACCGGAAACCTTAGTAAATATATTTCCGGCATTTTCCATGGTTACATTAAGGTAAATATCTTTATAGTTAGCTCTACGATTTCTTTGTAGGAAATCCTTGTAGGCTTGGTTGTTGTCAGTCAAAAATTCGAAAGTTTTGGCTTTAGTGTTTAATTCTAGTTCTCCGGGTACAGTAATATACACTCTAGCTCCAACCCTCATAACTATTTGTATACCTTGCCTTTTCTCGTTTGACTTGTCTTGTTGAACAGCCACAACACCAGCATACTCACCAGGCTTAGTTCCTTCCGGAACTTTGATTTTAAATTTAACCTCAGTAACAGATTTAGCCGGAACTGTCAGTTTTGAGTTATCGACGAACTCTATCCAGCTACCGACCATAGTGTCTATATCATCATTTTCTTTAAAGCTGAAACCTCCCTCAGATGTTTGAATGGCATCTTTTGCCATAACAATAACCGGTAAAGCCTCTTCACTGTTGTTGACTACTAAAGCTACTTGTTCGATGGTTTCACCGGGCTTTATCTTTTCTATAAACCATGCACGGGTAATTGGATCCGAAGTTGGCTTTCCTGGCACTATACCCACATTGCTACTGGTATTAAGAAAATCAAAATCTTGAGCTATATCGCTAAAAGATTGGGAATTAACTGTGGGGGTAAGTAAAATAAAAGACAATAATATTGATACAACGCAAACAAGAATAAATCTAATTTTTTTACTAAACTGAGACATATGTATTTTATTTTTTTATGTTTTTAACACACTATTTAGCATTATTAGTATTATAGTCTATATATTTTTTTTTAGCAAGTCAGTTTTTATTGAAAATAATTTAATTAATCTCGATTACTTCAGGAACTTCCGTTTACAAGTGATGATTCCGGAGTAAAACCTATAATAAAACTAATTAAAGATACAGAACTTTTAATCAATTCTTCTAAAGGTTCTCCCACCAATTCACAGATAGTCTTCCTTATAGATAAGATACTTTCAACAGTTGCTTGTCTTAGATTTTTTAAAGACTCTCCAACATCTACTATCGTTTCTATTTTACCTTTTTCGGGATTAATGTTCCCCAAACCTGTAAGTAATCTCTTAAACATAAGC
>CAKZLR010000014.1 GCA_937127165.1 uncultured Candidatus Peregrinibacteria bacterium
AAAATCCATCGCGCAAGATAGAAAATTTAAACTTACAGACACTGATTTCGAAAAATATTTAATCAACAATCATCCTTATTTTGATCTATTCTATTTTTCTATTCCTAAAAAAAATAGTATAGAAATTATATTAAATCAATATACAATTTATTCTAATCGTTGTAGTATAACAAGTGATTTAGATAGATAGCGTAAATGTAATAAAATGTGTTCTTTTAAAGATAAATAAATTTCTTTCGTAATTTCGAGATTTTCTTTGATTTCGTTATGTTCTTTTGGTAATTCCAACAATGGAAACATATTCAATTCTTCTTCTAAAAAAAGCTCATTTTCTAACTTAGATAAAACTTGTAAATCCCGAATTTCTATCTCTACTTTTTTTTGTATATCTTCGATTGTATGTAAAATATAGTTGATTTTTTCTATAAAATAAATAAATTTATTTTATTTTATTTATTTATTATTTATATTTATTATATATTTATTACTTATTATAATATTATTATATCATTATTTATTATAATATTATATATTTATATAATATTATAATTACAATTTATTATAATTAATAATTGTTATAATAATAATTATTATAATTAATTTATAATTTATATAATTTTTATATAAATAATTTTTATATAATTTATTTCATTCAGGAAAATTCCCAAGTTGATTTTTGGCGTCCATGGCGTCCATGTTTTTTCTTATTCTTAAAACATGTCCCTAGAGAGAGATAGAAATTTTCTTGACAAAAGTCAAATCTTATTCTAACGTCTCTCTCTGTTAGAGACTTCAAATTAATTTTTAATTTGGTAACTTAAATAAGTAATAAGTGGCAGAAGCATCAAATCTTAAGAAAGTAAAGAAAGTCAAAACAAGTTTTAAAGATGATAAAATCTATTTAGAGGGTGTTGTTGTAGAGACTTTACCGGGGGTCCGTTTTAAGGTTAGGATAGATAGACCTAATAATTTAGAACCTCTCGTGATAGAGTGCAATACGAAAACTTTGTTCAAAGTAAAAAATATAAAGATAATCAAAGGTGATACTGTAGTTGTTGAATTGGATCCTGCAGATCTCACACAAGGTATAATTGTTGAAAGAAAGTAATAATTATGAAAGTTCAAGTCGCTTTGAAAGGAAGAGGGAAAAAGCTGAGTCGTAAAGGTAGAATGGCTCAGGGCTATTTTTGTAGAAGAAATGGAATCTTATATTTTTATCCTTTTGATGATTCTTCGATTGGCCCTAGGATTAAGTCCAGACAGCCAATTCCAAAGAAAAAGAAAAAAAGGTTGAAATTTTAATAAGGTTGAAATTTTAATTTAACTTTATTCTAAATATGATTAGAATAGCAGGTGTAGACATTAACGATAAAAAACAAGCTAGATTTGCACTTACATCTATAAAAGGTATAGGTAAAACATTAGTTAAACAAATTTTAACATCTTTGAATATACCCTTTAATGCGAAGCTAAGTAATCTTGAAGAAAAAGTGATTGTAGATTTGAGAAATTATATAGAGCAAAATTACGTTACAGAAGCTGACTTAGTTAGACAACAAAAAGCTAATATAAAAAGATTAATTGATATAGATTGTCACCGAGGATCGCGGCACAAAAAGAGGTTACCCGTTAGAGGTCAGACTACAAGAACAAATAGCAGAACTGTTAGGGGTAATGTTAGAAATACTGGTCCGAGTGGTAGAGCTAAGGCTCCTTCCAAGACTTAATTGTGTTAATTTATGGCTGTTAAGAAATCTCAAAAAAAGAAAATCAAGCAAAAATATCCAGTTTTAAGAATTTATCTTAGGGCTAACTTTAACAACAGTATTATTACAGCTACAGATTTATCTGGGAAAGTTTTGGCTTGGTCCAGTGCTGGTAAAGCAGGGTTTAAGGGAACGAAAAAATCGACTCCTTTCGCTGCTCAAAAAGCTTCAGAAGAATTGTTAGAAAAGATTAAGCAAGATTTTGAAACTAATTCTGTTCACCTAGTTATTCGGGGTGCCGGAATGGGTAGAGATTCTTTTTTAAGAGCTGTACAAGCTACAGGTTTGCAAATTGAATCTATTAAAGATGATACTGGTTTTCCTTTTGGAGGAGTCAGACCAAAACCAAGAAGAAGAGTTTAATTTATTTATTCATATGGCAAGATATCTGAAAAGTAAGACAAAATTATCTAAAAGAGTTGGTCGTAACCTTTTTCTTAAAGGTGCTCGTAGTTTCTCAGCTAAAGACGACTACTCAAAAAGGCCTTATAAGGCCGGAATGCATGGTAAAAATCTTCAGAAAGGAAGGATTTCTGAATATGGCAAACAATTGTTAGAAAAACAAGCAATTCGTTTTACGTATGGATTAATGGAAAGACAATTAGCTAATATGTTCAAGAAAGCCTTTGCTAAAAGGGGTGATACTGGCAAGATTGTTCTAAACCAACTTGAAAGACGGTTGGATAATGTTGTTTATAAAGCTGGTTTTGCCAATTCTAGAGCTCAAGCTAGGCAGTTGGTAAATCATGGCCATTTCACTGTTAATAATGTGCCTGTAAATATACCTTCATTCGTAGTAAAGACAGGAGATGTAATTAGGGTTAAAGAAAATAAACAAAAGAAGAATTTTTGGAAAAATTTTCAATTGGAGGTACCTCAAGAAACAGTTGCTTGGATTAGTTCAAACTTATCGAAAAAAGAGTTTAAAATAGTAAACGAACCATTAGATGAAGATTTACCTAAAGATTTCAATATACAATCAGTAGTTGAATACTATTCTCGCAAAGTTAGATAATTTAAGTTTGTAGTTTATGCTTACAATAAGATTATGTCGAGTAGGTAGAGTACACAAACCTCAATACAGAATTGTCGTCGCCGAAAAACATAGGCATGTATCTAAAAAATATATAGAGGTTTTGGGTTTTTATAATCCCGTCTCTAAAGAACTCAAAGTGAATCAAGAAAGAATTAATTATTGGATTAATTTAAATATTAGAATGTCAGATACAGTCAAATCACTTTTTATAAAAAATTCTATTATTTAAGTAATAAGTAATAATTTAATTGTTTATGTCAGAAACTATTGATATCGTTGTCTTAAAAAATATTCTACAAGGTTTAGTTACCAAGCCAGAAGAAATTAAAATTAATCGTCAAATAGACGAAATGGGTGTGTTACTCTCTATTCGAGTGAATCCGCAAGATATGGGGATAGTCATTGGAAGAAATGGAGCAATGGCTACAGCTATAAAAACTGTAATGAAATCTGTTGGTAAAGCTAATAATATGAATATTAGAGTTCAATTCTTAGAACCAGATGGTAGTCTCAGGTTCGGCAAAAAAAACTTTAAAGAAGAAAGAAATCAATCTGTTTCCAATGGTGACAAAAAATCTGAAACGACAGACAAAACTAACACTCTTAATGAAACTGTCTCTTTGGAGGATGATCTAAAGGATTTTGTTATTAACTAGTCTTTTAGACTACTCCTAAGTTGGGATTAACTTATCTTTTTTTGCTGCCAGGGAGGCAGCTTTTTTGTTATCTCATTCAATTCTGCCTCCTACATGAAAAAAATCATAATGTTTGTGTATAGAGAAAGATTTAAAAATAACATAAACACCTATTTTTGACATATCGGACAATACACAGTCGTTCTACCAGCTAAATTTAATTTAACTAATTTAGACCCGCACACTTTACACTTTAGACCGCCTCGATTATAAACATAATGCTTTTTAGTATAATTTCCTTTCTGTCCATCACCTAATAAATAATTAGCCACAGAAGACCCGCCATCATTTATAGCTTCGGGTAAAATTGTTTTAATTGTTTCATATAATTTTTTAATTTCTTTAGGCTTGAGAGATTCTACAGTTCTAGTAGGTCTCACACCTGCCACAAAACAAACCTCATCAGTATAAATATTACCCAAACCTACGACCACTTGTTGATCTAAAAACATTTTTTTTAAATTGCCTTTTTTGGCTTTTAGTTTTTCGGTAAATGTACTTAGATTAAACTCGTCACTTAAAGGTTCTAATCCTAGCTTGTCAAAATGACCGGATTTCAGCAAAGTTTGTTCGTCTGGAAAAAATAACAAATATCCAAATTGCCGTACATCGTTATAAAAAAGTTTGCCTCTGTCTAATTCAAAAATTATATGAGTATGTTTATTCGGTAGGTGCATATGACTTAGTTCTATAGGGTGTCCACCCCACACAATCTGGTGCCCTTCATTTGGTCTATAAACCAACTGACCAGTCATTTTCAGGTGAATAAGTATTTGAGATCCATTTTCAATGGTAAAAATTAAATTCTTTGCTCTTCTTTTAATCTCTAGAATAGTTTGCCCTTTAATTTCCTCCTCAAATTGTGTCTTTTTAGTAAGACAAGAGCTACGAGAGGTTCCGGCAGAACTAACTAGCTTAGGTGTTAAAACTTGTACTTTGTGAATAATCTGACCAATTACAAGTGGTAGTAAACTAATTCTTAAGGCTTCAACTTCAGGCAATTCAGGCATCTGAATTAAATTTATTATTAAAAAGTAAATTTTTTACGATTTCATTCTGAAAATAAAAAATGGTACATAAAAATATATCTTTAAATTTTGCAACTTTTGCCCATCTCAAATCCTAAAATTGTTTTTGATTGATTAGTAAAAATATACAAATAAATTTTACTATTCTTTTGTGAAAACAACAATTACAGTGAATTAACCTCGAGTAATTAAAATAGCCATACTACCCACAACTAATAGGATAATCAATCCAATAATTATATATCTCCAAGTATTGTTTTGAACTTGACTAACTACATTTTCGCTCCCAATTGTTCTCGGAACAAAAAATACTTGAATTGAGTCACTAGCTTCTGGATTAAGTTTTGTAAAATCAAAGTTAACTAACTGGACTTTAACATTAATCGTTCCCTCCCCAAACCGACTTGCTCCCAGTTCGTTTAAAGTAAACTCAGTTTTTTCAAAAGCGAGTTCAACTGGTCTGTTATTAAGAATAATTTGCAGATATCCTTTACCATTTTGATTTTCTTTAAAGGATAAGTCTCTAGGAAAAATTTCAAAATTATCAATTTGCAAAATAAATTTTTGATCTCCTGTAACCTGCATACTTTCTCTATCTCTATTTGGCTCAACAATTGTTACTCTTGGAAAACCAATATCTAAAGTATTATTAAAATTAGTAATTACATTGACAGTTTTTCTAAAAGGCAACAATTCACCATTGGTTTTAGTCAATACAAAAATAATTCTAGTGTTCATACTATCTGGGATCGAAGAAAAACTCTCAAAATCTTTAGTATTGAATAATACACGATTTTTACCACCTTGCTCTAAGCTGATGCTAATTGTACCAAGCAATGTAGAACTAGTTATGTCGTTGTAATAAATATTTAGCTTACCTCGATTGGGTAAACCACTAGCCGCATTTTCCAAAGCAAAATTGGTTAGCTCTATCTCAAATTCTTGATGAATATCAGAAGCTATTACTGCACCTGACTGGGGTTTAATAATATTGATTATAGGATCTCGGGAGGTATTTTCAAAATCAAAACTAAATTGTACTCTTGCCTTAACTACAGTTTTTAAATTATCATAACCCACAAAGACAAACAATATCGTATTGCGACCCTCTTTGAGTTTATGAGATAAATCAGAAATTTTCAGACCAACACTGTCTGCCGGATAAGTACCAAAATCCATAATAAAATTATCTTCACTAACATCATCATTGATATAAATTCTAAGCCAACCCCCAAATTGAGCTGGTAGATCTTTGTATTTTAAGTCTATATCAACTCCAGTCCAAGAAAATCTAATTCCATCATCCAAAGTTAAAGATCCACCGTTAAATTCAAATTTAGTATCACTGATTCTGGTAGTATTGACTTTTTGACCGTCTTTAGTTACTAATGGGATACGGAAATTAATTTCGTTAATTTCTGAAGTAAGTTTGTTAGACTGGCTTAGAGCAGTTATAGGAGGATATAGATTAGAACAAAAAAATAACAATAACAAACAAGCAAGTCTAAATTGCTTTAATATGCCGTAAAAATTTGTATAAAGTTTAACCATATTTGTTGTATTTTAAGCTTTAAGGTGAAGAAAAATATTTGCTAAAATAATGCATCTGTACAATTGAGAATAATAGTCAACGCTTAGTCAAGCCTGAGTTCTGAAAATAATTAGCTTTATTTTTGATACCTCAAAAATTGGTATAATTTTTTGATATTCTAATAAATGTTGTATGTTTCTTCATCAATTAGTTAGTTTAAACTAAACGACTTCCCTCTCCTAAAAAACTACTGTAAACACTTCGTTAAATGAAAATTTGTATAAAATCTTTAAGCTCTTGAATCTAATTAATTTAGATCGTTTATCTAAATTATTTTCGTTAAATCAGACAAATTCTCTTTACTACATGTAAAAACAATTTTAGTTTTCTTAAACTACCCTATCGTCTACAGCCAAATAAAGAATACAAAGGATACAAAAAACTAGTAAAATTTTCTCCCTATTTTCTACCACTTTCTCTTTAGTTGAAGTAGCAGAAACAACCACCTCATCTTTCTACTACAAATCAAAGTTTGCAGCAGGCACTATTAAGCTTAAATTTGTTTTTAAGCTGTGTTCTTAGCAATTAACAAACCATAAATATTTGTTAAAAAGACAAAAACTTCTTGTAATTTTCGCACAAACAGTTTATATTGTTGTCTATGCTTAAAATAAAGTTTGATAAAAATAACTTAGACAAGTGTGCCATGCAACTTTGGGACTTTTTGCAGCCTAAGTTAGATTATCTTGAAAATTCTGAAAAGACCTTATTACAGTTAGCATTTGATCAAATGGTGATTTCTCATAATCAAACTAAAAGAGCAAGTGGCGATTTTTACATTGTTCATCCAGTTAATGTGTGTGCAATCCTAGCAGAAATTGGTCTTGATGCTCGTACTCTGGCGGCTAGCCTGCTTCACGATGTTCCAGAAGATACAGAAACTACTTTAAAGGAATTGTTAAAAGATTTCGGTTCAGAGATAGTTTATCTATTAGAGGGAGTAACCAAATTAAGTACTATTAAATATCAAGGTATAGAAAGATATGCTGAAAATCTCAGAAAAATGTTTATTGCTATTAGTCGAGATCTTAGAATCATATTTATTAAATTAGCAGATCGTTTAGACAATCTTAGAAGTCTACAATATCTACCACCCCATAAACAATATAGAATTGCTTTAGAAAGTTTAGAAATTTATGCTCCTATTGCTGAAAGACTTGGTATTAGTCATTTTCGAGGGGAAATTGAAGATGCCGCTTTTCCTTTTGTTCATCCTGAAGAGTATAAACAATTTATTCAAAGCTCTGAACTAGAAATTCAGAGAAGAATTCAAATAACTGAAACCATAGTCCAAAAAACCAAAGAAATATTAAAGAAATCTGGTCTTCCTTACAACAACATCTTTGGTAGAGCCAAAAAATACTACTCGATATACAAGAAAATGCAAAGAAAAGGGAGTCTAGAAAACATTTATGATCTAATTGCATTAAGAGTAATTACTGATACTGTTGAAAACTGCTACACGATTTTATCTCTTTTACACCTTCATTTTGAGCCGTTGCCAAATAGGGTAAAAGACTACATCAATTTGCCTAAGCCAAATGGCTATCGTAGCATACATACAACTGTTCGTGACCCAGAAACTGGTCAGATTTTTGAGTTTCAAATTAGAACTCAACTAATGCACGAATATGCTGAATATGGAATGGCAGTCCACTGGACTCATAAAGATAAGTCAGAGCTTGGTGAATATGCTGCAATACCCCCAGAAAGATTAAAATGGATCGACGAGTTGATTGCTCTGGGTCAAGAGAAAATGACTGAAGAAGAGTATCTCCAAAATGTTAAATTAGATCTATTCCAAGACAGAATTTTTGTGCTTACCCCAGCTGGAGATGCCATCGATTTACCTAACGGAGCCACCGCTTTAGATTTTGCTTTCAAGATCCATGGTGAAATAGCTAGTCATGCCGTAATGGCCAAAGTTAACGGTATACCATGTAAGTTAAGCGATTCATTAAATAATGGGGATAGCGTAGAGATTATTACTGACAAAAAACAAACTCCAAAGATAGACTGGCTAAATTGGGTTAAAACCAGACAAGCCCAAAAACAAATAAGAACTTTTCTTAAAAAACAGTCAAAATTAGAAAAGGATAAGAAATAAATTCTTACTTTTTTAAAAAACTAACTAAAAAATCTAGAATATGCCCAACTATTTTTTAGCTAAAACGGATCCTAGAGTTTATTCCATTGAAGACTTTGCAAAGGAAAAAATAACCACTTGGGACGGAGTCCATAATTTTCAAGCTATCAATATTATCAAACAGTGGCAAGTAGGTGATTTCGTCTTGATTTATCATTCTCAAGGTGAATCTGCAATTGTGGGAATCTCTAAGGTTATTTCCAATCCAAAAGAGAACTTGAAAGATACAAGACCCAGTTGGGTTGCTGACTTAGAATTAATCAAAATTTTTGAACCAATTCAAAAAATAACTTTAAAACAAATTAAAGAATCTGGTTTGTTTGCCGATTTTCCTTTGATAAAACAACCAAGACTTTCAACTATGAAATGTTCCTTAGAGTTTATCAACTGGCTAAGAACACAAGGTCTACAAATATAAAACACTAATACAAGGAATTAGGTATAAACACCTTCAAGATTCTTGTTCTGAAGAAATTAGAAATCTTTTAAAATCTATTTTTTACCAAAAAGTAGAAAATACAAAAAAATAGAAAATAGTAAACTAGACAAAACGACTTCAAACATTTTATTCACTTTAATCTTGCAAACTAATTTGACAAATTTCATAAAGCTATACATTTTGAAATTAATGTTTATATTTTACTATCCATGTAGTATGCCAGCTTTTTGTGCTATCACCGGAAAAACTTACATGAATGTCCGTAAAAGATCAAAATCTATGAAATCAACACTGACTAAAGTCAAGCCTAATCTACAAAGGATTAAAATTGGTAATAGACGGATCAAAATCTCTACTAGGGCCTTAAGATCTCTCAAAAGAAATCGAAAATAATCTATTTATCTGCGAATGGAAAGCAGTAATAAATATTTAAACTACCTAGGTACATTTTTGTTAGTTATTATTGTTTTTATTATTGGGTTTTATTATGGTTTTCGTTACCACGAGAATAATTTTGGCGGTGTTGATTTGGTTAAGCTTAAAGACACTGCAGAATCTCTAGAAAGAGTAGAAATTAAAACAAAAGAGGTGGAAGGTATTTTTTGGATTAAATCTGGGGAAGATCCAATTTGCCCAAATACCCACCCGGTAAAAATTAAATATGATTCTGGTGTTTGTTTTTTCTATACAAAAGAAAATCGCTCTTACTCCAGAGTTAAAGCTCATGTATGCTCAGCCACAGAAGATTTTGCCAAAAATCAAATGGGTTGTTTGAAAAAATTTTAGTTAAGTAACATAAGAAAGTATGAATTGATTTGATCTTTACTAAAAAGATATTTTTATGAGTATATTAAATAATTATGTCTGCATCTAAGTCTGATATCAATATCTGTATAACTCTTGCAGAAAATGATATTTATAGACTGCTTTGCCAAATAGAAAGAGCCCAACAGCTTAATGATTTTGTGGAAATTAGGGCTGATTATTTACCAAAACTTGATCTTTCGGTCTTATCAAAAATAAAAACAAGTCTTTCGGCCAGGGCTATTTTTACTTGCCGTTCAGTTAAAGATGGTGGTAATTTTGAGGGAACAGATAAGGAACAAGTAGAGCTGCTCAAGACAGCAGCAAGTCTAGGTTTTGAGTATATTGATGTTGATCTTAGACTGATTAATCAATTTAAAAATAAATTAGAAAACACCAAAATTATTGTATCTTATCACCACTTTACTCATACACCATCATATTTACAATTAAAAAAATACCTTAAAAAGATGAGAGCTTCCGTGGGAGATATTTACAAATTTGCTTGTCTGGTTAAATCTAAAAAAGATCTATACTCTTTGTATAAAATACTTATTAATAAAAAACCAAAAGAGCAGCTAATAGTTTTGGGTATGGGTAAGATAGGACAAATTAGTCGTCTTTTGACACCGTTTTTGGGTGGTTATCTCACTTTTGCTAGTTTGGATGATGTAGCAGTTGCTCCGGGACAAACGTCTTTTGACAATTTACAACAAAAACTTAAGTTAATTTCATTGTTATAAGCACCGTCTTTATGACAAATTCGATTTACAGAGTTAAACCAATCAAAGCAAATGGTCAAAAAAGAGTAGTTGCTATTCCCGGATCCAAAAGTGACACAAACAGAGCTTTAGTGATTGCAGCATTTAGTAACGGTAGAACAACTTTAACAGGAATATCAGAAAGCGATGATAGTAAACTATTAATCAAAGCTCTTCGACAGCTAGGTGTTGGCTTTGAATATCTAAGTAAAGATAGCATCCGAGTACAAGGATTGGGTGGTCGGTTCAAACCTTTTTATGGAGAGATTAACTGTGGTATCGCAGGAACTACAAGCAGATTTTTGGCTGCGGTTTGTTCTTTGGTTCCGGGAAATTTTATACTCACTGGTGAAAAAAAGATGTTGGAAAGGCCTATGAAAGACTTATTTGATGCTTTACAAGCACTGGGCGTAGAGTTGGAATATCTCGGAAAAGTGGGGCATCTTCCTGTGAGATTTAATAACCGGGAACATTTGCTAAAAATTCAGAAAACTAACCAAATTTCCATCCGTGGAGATGTTTCTAGCCAATTTTTTACCGCTTTGCTTTTAATCTCTCCAATTTTACCATATGGTTTAGAGATTAGTGTTGTGGGTAATCAAGTATCCAAATCATATATTGATATGACACAGTCAATTTTGTCTGATTTCGGAGTACAAATGATCAACCAAAACTATACAAAGTACATAGTAAAACCAAATCAAAGCTACACTCCTCAAGAATACCAAATTGAAGGAGATGCAAGTGGTTGTAGTTACTTTTGGTCTATTGCAGCTATCACAGGCCAAGAGATTGAAGTGACTAATATAGACCCTAGTACAGCACAAGGAGATGTTGGTTTTGTGGATATTTTGGAGAAGATGGGTTGTAAAGTAAGCAAAGATACCTCAAAAAAATCAATCGCGGTGTGCGGTCCAAGATCTTTATCTGATTTGCGGTCTGTTGATGTAAATATGGAAAATATGCCGGACACTGCCCAAAGTATGGCGGTTGTAGCTGCTTTTGCTAAAGGTACAACTAAAATAACTGGTCTATCCACTTTAAAAGACAAAGAAACCAATAGATTAGAAGCCACCAAAACTGAACTAGCAAAAATGGGAATAGTGGTAGAAATAGGTAATGACTGGATGACAATTGTTGGCGGAGAACCTGGACCAGCCGAAATTGCCACTTATAACGATCATAGAATGGCCATGAGTTTCGCTGTTGCTGGCACCAAGATTGATGGTGTTATTATTCAAAATCCAGAAGTTGTCAGCAAGTCTTTTCCTGAATTTTGGGATAAAATAGAGAGTTTATAACTTTGTAATTTTGTTTTTGTTATTTTATTTAAGACATGAAAAGTATATTTTTAGGTTATTTTTGTGAACTCATAAGTCTTTCAGAATTGCTTCTTAAAGTTAAGACTGATTTAAAGGTGTGCAATAATAATCTAATTTAAACCTATAAAAAATTTTCGTTTGGTATAAATTTGTACACTTTGTCACCTTTTTTTGCCGCTTTAGGTGTAACAAAAGTAACAATCTCTCCCTTTTTTCCTTGATTTATTTTTGAACCGTTTTCAGACCTAAGATCGTCCAAAATACCAAATATCGCTTCGTGAGTTTCCCCAGAAATCATATACTCATCACCAACAATCAACCCATCAGCTTGTAAAGCTACTTCAACCACACTTAGTTTGTCAAAAAAATGTCTCACAGTTCCCACTAAAGTTTTTACTTTAGTTGCTCTACTGCCATATATTCCAGCCCAGTCTTTAAAACTCTTACCAAGATAATAACCATCACTTAGACCACGATTAAAAACTGTTCCAAGCCTTTGATTCCAGTCCTGAATCTTTTCTAAACTATAACTACCGTCATTCACGGCATCAATTGCTTCACGGTAAACTTTGACAACGGTGTTGACATATTCTGGACTTCTAGCTCTACCTTCTATTTTGAGCACTTTAATTCCAGTTTCTAAAAGTTTGTCTAAAAAACCAACTGTACAAAGGTCTTGAGAACTCATCACATATTGGTTATCCACCACAAATTCTTGACCTGTCTCCTTGTCTTTCACAGTATAAGCTCGTCTACAAGGCTGCAAGCACATTCCACGGTTAGCTGACTTGTTGTTTGCTAATAAACTCATTCCACACTTGCCACTAATTGCCACGCACAAGGCTCCGTGTGCAAAAACTTCCACTTCCATCAACTCCCCTTTTGGCCCGCGAATATTTTGCGATTTGATTTGTTCTATAACTTTTTTTTGCATGCTTAAAGTTAGTTCTCTGGCTAATACCACCCTGTCCGCCCATTGAGAGTAATATTTAACAGACTCAGTATTAGATATTCCCGCTTGTACTGAAATATGGACCTCAACCCCAATTTGGCTAGCATAAGTGATAGCCGCTAAATCCATAGCTATAATTCCATCTACTTCAGCTTCTTTCACTTTATTTATAATTTTTCTCATGGTGCTTAGTTCAGAGTCATAAATTACGGTATTCAGTGTTAAGTAGCATTTAACATTAGACTGGTGGCAAATTTGAGAAATTTTTTTTAAATCTTTGACCTCAAAATTTTTAGCTCCTCCAATTCTCATATTAAGGTTCTTTACTCCAAAATAAACCTCATCACAGCCAGCAGCAATAGCAGTATATAAATTCTCCCAACTACCCGCGGGAGCCAACAATTTTACATCGTATTTAGGCATACAATATCAAGATTACCTATCCACCCATCTGGATAATTCTATCAATATCTTGCCAAGCCACATGAAAACCTATCCAAAGCAACAAAAACGTTGTCAGCGTTATCAAAGCACCTTCTAGTTTTTTATTTCTCTTACCGGTAACTTTATTTAAAATTGCAATAATAATTCGACCGCCATCTAAAGCAGGTAAAGGTAAAATATTAAATACGGCCAGACTAATAGAAACAACAGCTATTAACTCTAGTATGCCTCTAATACCAGCACTATCAAAAATTTTAATACCAAAATAACTAACTCCTATAGGACCAATTACCATCTGCAAAGCACTTCTGTCTTGAGTTTGAGGTAACAAAGCCCTACCAATATCTCCCAAAACTTCAAAAGTTTCAAACACATAAGAATTCGTTGTCTCTAAAGCAAATACTGCGCCTGACCATAGATTATCAGCTTTATAAGTTCCTTCATAATACAAAGTACCAATGCCAAACAAAACTCTACCATTATCTTCTTTCATTCTGGTAGTAGTAGTAATCAGTTCCCCAGTTTTGTTACTTCTAAACACTACTTCCACTTCGCTATCTCTATTTTCCCGAACTAAAGACCCAAATTCCTCTAAACTTCTAATTTCCGACATATTCTTACCAGCAAAACTAACTAATTCGTCTTCAGGCATCATACCTATATTTGCAGCAGGAAAATTCTCTCTAACACTAGCCACTCTGGGGCTTTCAGATTTAATTTCTAAGGTGATCCCTGGCCTGTTTTTTAGCTGTTGGATTTGCTCTATTGGAATGTTTTTATCACCTACCCCTCCAAAAGAAAACAATAACCAAAAAATAATAAAAGCTGCAATCAGGTTAAAAGCTACACCACCGATAAGAATTAGAAACTGTTGCCACCACTTTTTGTTAAAAAAAGCTTCCTTTGAGTTTAGTTTAGTTTCAAATTCCCACTCTATCAAAGTTTTTAGTTGTCTTATCAAGTTAATATATCTATCTTCGCTATTTTTATCCGTTTTTGAATTAAAGTAATTCTCTAATTCTTGCCATTCCTTTGAATATTCTAAGTTATTTTCCTTTAAGAAAAATTCTAATTCGTGATTGGACAAAATCTCACTAAAACGATCGTTAATATAATTTTCTTTAGCATCGGGAACAGACTTTTTGTACCTATAACTAGCTTCATCCAAAGCATCATGATCACCATATATACGAACAAATCCTCCCAAAGGTAAATAATTAAGCGACCAAATAATTCCCTTCCACTTTTTTTTCAACCAGCGAGGCGGCATACCAATACCATATTCCACGACTTTAGTTCTAGTCAATCTAGCCATCAATAGGTGGCCAAACTCGTGTATAATAATCAGCGGAATTAGGATAATCAAAAACCAACCAACCATTAAAAAAATTTGAATAATATTACTAATCATAACACATTAAAATAAATAATATAAAGACCCGATTTAAATGAGTTTGTCAAGAATCAAATTAATTTAAAAAATCAGACCTAGTACTTGTTTTAAACAGCTTAGGACTTTAGTAAGTGTAAAATTTATTAAAATTAAATTTTTTTATAAAAACTAGTAATTTTTTTTATATTCGAGAATTATTGAGTAATAAAGAAAAAATAAAAAATGCTGGTTCAGTTCCAAAAAAATGACTTACAAAACAGCCCTCAAACTAATCAAACTTAATCAAGATTTTTACAATACTGTCGGTCAATACTGGAACTCTGCCATAGATTACTCTTGGCAAGGCTGGGATTTTTTTGTTGCAAAAAATGACCAATATAATTGGCTATCCCAAAAAGACAGAAGTCTAGAAGTTTTGGATCTGGGTTGTGGTAATTGTCGTTTCGCTTATTTTCTTAAGAAGAACTTTGATAACTACACAATCAACTATACTGGAATTGATAATTCAGACTTTCTACTATACCAAGCAAGAGCAAACTTAAAAAATGTAGATGGTAAACTGTTGTATTGTCTTTACAAACAAGATTTAATACTAGACCAGTGGGATCAATATTTATTTGGAAAGAAATTCAATCTAATAGTTTTGTTTGGAGTAATGCACCATATCCCTACCCGCTACTTTAGGCAAAATCTAATAAACAAAGCAACCAAGTTCTTAATAAGAAATGGAATTTTGATTTTTACAACTTGGAACTTTCTAAACATACCCAGGCTCCAAAAAAGGATAGTTAATCTAAACTCTCCAAAAGGACAATTTTTTTCTAGTAAATATGAGATACTGCAATCTGATTTAGAGACAGGAGATTATATTCTTGACTGGGTCAAAAAATTAGATGCTTTCAGATATTCTCATAACTATAACGATTTTGAAATAAACCAAATTATTCAGGAAAGCAATCTGGAAGTGATTGATAGATACTTTGCAGACGGCAGAACCAAAAACCAAAACGAGTATTTTGTGTGTCGTTTGGGTTAGAGTCTTTAAGATATTGCATATATATTGTGTATAACTAGAGAAACTTTATTAGTATACTAATTAGACAATAATACTTAAAAATAGCTTGCCAGAAATGAACAGCCTTCTACACCAAATCAACTTCTGCAAAAAGAGCATTTTCTTCAATAAACCTCCTACGAGGCTCAACATCTGCTCCCATTAAATCTTCAAAAACCTTATTAGCAACAGCAGCTTCTCCAATAGTTACTTGGTATAATGTTCTAGTAGCTGGGTTCATTGTAGTTTCCCATAATTGTTCAGCATTCATCTCCCCTAAACCTTTATATCTTTGAATCGATACTTTAAGGGGTTTTTTGATGTTTGAAGTGTTTCCTGTAGCTACCAATAACTGGTCTTGGTTCTGACTAGTCTCACCTACTTCATTTACTTCGGATTCGACTGAACTTGCCACAGCACCTTTTTTTTTAAGTTTTTGCAGAATAGTTTCTTTTTCCGCATCGCTATAAACATATTCATAATTTTTACCCCAACTAATTTTATATAAAGGTGGTCTCGCCATATACATATAACCTTCTTCAATCAAAACTGGCATATAGCGATAAAAAAATGTCAGCAAAAGAGTGGTAATATGAGCTCCATCTACATCAGCATCAGTCATTAAAATAACCTTGTGATACCTTAGCTTAGAAATATCAAACATTTCTCCGATACCAGTACCAAGAGCAATAATCATGTTTTTAATATCTTCATAGTTCATAATTTTGTCTAAAGTAGCCTTTTCTGTGTTTAGCACCTTACCTCTAAGCGGTAAAATCGCTTGAGTATGGCGATCTCGTCCTTGCTTAGCACTACCCCCAGCTGAGTCTCCCTCAACAATAAAAATTTCACTCTTAGCTGGATCTTTTTCACTACAGTCAGACAGTTTACCTGGCAAAGCCAAACTGTCCATGACACCTTTACGAATAACACTTTCACGAGCAGCTTTGGCGGCAATTCTAGCTTTCATCGCTAGTTGTGCTTTCTGAACAATAATTTGGGCTTCTTTGGGGTTTTCTTCTAAAAAAGAGGCTATTTTGTCGCTAACTATTTTGTCTGTATAAGTGCGGGCAATAGTAGAACCTAATTTAACTTTAGATTGGCTAGTAAATTGGGGGTCAGCCATTTTCACAGACAAAATTACTCTCAAACCTTCTCTTAAGTCTTCGGCACTAAAACGATCTTCTTTTTTGAGTAAACCTTTTTCGATAGCATAATTATTAACTACTCTAGTTAAAGCAGTTCGAAAACCTGTAACGTGCATCCCACCCTCGGAATTGAAAATTCCGTTAGTGTATGGGAAAAATTTTTCGTTAAAATTAGAAGTATAAGTTAGGGAAAGATCAAGGTGAAAGTTTGCTTCTTCACCGCGAATTTCTATTATTGGAATTAAAAGTTGCTCACCTTTAGTGATGTCTTCTAGGTAGGTTCGAATACCATTGGGAAAATGATACTTTACTGGTTCGTTATTTATACCCAATACAAAATATAATTGTAAATTAGCATTCAAATAAGCTGTGTTTTTAAGTAGCTCACTTATCTCGTCAGTGTCAAAGTCAGTAGTTTCAAAAATTGTCTTGTCAGGCCAGAATACAACTAGAGTACCTGTAGTTTTCCACACAGTATGTCTAGCAAATTGAGAATATTTTTGAGCAAACTCTACTGGAGACATCTGCTCAAGAGGTCGTACAGTTTTACCAAACTGAAATTCAATAAAATGAATAGTATTGTCTCGCAATACAAAAACTTGCATCTTTGAGGATAAAGCATTAACTACACTAGCCCCCACACCGTGTAAACCTCCAGAAAATTTGTAATTTTTTTGATCAAATTTACCTCCAGCATGAAGCATGGTCATGATTGTTTCTACCGCACTTTTACCTGTTTTGGGGTGAATATCTGTAGGTATTCCGCGACCATCGTCAGCCACCAAAGCAAAATTTTTTTCTACCATCACTCGCACACTGGTAGCGTATCCAGCCATAAATTCATCAACGGAATTATCCAAAATTTCTCCTAAACAACGATGTAAACCCTCTTTTCCAGTGTTTCCAATATACATTCCGGGTCTTTTACGAACTGCCTCTAAACCTTCTAAAACGGTAATACTTTCTGCTTGATAATTGCTAGACATAAAATTAGATTAATTAGTGGTCTATAAATTATAGATGTATATTTTGAGTCTAGTTTTCGAAAAAACTCTTTTTTATCAAAAAAATTGTCTATTTACAATATTTTTGTCAACCGTTGGTACTTTCAATTTTAAATTTTAAAATTACCAAGATAAAATCTTATCGGAAATCTTTTAAAGTTCTATAAACTAGATTTTAGCTAGAAGTTGTAGTAATTATAAATACATGTTTAGAATACATGTTTAGAATACATGTTTAGATAAAATTCAAAGTTAAAATTCAAAGTTAATTCTTATTTAAGAGGATTACA
>CAKZLR010000015.1 GCA_937127165.1 uncultured Candidatus Peregrinibacteria bacterium
ACCTCAAATTCAACAACCTCAACCTCAAATTCAACAACCTCAACCTCAAATTCAACAACCTCAACCTCAAATTCAACAACCTCAACCTCAAATTCAACCTACAATCACAGAATTCGTTGCGGATACTGGTTCTGTTGCAAAGCAAATAGAGCAAGCAATAAAGGGAATTCAGTTTAAAGCTTCAGAATCAGATTTATCAGACAAATTAAAAGACCTTAATGAGAGAATTACAGATTTAGCAAGAAAAATTGGACAATTAAGTTCTAGTGGAGGTTCTATAGATCCATCACATCTACCAAAACTACAGCAATTACAAGCAGAACTTAACCGGCAAGTACAAAATAGAATTAATAGTGGTGAAATAGACTCAGGTCAAATTCAAAATATAGATAGCGAACTGGGAGGTCTACAAACATGGTATAGGAATAATAATCCACCCACTAATCCTTAAAAAATTAACTAATTTTAGTTATGACAGAAGAACAAATAATACAAAAGTTTATTGAAGATTTTAAAATTAATCTAGAAGAGTTTGCAAAAATGGAAGACCCGGAATATTGGGATTATTTACTTTGGCTTTTGGCTGTGGGATACTATTTTGAAATTTTTGAATATCGTTATGTTCAGAATGTGATTTTGAATTTTGGTGATCTAGATAGAGCTGGTAAAAATAGACAAATAAATATGCTTGAAAACTATCTTCGAGTAGAGTTAAAAGAACTTGATCTATTTTACAAAGTATATGGCGATAAACTGGACATGTTTAGAATCGAGACTATTGCACAAAACCTACCTGATGCTAAAAGTAAACTTGAATTTTTGTTTACTGTTACCACTGGCTTGTATCCCGAAGAAGACCCTGTTGGTTTTGATAATTTTGTTATGGAGATTATGCGAGAATTTGATCCGGATGCCCATATTCAAGCGAGAATACAAAAAGCTCTTAGCGATCGCAACCGACTCAATTTAGGCTCACTGGAGGAAAGGCAGAGTAGAGTAATTAGTGCTCAGGATTTGGAAGCATATCTCAATAGACTACAAAGAAGATCAGTATCGGATTTACAAATAGCAACTACCAAGCAAAACTATCAACAATCTCGACCAGAAGATTCCAAAAATCCAAATTATCCACTCTAAGACTCTCTAAGACTTATCGAATGTTAGTTAGAAAAATACTAGATAGTTAAAGTTATAAACATGAGATAGACATGAAATATAGAAATCAAACAAAAACTTTTTGATTGTCTTCTTGTCTAAGACTTTAAAAGTTTTTATTAAAAAATCTGCTTTTAAGGTAGTAAGGAATTTATCAAAAACCTTTTGACATTATTTTTTTGATAGGTTAGAGATTGGTTATAATGTCAATTTGGGAAGAGATTAAAAATAGGGTAGCAATTGAGGAAATTATTTCTGAGTATGTTCAGCTTCTTCCGGCTGGTCAAAATTTTAAGTGTCTCTCTCCTTTTCGCCAAGAACGAACACCGTCCTTGATTGTTAGTCCATCCAAAAAAATCTGGCACGATTTTGGTTCTGGTGAGGGTGGAGATGTTTTCGAGTTTGTAGCTAGAATGGAAAATATCAGTCGTTTTGAAGCTCTTAAGAAAATTGCTCAAAGGCTCGGGATAGAAGTAGATTCTAAACCTAGAACTACAGAATCAATACAAGCTCAAAAAGCTCACTTAACACGATATGAAAAAGGTTTAAAAGCGCTGGCATGGTCAGCTGAGTTGTACCATAAAGTTTTACTTAAAATACTAGAAGATCGTTCTCACCCCGTGATTCAGTATTGTTTGAAACGAGGTTTATCTGGTGAAATCATTCAATCTTTCGGTATTGGTTATGCCCCCAGAGATAATTTTTTGCTGTCTCTTGCCCAAAAATATAATCTTGATTTGGACTTGCTAGTTGACATTGGAGTTTTGAAGTTTGACGAGCAGAAACTGGTTTACAAAGACAAATTCAGCGATCGCTTGATGATTCCAATTAAAGATACTAATTCAAGAATAGTAGGTTTTACGGGTAGGGTGTTAGACTACGACAAAACTGATCGTCCAAAATACCTTAATTCACCTCAAAGCGAGTGGTTTAATAAGAGTAAAATTTGGTTTGGTTGGGAAAAGGCCCGCAAAAGTATTCTACAAAAAAAAGTAGCCATTCTGGTTGAAGGTAATATGGACGTGATTACGGCTCATAGTTTTGGTTTGACTAATGTTATCGCTTCTCAAGGCACTTCGTTCACTTCGCAGCAACTTAGTTTTCTGAAAAACTATACGGATAACTTGTGGTTAGCTTTTGATAATGACGATGCGGGCCAAGTTGCTGGTACGAAATTGTTTGTGGAGGCCGTCAAAATGGGTTTTTCAACTAAAAAACTGATTATACCTCATCCCCACAAAGATCTTGACGAATATCTTAACTATCTAGCCAAAACCACAAACTTGGGTCAAATCGAACAGAATTTGCTAGTACAGGATTTTTTTGATTGGCAAATTGAGCAAATGCAACCCTTGCTGGTGACGGATAATTTAGACAAGCAAAGACAGGCAGTTTTGAGTATTTTAAAATTACTAGCTTTAACAGACACTATTACTATTGATCAATATGCGGGTAAACTTGCCAAAATAACGGGTTTGTCCAAAACAAAACTAGTTTTAGAGACAGAAAAAATCCAACAAAACCAGCAAACAGCTTCCAATAAAACTAGTCAGACAACTGAGACATTAGAAAATATATCTAGCAATAGCACAAGTTTTCACATTCTACAGTCATGGCAATTGGTTTGTAGTTATTTTCTATTTGCTACTCACGATCTTTCTAGAATTAAACTAGCAAAGATTTTTGTATTACTACAAGCTTTTTTTGAGAATTTAAGTCAATTCAAGAGTTTTGATGAATATCTTCAGCATAATCAAACAATTTTAGAGTTAATTTGGGAAACTAAAAAAGGTGAACTTAGTTACGATTTTATTCAAAAAATACTTAAAAGTATAATTTTCTATTTGGATCAAAAAATAGACTCTCTGGTTTTAGACCCCAAAAAGTATGAATTATACTCACAAATAAAAATTATGTAAAAGTTCAATCATGTTTTTTCTTGACTAGCATTATTTTAGTTGTAATTCAACGTAAATTTAAACTTTATGAAATTGTTACTTAAACAAGGTACAATCGTTACTAGCGAGCGCAGTTTTGTGGGAGATTTGTTAATAGAAGATGATAAAATTGTCCAAGTGTCCGATACTATTAGCACTTCCGCTGATAAAGTTATTGACTGCCAAAACAAAATTGTTATGCCAGGAATGGTGGACACCCATGTTCATTTTAGAGATCCTGGAATTACTCACAAAGGCGATTGCTACACGGAATCTATGGCTGCTTTGGCTGGTGGAGTGACCACAATTTGTGATATGCCTAACACTAACCCTCAAACTATTTCGTATCAAGCGGTCAAAGATAAACAAGAACTTTATGCTTCAAAATGTTTGTGCAATTTTGGTATTTATATTGGTGCTAGTCGTGATAATTTAGAGGAACTGAAAAAAGCTGATGAGGATAACACAATTCCGGCAATTAAAATTTTTATGGCAGAAAGTACTGGGGAGATGACTTTAGCAGAAGATGAGTTTTTACGGCCAATTTTTGCGCAAACTTGCAAAATGATTGCTGTTCACGCCGAAGATGAAAACCGTAGATTAGAGAGACTAAAACTTTTTAAAGAAGGAAGACTACCTGAAAATTCTGAGATAGACCTTAAAAATCCTTATCAGCATTCTATAATTCGTGACAATTTAGTAGCAGCTTTAGGCACCAAAAGAGCTGTAGACTTAGCTTTGGAGTTTCAGCGTCGAATACACATTTTGCACATTTCTGCCAAAGAAGAGCTTGAGTTTTTGGAAAAAGGAGCCAAAACTGGTCTAGTTAGTGGCGAGACTTGCCCGCATTACCTGTGGTTTGATAAAGAGCAAATTCGAGATTATGCTGGTTTGCGAATTATGAATCCCGCTCTCAAAAGCCAAGTTGACCAACAAACTTTGTGGCGAGCCCTACAAACTGGTTTAATTTCTCAATATACCACCGACCATGCTCCTCATTTATTAGAAGAAAAGCAACAAGAGTACGGCAAACTACCTGCTGGATTACCATCTATTCAATTTGCTTTACCTTTACTTTTGCATGCTGTTTACCAACGAAAATTAACTCTAAATCAAGTAGTTAAATTATATTCTACTAATCCTGCCAGAAATTATAAAATTCAAAACAAGGGAGATTTAATAGAAGGTTTTGATGCTGATGTGGTTATAATTGATCCAAATCAAAAATTATTTATTAATTCCAAAATAGTTTTATCTAAATGCGGCTGGACTCCCTATCAAGGAATGACTTTACAAGGAGGTTCTGTAGTTATCACTATTAGAAACGGAGAGGTGGTGTATGACCATGGTCAAATCGTAGCAAGAACCAAGGGAAAAAGTATAAAAATTAAAGAATAATCAAAAATTTTTTTAAACAAAGAACATCAGACTTATTCAAGTCAAAAATAATTTTGGTTTTTAGAGTAAAATTTCAGAGACTCTTTAACTAACTCTTGTCTTAGTAGATTTGGTTTGGGTTTGGGCTTTGGCTTTGGATCTGATCAATAAAATTTTTAAAGAATTAGAAAAATCAAAATTACCTGATTATCAATTCTTTATTTACTGCAAAAACAGGATTAGCAGAACTATCAGCAGTTACCATTACCTCACCTGGTCCTACAGACATATCGATTACCACTTGGTAGTTTACTTTTTAGGCTAAGTTTATAAAAAAGACTTGCAATATTCTCTTAATTTTTTACTAGTCTGGGCAAGGCAATAAAGACTTTCTAAGACTTTTTTCGGTAAAAGTTGATAGGTAGATTTAAGTAAGAACTTTTTCTATGGCTACCTGAAAACTTTGTCCGGTCGCTCGATGTTTGATTTCAATATTACCATTTTCGATACTTCTTCTAGTAAGAATAATTTGATAAGGACATCCAATCAAGTCCGCATCGGTTAATTTTTCACCTAAAGAAACGTTCAAGCGGTCGTCCCATAAAATTTCTTCTGACTCATTTGATTTAATAAAATCAATTTGTTGATTAGCTTGATTAAATACTAATTTAAGTTTCCCGGAATAAATTTGATTAGCTAAAGCGAAAATTTGTTGGTTTATTGAATCGTCACCTTTTTTGTTTACATGAGTTATTAAGTGGAATCTGAACGGAGCCACGCTTTCGGGCCATTTTAAACCTTTTTCGTCACTGTAAATCTCCGCAATTACAGCCATACATCTAGTTGTCCCAATACCATGACAACCCATAATTACAGGCTTTAGTTGATTGTCTTTGTCTAAAAATTTAAAATTAACAGCATCGCTATATTTAGTACCCAGTTTAAAGATATTTCCAACTTCGGCCGAGGTATAGACCTCATATTGTTCTCCGGTTTCTGGATAAATATCACCCTCTTCCACAACTTTAATATCATAAAATTTTTCGGGCCAAGGAATGTCCCTACCAAAATTTACATTGATTGAATGATACCCCGTTTTGTTGGCTCCCATTTCAAAATTTTTACGGTTATCACAACTTTCATCCATATAAATTTCCACATCTTCGGGTAAGTTAAGTAGGCCAGCATAACCAATCTCAGCACCTGTGATCTTTTTAACTAAATCGCTAGGAGCCAGTTTGAGGTGTTTTTTGGCTACTTTCATTAATTTCTCTTCATTGATTTTGTAATTGCCTCGTACACAAGCAGCTACTAACCTTTGGTCTTGAGTTTCGTAAAATAATGTTTTTGTAGTTTTTTCTATTGGAATACCCAAACATTTGGCTACCTCCTCGACTCCAATGACGCCTTCAGCTAGAATATCTTTTCTTGGTTGCACCGTTTCGTCTAAATTGTTCCAAGGTTTAGCCTTAACTGGGGCCATTTCTTTGTTAAAGAAAATACCCAAACTTGGTACTTTGTAAATTTTGTCTTCCCCAGCACTACAAATAGCCTGAAATTCGTGACTAGGAATAGTTGTAAAAATACCACCACTAGCTTCAGTTGGATAAACTTCCAACCCCATTCTTTCAAAACATCTAAGATAAGCCTGCATCACTAATTCATAATAAGCATTTAAGCTGTCCCAATTTTGATGGAAATCATACATGTCTTTCATTCTAAATTCTCTACCTCTTAGAAGTCCTGATTTTGCTCGTAATTCGTCGCGAAACTTAGTTTGGATTTGATAAACTGAAAGCGGGAAAATTTTGTTTTTGGGATCAGTCTCGGGTAAATCTTTCCAAGAGGTCACCATTTTTTTAACTAAAGGGGTAACTTGTTCTTCGTGGCTACAAGCCAGTGCATATTCGTTGTTGGTTTGACTTTTTAACTTAAATAGAATATCTATATCCCAACGGTTGGTATCTGTCCACAATTTTTTTGGTTGTAAACTATTCATTAAAATTTCTTGAGCACCAATATTGTTCATTTCTTGTCGAACTATATCTTCAATTTTGTTTAGAACTCTGAGCCCAAGCGGTAAAAAAGTATACACTCCAGCCATGGTTTTATCCACAAAACCAGCACGAACCAAGAGTTGAGCATTTTTAGAAACTTCATCTGCTGGAATATCTTTGCTGGTTTTTGTGAAAAGTTGAGATTGTCTCATATGTATCTAGTATTAAAAATTCCTGGTTAGAGTAGAATAAAAAATCTTACTTTTTCTTTTTTCATGCCATTTTTCAATTTCCTGATTTACAGACTGGATATAAGCAAGGTCATCTAAACCTTTCAAAATACACTCCTTACGAAAACTATCAAAAGGAAAGTCATAAATAGTTCCATCTGGTAAAGTTATCTTTTGAGATTCTAAATCAACCGAAATTATGTATTCACCTGACTCGGAGTCTTTAAGAATTGTTTCTACCACTTCTTCAGGAAGTCTAACTAAAACCAAACCATTTTTGGCGGCATTGTTAAAAAATATATCAGCAAAAGAAGGAGCAATAACCACTCTAATACCCCATTGCAACAAAGCCCAAACAGCATGCTCTCTACTAGAGCCACAACCAAAATTAGAACGAGTGGTTAAAATTTTTCCATCCTTGTATTTTTCTTGATTTAAAGGAAAGTTAGGGTCATCATTTCTAAGTCTTTCAAACAAATTTTCTCCATATCCAGAACTATCGGTTTTTGTTAAATATTGTGCTGGAATGATCATATCGGTGTCAATATCTTTGATAGGTAAGGGAATGTTTTTAGCAGTAATTTTTTGAAATGGTTGGATCATAATGATTAAAAATCTTAATCGATTTGAGATCGATTGATCGAGACCAGGAAAAAATTATCTTTTAATAAATCTTTGTCAAGTAATTGAAGTTTTAAAAATTAATAATTTTTCGTATAAACAGGCAAGACAAGAGTTGCGGATAGTGTTTAGTTTTTGATTTAGCTTTTTAAAGGTGGATTGTAAGTCATTTTTTAATTAATGTACCTACTGTGATTTAACAACACCTACTGCTTTTTGTACCTTAAGCAAGGTCTGTTTGGCAATTTTAGTTGCATTGATTTCACCTTTTTGGAGAATATCTTCTGCTTGAGCATCAGTAATTTTAGACACTCTCGCTTGCAAGTTAGTTAAAAATTCGACTACTAGTTCGGCAGTTTCTTTTTTTAAGTTACTGTATTGAGTTTGGCCTTTCCAAATTTTGACAGCTTCGTGTGTGGGTATATTTTTTAACAAGGCATAAATTTGCAAAAGGTTAGTAATTCCGGGTTGGTTATTCCAATCCCAGTTGATACTGGCTAAGTTATCTGTAGCAGCTGACATTATTTTTTTAGCAGCATCTAAAGGTTTGTCTGTGAGTAAAATAGTTCCTTTGGGATCGTTGATAGATTTGCTCATTTTTTTGGTTGGATCAGTTAGGCTGTAAATTTTAGTTCCTTCTACTCTTTTGACAAATTCAAGCTGTTTTTGCCAAACTTGAGGGACTACAAAGATCTCTCCAAATTTATTATTAAAGCGAATGGCTAAATCTCTAGCTAGTTCTAAATGTTGCCTCTGGTCTTCTCCAACAGGTACATAATCGGCTCCATAAAGTAAAATATCAGCTGCCATTAAAATTGGATAAGTGAACAAACCAACAGAGACATTTTGACCTTGTTGTGAGGATTTTTCTTTAAACTGAATCATTCTTTGAAGTTCTCCATAATAAGTAAAACAAGACAAAATCCAAGCTAGCTCACTATGAGCTGGGATATGACTTTGTCTATATAAAAAAACATTTTCGCGATTGGAATCAACCCCACTAGCCAGATAAATTTTTATATTGTTAAGACTGTTTCGATATAGTTGTGTGTGGTCGATGGGGGTTGTGAAAGAGTGTAGGTCAGGAACGAACAAGAAGAACTTATCTCCTTCTTCTAGATTCTGTAAAGTTTGCACCATAGGTAAAATTGCCCCCAAATAATTACCCAAAGTTAATTCGCCATTAGCACGAAGTCCAGTAAGAACAGTTTTAGGCATAGTGGTGATTATGTTTGATAAAACATTATTGAATCAATAAATAAATTAGTCAATTAGTGTCAATTGTGCGTATAATACATTCCTGTCTATATTATCAAAATTAATTCAAAATTAAACTTCTAATCAAAATAAAAAGTGAAGATTTAATTAGTTTGATTGCTTGTTATTGTTGATATTTTTATTTAATCTAAAGTAAAATTATAAAAAATTATAAAATTTCTTAGGTAATTCATTAATAAATAATCATTAATAATTAAATTAATATGGAAAAAGGGTAGTATAGCCCCTAAAATTCCTAAACCTTAAGGCTTCCTACCCTTTGTTAGATCAATTGAGCCGTGGCTGTTAGTAGCACTATAAATAATGCTACAAACAACTTTGATGGCATTAATTGATCTAGTTTGGCACCTACACGGCCTTAATTATTCACCCTTCCTTACTTTTTGTTATATATATGTGTTTTTGTTATGAGAAATTGTATATAACAACAAAGTTTTGCAAGTTTTGCGTTTTTGTTTTTTGATACAAGCATGTAGGTGGCATTGTATCTCTTTTGGAAAGGTGAATAGGTCATTCAACCATATGGATTATTAAATGACCTAAACAAATAAAGCTCAAGTAGGTAACCGTCATAAATTATATAGCTCTTTTTTATGACTGTCAAATAATCAATTTATTTTTATTTTTAAGCTATCTAAAAGTTAAATTTTTTTACATTTAGTGGTGAAATACCATTGAGATTAGACTCATAAACGACTAAAAAATTAAAAAATAAGTTGTAATTAAAATAAAAGTCAATGAAAACTTCGAATCTTTCTCAAAATAAGAAAGATTAGTTTGAGTAGTTGATTTTTAGATAAAATAACTCAGTTTTTCAGTTGTTTACAAAATTTTACTCAGAATTATCTTCTGGCAGTACATAAACCTCTCTTGGTTTAGAACCATTTTGCGGGCCAACTATTCCCATGGCTTCTAAATCGTTGATTATTCTAGCGGCTTTGGGATAACCAATGCCCATCATCTGCTGTAAAAAACTAGCTGAGGCTTTTTGGTATTGAATAACTAATCTTTTAGCCTCTTCAAAGACTTCATCACTATCTTCGTCTTCAGAAAGATTCGTAGGTATACCTGGTATGGTAATTTTGATTTTTTGAGGTTCTACAACTTCAGGTTTAAGGTTGTTTTCCCAGTTTTTTTCTAGTGCTTGGTTTCTCAAAAATTTCACACACCTATTAACTTCCTCTTCTTCTAAATTAGCACCTTGAAAACGAATTGGTTGAATAGATTGAGGATTCATAAATAAACCATCACCTTGCCCTAATAATTTTTCAGCTCCAGCTCTATCTAAGATAACTCTACTATCTATTTGAGAAGCCACGGCAAAAGCTATTCTGCTAGGTATGTTAGCTTTAATTAAACCGGTAACAACTTGAGTGTCTGGCCTTTGGGTGCCCAAAACCAAGTGAATCCCCACAGCCCTAGACATCTGAGTTAATCTGACAATAATTGGTTCAACTTCGCTTTTAGCGAGCATCATCAAATCTCCTAACTCATCAATCACAAAAACTAAATAAGGTAAAGGTTCAAGTTTTTGAGTTTCAGCAAACAAGTTAAAATCTGAAATATTTCTTTTACCAAATTCTTCTAAAAGTTTGTATCTTTTTTCCATTTCTAGCAAAGTCCACTTGAGAGCGTTAATAGCTTTTTCTGCTTCAGTAATTACTTTTGAAAGTAAGTGTGGAATGCCTTCATAGAGTTTTAGTTCAACCCTTTTCATATCAACTAAAATAAGCTGAAGATCTTTTGGGCTATAGCGATATAGTAAACTAACTAACATGGAATTAATCCAAACAGATTTACCAGAACCAGTTGCTCCAGCAACCAGTAAATGAGGCATTTTAGCTAAAGAATAAACTATATCATTACCTGTTACATCTTTACCTATAACTATGGGTAGAGGGTCCTCAAAATGAGTAAAATGCTTCGTTTGAAGAATTTGTCGTAAGCGAACCTGCGACTTTTTTTTATTAGGAATTTCTATGCCAACAAGACTTTTTCCAGCAATAGGTGCTTCTATCCTTAAACTACCAACGGCTAGAGCCAAGGCCAAATCTCTTTGCAGGTTGTCTATAGCAGAAAGACGAACACCTTGAGCTGGTTTTAAGGTATACTGAGTTACGGTTGGGCCTATAAATACATCACCCATTTCCACACTGATTCCAAAATCAGCCAAAGTTTCTAAAATTATTTGTTTATTTTTTTCTACATCTCCAGGTTCTGTTACACTAATACTTTCTTTAAGTAAGGTAAGAGACGGTGTTTCCCAGTGGTTTTTATTAGTTTTTAAAGATTTGGTAGCTTCTGTGATTGCGATACTAGAATCTGTAGATTCATCGATCATTTTTTTTTCTGGTTTTGGTAAGTCTTTATTGACAGACACTTCGATCGGCTTTCGTGGTGTTTCTAAACGTATCTTAGTTTTCGCTTTTTTCCAGATTTCAAAAATATCTGGGATAAAATCAAGAAAGTAACTAAGGTTTTTGAAGGTCTTAACCAGATTTTCATAAAACTGCACGAAAGTTAGGTTAGATAACAGAAAAAATCCCAAAAAAGCAAATGTAATCAAAACAAAAAAAGTGCCAACTTTACCAAAAAAATTGCCCAAAATCCATGGGTATAAAATATATCCCAACACTCCTCCAGAATTTTGTACTTCTTGCAAGGTTTGGGTGTTCATAAAAAGACTAAGCATGCCATTAAAAGCTAAAATCATAAGACCAATTCCCCAAAAAATTCTGGCATTAACTTTTTTCGCCAAATCTCGGTTTCTTTGAATTTTCATCAAAACAGCAGCCGTATACAAAAAAGATAGAGGTAACAAAAAAGAGCCCCTACCTAAAAGAAGACTTATAAAAGATCCTACAACAGTGCCAAAACTACCAGCAAAGTTGCCAAAAGGTAATATAGAAATATATAACAGAACAGCTACGGTAATAGAACCAATAATAGCTAAAGTAAGTTTAGTGTCGGTATCTAAGTCAGGGAAAATTTTAGGGAAATTGGGCATATGTTTGTATTTGAATATGAATGTTTGAATAGTAGGTATTAATATTGATTAAATTTTAGCAAGTGTGTATTTTCTTAAATATTTTTTTTAAAATATACAACAGAAATCAGTATCCACCTACTAAGCGACAAAACCCATGTCTATATTCTAGATGAAATAGGCTTGCAAACCCTCAATCGATATCTCTAACAAGTATTTTATCTTTAATATAGAATAGACCTAGATAATTTGCACAATCTTTTTACACAATCTTTTCAAATTTTTTTATATCGTGAAAATAATCGATTACCAAAGATTGACTTCTATTTAATATTCAATTGCTCTAACATTTTTTGACCTTCTATGTTTTGGGCAGCAAAATCTCTAATTGGCTTAAACCAGTCTGCAAGAATATTGGCTAAGGATGTTTTAAGATCCATTGGATGAATACTTCCTGTAAAATACTCTTTTTTTAATTCTTCAAAAGTTTCAAAAATTTTATCCCCACCAAATTTTTCTGGTCTCTGTAGGAGAATTCTTTTGCCTGCTGGATATACCATTTTTTTACACCAGTCCAAAACCGGGTTCCACTCTTGCTCTCGTTCAATTTCTTCAGGTGTTTGTCGGTTAGGGTCGGGTAGGGGACAATAAGCTTTTTTAAGTTTTCTTACAATCTCCTCTGGACTATCATCCACCCAAATAGCCGAATCTGGTTTTGATTTTGACATTTTTGCAGATTCTGAATTTTCAGTAGTCATTCTCTCACTTACTTCTTTGACACTGATTCCAAGGCTTAACAAAAGCGGATGGTGCATAGCAATTGGTTTAACTGGATTTTGACCAAGTTTGAGTTCGAAGCCTTCATCCATTTTAGAAGCAACTTCTCGCATCAAAACATGACATTTTCGTTGGTCTATTCCAGCATGAACTAGGTGTGTTTGCATGAAAAAAGCATCCGCAACTTGCATTACAGGATAACACAAAACTCCAAACTCGACTCCCTCACCAGCTTGTTTACCGGTTACAGTAACAGATTTGTTGACCCTAGCTAGGGTTAAATTTTTAGCTACTTTCATCATAAAATCCCAAAAGTGTCTTCCATTAATTTGTTTGCCAATGTATAATTCATCAGCTGACCAAAAATCAATTTCTCCGACATTACAACCGCACACCTCAAAACACTTCTTGAAAGTTGGAGTAAAGTAGTAGTTATTAAAGTCTCTAATTGTTTCAATTTTACCGTCCAGCTTGTTGTTTAGCCAAGTATGATAATTAGCCAACCAAATCGAACATCTCACACCAGCATCCTGAAGTTTCTTAACTTTAATGGCGGTCATTATACCTGTTCCAAGGTGGAGCTTGCCACTGATTTCAAAACCAATATAGTGTCTAATCGGTTCCCCAGTTTGATTAGCGTGATCAACTAGAGTCTGGATTTCTTTGTCTAGTTGTTCTTCATCAGTAGGTAAGACTTCAACTGTGTTGAATAAGATAGCCTCTTTGAGTTTGTAAAAATCGTATTTAAAATACATAAAAAAATCGATATTGTTGTATATAAAATTACTTAAATTAAGTTTAAACAAAAAAGTTTGTCTCTTAAAAAAGAAACTATTTGTCAACATTAAAATCATGTAATATAATTTATTTAATCCAATCTTAGTCTGACAATCCAGACTTAAAATTTTTCTGAAAAACCTTTGGGGTTTGTATAACCAAATATTTTTTAAAAAACCAAAATGACTACCAAAAAAAACCTAGTCAATTTAAGTATATTTTTGTTGATTTTCAACTTAATTTTGGGAGCTTTTGCGATTTTTACCTATTTTAAGGCTGCCGAAAAACAAGCTCTCAAAGAAATTCAACAAAATACCGAGATTTTAGGTGTTTCTGATATTCCTATTTTTAACCCAAACAGACTAATGAGTGATGCTGATTTTACGAGTACTCGAGCTTTTCCGGATGAGGCTTCTGTGCAAAAATACTTGGACCAAGTAAATTCTCCTTTACGAAATTACACTGAACAAGGTAGACGGGCCAGCTATTGGATTTTTGCAGCAGCTAGAGGTCAGACTAGTAGCAGGTGGGGAATAGTGCCACAACTTAATCCCGGATTAATTTTAGCATACCTACAAAAAGAACAGTCTTTACTAACTCTCAGTGGTTATGATACTGTCAATGATCCTGAGTTTAGACTAAGAGCTGCTATGGGTTATGCTTGTCCTGACGGCGGAAGTTGCAATCCAAACTACAGAGGTTTTGTAAATCAAGTTAATTGGGCGGCCTATCAGTTACAACTAAACTTTAACCAAGCTACAACCAACGGAGGAGGTACACCCTACAGAGTTAATCAAACTATTTCCACTCTTGATGAATATAACGTATTTCTAAGCAATGCAGCTACCGCTGCTAATTATCGCTATACTCCTCATGTTTACTGGGGGAATTATAATTTATGGAAAATCATGACTGCCAACGGCTGGGGTGAAAGTAGTCAGACTTTTTCTATATCTAGCATAGATGAAGTTAATCTACCACTTAGAAACCGACCTATAAACACAGACCCTAACGAAAGAATTATTCCCCTATCTGAAGTGTATCATCTGATTATAAAAAATTATACTTTAGGTGAAACTAGCAGCGATATTGGCCTTTTACAAAGGTTTCTCAAACAGCAAGGGTATTTTATGAGAAATGATATAACCTCAACTTTTGGAGTAGTTACTCAAAATGCTTTATTTGCTTTTCGTCGAGAAAGGGGGATTATTTTGAACGAACCTAGTGAAACTTGCAAACAGTTAATTAAGCGAGATTTTGTTTTTGGCACTACTTCTGAAGAAGTAAGAAATTTGCAACAATGTTTAAGAGATATTGGCTTGTTTGATTTTCCTACTAACACTGGTTATTATGGCTCTATCACACAACAATCACACACAAGAGCTAAATCGGCTATAGAAAATTTTGGCAGAATTGATTTATCCAATCTTGGTGAAAGATGTTTTAGTTTAATTAGTCAAAACTGGGCTATTGGACAAACGGGGAATCAAGTGGTTGAGCTTCAGAATTGTTTAACGGCCGCTGGTACCTTTAGACACATTCATGGTTCTACAGGATATTTTGGTCCAGTTACACAAAAAGCTTTAGAAGATTTTAGACAGTTTTTAGCTCAAAATCCTACAACTCCACCTGCTCAAAATCCAGCCTCAACCAATCCTTCTACATCTGAAACAAACTCAAACATTCCGCCTTCTAACCAAGGAGTAAACTCTCAACCAACTAAAACGACTTGCGAACAATTGCGAGATAGCCAGTGGACTTTTGGGGAGCGAAGTCAACGGGTTAGAGAGTTACAAACTTGCATGACAACTGCCGGTTTTTTCAATTGGCCCAACGGTTCTACTGGATATTTTGGACCTGTAACTCAAGATGCTCTAAACAGATGGCGACAAGCTACTACTTCCGGTGCAAATATACCACCATCTTCAACACCTGCAAACACTTGTGAAAATTTAAAAAAGAGAGGTTGGGTGATGGGTACTAGAAGTGAAGATGTTCGAAAACTTCAAGAATGTATGAGAATCGACGGAGTGTTTAATTGGCCTGCTGGTAACACTGGGTTTTTTGGAGAAGCTACTAGAGAAAGTTTCTTAAGATGGAGGAATCAAGGCACAACTTGTCAGGAACTGAAGAATGCTGGTTGGATTTTTGAAGAAAGAAGCCCAAATGTTGTTAGACTTCAAGAATGTATGAGAGCTGATGGAGTATTCAATTGGCCAGCCGGTAATACTGGATTTTTTGGAGACATAACTAGAGAGTCACTTATCAGATGGCGAGGATATTTTTAGATCAGAAAAAACTAATTAACAGTCGATGTTAAAGTACAAATAGAACATGCATTTACATATTTACATTAATTTACATTAATTTACATAAAAAATATCTTATTTTTATTAACTTATTTTCGATCTTATCTTATAGTGTTAAGTTTTAATATTAGCTAAATTGGGCCCTATCAAAAATAGTTTGTGGAAAGATGGTTGGGATCTTATGATTCAGTTTCTGGCGATCAAAACTCGGTCAAATTGGTTAAAATCTTGCCAAATTTCGATCTGCTTAAAGTATTTGTGTAAAATTTTTTTAGCTGTGTGTATGTTTCGAGGATCTAGCTCAAATATCACCATTTTGGGTAGTGGCAGTTTTTTTAGATAGTTGTAGATTTTTTTAAACAAACCTAGTCCGTTATCTCTGCTAAAAATTGCTCTATAAGGTTCAAACTCAAGATTATTTTGCTGTTTGTAAAGTCTGTCGATTAATGGTACATACGGCGGATTGCAAACCAAAACCCAAGAGAGACTATCTTTGATTGACTGAGTCAAAACAGGATTTGCAAACAAATTTGCCCGAATTGCCATGCAGTTTGCAATTTTGTTTTGAGCGATATTATGCTCAATATTGGTTATTGCTCTTTTAGAAATATCCACCAATAAAACTTTTTCAAAAAGATCTGACAAACTCAGACCAATCACTCCAGTACCAGCACACAAATCTACGAGTAAAGGATTTTTTGAAGAAAATTTTTGCAGAATTTCCGCTCTCACTTGATTTAACCAAGCTTCTGTTTCTGGCCTAGGTATAAACACTCCCGGTTTAACCGTAATTTTAAGATGTAAAAAATTAATATGACTAAGTAAATAGTCCAAAGGATAACCACGGGCCAATTTAGCTAGTTTAAACTTAATTGTTCTCTGTTCTTGATTACTAAGATTAAACTCTTTCAAAACCAAGTCACTAGAGGTAATTTTTTTTGACCTGCTTTGAGATAAAATATCAGCTACTAAAAGTTTTTGGGGATATGTCAGATTATAAAAATCTACTAAAGTCATTAAAGGAATAATTAAGATACTTTTAGATTCAGAACTGCGACTAACTTACTTTCAACAAACACTACCGTACAGCCGTCTTTTCAATAACCAACAAAACTTTCCCTTTAAAAAACCAGTAACCAAAACTATTTACCAAAAACAGAACTATTCAGGTATTTGGGTAATTCATCTAGACTAATTCGCACTTGCCCTAAAGTATCCCTATGTCTTAAAGTAAAGGTCTTATCTTTGAGAGATTGATAATCTACAGTTAAACACCACGGCGTGCCGTTCTCGTCTTGTCGACGGTATCTTTTGCCGATTGATCCTTTTTCGTCGTAAACACAGTAAATACCTTGACTTCTTAAGTCTCTATAAACTTTTTTAGCTAAATCATCCAAACCATCTTTATCCATCAAAGGTAAAACTCCTAATTTATAAGGAGCTAGTTGATACGGAAATTTCATCACTCTACGAGGTTCTTTAGAACCTTCAACCGGCTCTATATAAAAACAATCTACTAATACAGCTAGTACTAGTCTATCCAAACCAAAGGACGGTTCGATAACATGAGGAATATATCTTCTTTTTTCCACTTGGTTGTGAAATTGCATATCTTTACCAGAATGTATTTGGTGTTGATTGAGATCAAAAGCTCCTCGGTAAGCACCTGCAGCACACAACTCACCCCAACCAAAGGGGAATTTATATTCTATATCCGTAGTTCCTTTAGAATAGTGTGAAAGCTCGTTTGGTTCATGATCTCGCAGTCTAAGATTTTCTTGGCTAATTTTTAAAACTTCGGTAATAAATTTAAAAGAATAGTCTTTTAGCTCTTCAAACAATACTTTCCAAGGAGTTTGAGCTGGGTCAAAAAAATATTCAACCTCCATCTGTTCAAATTCTCTAGTTCTAAAAGTAAAGTTACCTGGAGTAATTTCGTTACGAAAAGCCTTACCAACTTGAGCTATTCCAAAGGGGATTTTTTGACGAGTAGCTCTTTGTACATTTTTGAAATTAACAAAAATACCTTGAGCAGTTTCGGGTCTTAAATAAATATCATCACCCTCTTCTTCCAAGACTCCTTGTTTAGTCTTAAACATTAAGTTAAACATTCTAGGCATTGTCCAACAGTTGGTCTCGCCTGTCTCGGGATCAGGAATATTTTTATCTATCAAAAACTTATACAAATCTTCAGGAGGAGTTTTTTCACCTGCCCAGTTAGCTGGTCTTTCATTGGTGAACTCTTCAATTAGTTTATCCGCTCTATATCTTTTTTTAGATGATTTGCTATCCACCAGGGGATCAGAAAAACTAGCTACATGTCCACTTGCCTCCCAAACTTTTGGGTTCATTAAAATTGCTGCATCCAAGCCAAAAATATCATCTCTATCGTGTACCCAGTATTTCCACCAAAGCTGCCTAATGTTATTTTTTAGTTCTACCCCCAGAGGACCATAATCCCAAGTGTTGGCAAGTCCTCCATAAATAGCACTACCTTGAAAAATGTATCCTTTGTGGTTGCAAAATTTAGCAAGTTCTTCTAAATTGTTAACTTTGTTTTGGCATTCTGTCATAATTAGATTCTATTTTAGAGTAAGATAAAGTGATTAATTTTTTTATAAAATTTTTATAAAAAAAGTCAAATTTTAGATTAATCTGTTAATTTAATACATTTTAAATGTTTAGTAATGAAAACTAATGAAAACTCTTTATAGAGAGTGGCTCAATTAAATCATCAGGCTCGGGAATTCCTCTTGAGAAGAGAGAAGTTATAAACCTAGAGGATGATTTTAATGAAGAAGAAATGATAATAATTCTTATTTTAATAAACAACTTGATATATGAATCATTTAAAAATGAAATTTCACCTGTATGGCTAGATTTTATAGCAAAAGAATTAATTCACCGTGTTAGAGTATGGTTGACAGATAAGATTGATAGAAAGATGACAATAATAAAAGTCTATCAAAAGAATGTTGAACAATTAAATCGTTATATTAAAGATAGGCAAATAGATCCGAACGATGCTGAGAGTGTTGAAAAGGTTATTTCTCAACCAGATCTTCTTCCAATTTGGTTTTTGAAAATTAGTACACTTTTTAAAGATTATAATAATTCTATTCAAATTCTAATTTTTGTTCTAATAGCAATCGCAATGCGAGATTTGTATCCTAAATTAAAAGAATTGAAAAAAAATTGAAACATATTCTAAATTATAGTTTGCAGTGTTAAGTTCTTATACAATTTAAACAAATTTAAACAGGTAACTAAAATTCCACCTATCGAAGCAAAAATTCCAAAAACAGGAATCAATGATAATAAAGCTAAAACAAAAATAGCAACATTTCCTTTTTCTGTTCCTGTCTCTTCGATTATAGATAAAACAAGGTTAGCAATAGTTAATGGTATTAGCCACCATGCCACCAAAAAATAATAAAACATTAAAATCGCCCCAAAGACACCCAAAACGAAACCTACCACCACACAAAGACTGAGTAAAAATTCTATCAAAATAATCAGGTTTATCTCCGCTACTTTTTTTGAGTCGTTTAGCAGCATAACTAGCTGCTAGTTAGTGTTATTTTTGTAGTAAATGTCAAATTACAACTTCTCAGAAGAGTAAATAACTTGTTAAAATGAAAGTAACACCACAAATCGAAAAACTTGTCTAAAAAATAAATTTCTATTTTTGTCAGTTAGTTATGATTCTAGACAATACCACCCTCAAAGAAAATTTTCAAAATTGGCTACATACTCAAATTTTGTCTTTACCCACCACTCCTGTGTTAGATATAATTCAGATTGGTGACGACTTTGCTTCTAACAAATATATTCGAACCAAACAAAATATTGGTCAAAAAATAGGTATCTCGGTAGTGCTACACAAATTTGTAATGGATACAGATCCTTCCATAGTACAGCAAATTATCGATCAAGCAAATTACAATCGACACGGACTAATTATTCAACTTCCAGTTCCCTCAAATTTTGATCCATTAGTTCATAATTTGAATCCTAGTATTGATGTGGACATGCTAGGGTATAAATCCTTTGAAATGTGGGAAAAAGGCTTCTTGCCACCAACTATCGGAGCTATTGATCTTACCTTGAAATTTTTGCTTGAACCAGATCAAAAGTCTATTTTTGAGTCGTTTATTACTAGTAAACTTGATCTAAGTCACAAAACTGTGGCTATCGTGGGTAGGGGCAAGCTTGTTGGTACTCCTGCCATAAAATATTTTCTTGATAGACAAGCTACTTTGATCTCCATAGACAAAAATACCAAAAACCCAAAACAATTAACTAAACAAGCTGATATCATAGTTACTGCCACCGGTCAACGAGGTTTAATTGACCAAAGCTGGGTTCGTACTGGCTCGATTGTGATTGATGCTGCCACTAGCGAGTCAAACAACTCTATTGTGGGTGATGTGAACATATGTAAAATGCCTGATGATATATTAATCTCTCCTAGTCCCGGTGGCATAGGCAAGCTTACCGTGCTGTATCTTTTTTATAATTTGTTGAAATTAAAGTCTCATTTTGTTTAATGATGATTAATCCCAAATTTCAACAATCTTTTGATTAATTTTCTTCTACATTTTTTATTAGTTTTTGGGATTTTTCAAAAAGCTTTTGTTCCACTTCAACTTCTGCCACGATTTACTCTTCGACTTGAGTAGTTTAATTTTTTTCTTTTCTGTTTATTCTATACTTGCTAAACTTTTGCCCACAAAACTTTCACGTGGCTACATCATTATCGGTCCATTGGGTCAACTGTTGTACGAATAACATAAACGTCACCTTTATCCAATACAAACAAAATTATCAAGAAAAATAGCAAAATCTCAACACTTTCTGTCTTATTATTTGAAAACAATACTATGATTTCAGTTAATTAAGTTTAAATTGAATTACCAAATTCTAATTTTTTACTAACAATATTCGAAACCTAAACAGAAACTCCCAAAAGGAAACTTTTAAACTTTAGAAAGTTTGATTTTTCTAAAAATCTTTGGTTTTTGGTGGACCCTATCGGATTCGAACCGACCACCTCCTCGGTGCAAACGAGGCGCTCTAACCAAATGAGCTAAGGGCCCTACCTAACTATGAAAAACTATAAAATATGGGGCGATTGACGGGGCTCGAACCCGCGGCCACTGGTACCACAGACCAGCGCTCTACCAACTGAGCTACAACCGCCAATTCTATACGAGAAAACCCGTTCTAGGAAAAAACCTTTTTGTAAAAATGTCAAGATTGCCTCTTTACAAAAACTAAGTTGCTTATTAACTTTAACTTTCTTATTTTACATTAATTTAATTTTGTTGATAGGAGTTTCTTTTGGCTATTATGGTGAAGAAGGTTTTTGAAAGAACTTTTACACAGTCCATATCTAGGTACTACTTTGAGCAATTGAAGGTATTTTAACTTTTTTATGAAACATCGCAGATGAGACAAAATTTAGAACATTCTTTGTTAAATTTTTAACAAATCTTGTTAAAAAATTATATCTAAATTTTAGGATAGGAAAACGATGCCTTTTTATCAAATTTTACCAAAACAAAACTTACCTATTAAATTTTTAACATATTTTTCAGAGATTGGGCTAGACACAGGACAGATTGTACAAATTCCTATTAAAAATAAAATTCGGTTAGGACTAGTAGTTGCCGAAACTCAGAAAAAGTATATAACTGATAAAACAAAAATTAAATCAGTTAGTAGACTTTTAAAAGTTAAATTTTCTCAGGCTCAAATCAATTTTTTGTTTGCTTTTGCTTATAACACATTTAACACTCCAAACAATGTTTTGGCAACGATGCTTAACCCAATAGAGATGCTAACTCAAAAGTACTGGCAACAGATTATACCTAATAACGATACAAAAATTACTTCCGAAAATCAAGAAAAAAACAACCAAAAAGTAGACGATAATCTAGAAACCTCGAAACAACCTAAAAAGGGCTTTAATAAGCTAAAAATAGAGATTGTTCAAGATGACATTTTATTTCGTATAATATACATTATACGAAGTCAGCTGCAAGAATTACCCAAAAGACCAATTTTGATAATCTTTCCAGAAAAAAAACAATTATTTTCTGTTGTTGATCAAATTTTATCGGATTTAAAAAATTTTAAAGTTGATATTTACACAGCCGAAAAAAATTCTTCCTCACAACAAACTGTAGCTAATATTATCACTAGTCAGGCTGAAATTGTTTTGGCCACTAGACACGGTTTATTTTTACCGTGGCAAATTGCTCCTAATTTGATTTTACTTGACGAAAGCAACTCTTTGTATATCCAAGATCAAAACAAGCTTTATTATGATACTCGAGATGCTTGTTTTATATTTTCTCAACATTTTGTTACAAATTTAACATTTATTACTACCCTACCCTCAGTTCGACTTCATATTTTTAATTCTAAGGAGCTTTTCAAACAGTTAATGATAAACAAATCAAATAAAAATAAAAAACTTCTTAAAATTAAATTATTAAAGAGAAATTTTAAGAGAAATAATTTTTTTGATCTTTTGGAGTTATTAGAACAAGGTTTATATGAAAACCAAATTTTTAGTGATGAAGATTAGACACTCATCTAAAAGTTGTTTGATATCGTGTTAATCTACACTTACCTTGATTGGTTTCTAGTCAAGATGATAAAATGACGGAAAAAACGTTAAAAATGACAAAGTCTCAGATCCACAAATTTAATAGGTCTTGATTGTTATCTCTAAAATCAAGTTAGTATTTTGTTTAGACAGTCTAGTTTGTGTGCTTGCTTAATTTCCATAGCTACTCGCTGGCCCATACTAACTGGTCTACCAAAAAAGTATTCGCTGTATGGAGTAAACTTGATACCCGGTGATCCTGGCATTCTCAAAGACACATCATACACTACAAATTCCTTTTTAGGTGGGCCTGCTTTGATGACGCACTGTAAAGCAAAAGGACCAATTATACCATCTTGAAATTCTCGCTGACAAGCTTGCACAAAACTATGACCAATCTCAAAAGCCTGATCGAGCATAGATTCGATAAGAGTGGCTGCAATATGACCAGCTTCTTCAAAATTGGGCAAAATTCCTTGTTTCTGCAGCTCTAGTTGTTGGGCTGCTGTGAGGTTATTGTAGCCATCTATATTAGTCTGTCTTCTAGTGTCTGTGCCAATAAGTTCTAAGCGATTGTAGATTGGGGAATAAAAAAAGTTGAGGTTAATGGTGGGACCAATAATAAATTCTTCTATCACAGCTTGTTTAAGAGCTTTTTCAGTAATTTTGTTTTCTGCAATCAACTGATCTGCGGTTTTCATAAAGTCGTCTTTATTTTGAGCAAAAAAGAAACCTCTCTCATAATTTCTGGTAGCCTCGTTAACTTTAACTATTACCAATCTATCGATTTGGCTGGGCTTGGCAAACTGTTTAGGATGCTTGATTTGAGCTTTTTGAAGCAAGGTATACTGGTTGTAGCTAACTGTTCTTTCTTCGGCTTCTAGTAGGTGTCGGTTGCCAAAAATTGGTAATCTAAAGCGATCTCTAAGCACAGAATAATCGTCTCGACAAACATATACCTCAAATGAACGATGTGGTACAAACACCACCCTTTTAGAAAGCAATTCTTCTTGAACTTCGTCTTGTAAGATTTCAGCAAAATTATTCAAAATTACAACTTCATCCACACAACCAGTAGTTTGACCATTCCAAGTCTGTTTTTTGTAGTAGGTACTATAGATCTTATCTCGTCCCTCTTGACAAATAACGATGTTGGACAAGCCTTCTTGAGAAGCTCCATAACAAACTTCTAAAGCACTATGACTACCT
>CAKZLR010000016.1 GCA_937127165.1 uncultured Candidatus Peregrinibacteria bacterium
TTTAAAAAGAATCGGTTTTAAAGTGAAAAAAGTTAGTCTTTATTATCAGTTAACACTCTTGAATTTGAACATAAAAATATAAGAACAAATCAAAAACCGTTACAAGCCTAAGTCTCGGTTAATTCGGTTAACCTCTCTAATAATTTGTTCATGTCTTTGGGAATTTTCCGCAAAATATTTTTTACCTGTTACATCACTTACAAAAAATAAATAGTTATTTGGAATTGGATTAAGAACTGCATAAATACTTAAAAACTGAGGGTTAGTTACTGGTCCAATAGGATAACCTGAATTTAAATAGGTATTATATTTATGAAAAGCTATTGGATCATCGAGTAAGAAACAATTTGGTACTTCAAAAGTTTGTTGGCAGATTTTTCTACCAGTACCATACTCAACAGTAACGTCACTCTGCCATTTCATGTTTTGTTTCAATCGGTTGTAAAAAACTTGAGCCATTTTTCTTCTCTCTTCGTTTACTTCATCTAGGTTTTCTTGTTTAATACCTTTAGTTCTGCCAGTCTCCTTTTCTAACACAGATGCTAGTATAATTACTTTATTAAAATCAATATTTTCTTTCTCTACCTGTTCTCGCACCCTTAACCAAACCTTGGTGTTAAAATTCGATAATAGTTTATCAAAAACCTCCTCGTTAGAGCTGTTTAAAAAAAACTGATATGTATCAGGATAAAGGTAACCTTCCGGATAATATTTTGCACAGAGAGTAACATCTCCGTATTCACAATTTAACGGTGTTGGTAGAAAAGTAAACTTTTGACGATCAAAATTATTTGGATTTTTAGCAAAGTTTAAAAATTCTTGCTTATTTGTAATTACTCCCGACTGAAACAAAATTTCAGCATAATCATCAATACCTAAACCTTCCCTCAAAAGAACAGTTGTTGATTCTCTTTTACCAATTTGCAGATTGGTTTGTCTAATCATTTCTGATTGAGCATTAATTTGTTTGATAATCTCAACTGGAGTGGCAGGTAAAATAAGGGTATATTCACCAACCTGTAGACCGGATAAAGGAGTTAACTTTTCCCGTACCAAAAACAAATCAACTCTATAAATCACATTATCTTTTTGCAATTGTGCGGCTACAGTTCGGGCAGTCGCTCCCGGCTCAACTATAAAAACATACTCTCCTTGTGGGGAATTTTTAGGATAGTTAGAAAATTGATAATAAATCCGATATCCAAAAAAAATAATGATTATTAGAATAATTAGAACGATCAAAAAAAAGGATATCTTTATTTTAGACATAAATCTAAATTATAACTATTACTTTTTTTTATAAAAATGGTGTAGCTTGTAATTAGTAAGCTTTAAATCTAGATTAAAAACCAAGGACTAAAGTGTGTCAAGAATTTGTATTAATATTTATATAATATTTATATTAATTATTAATTTAATAAACATAACAAAAAACATAAAATATGTTTTATTGTAACAAATCAACAACAAAGTATATTTCAGCGAAAACTGAATCATCATAATTCATTCTAGACTAGATTACTTTCAATTTTGGTTATAGCTGCCTTTTGTTAATACAGACGTTAGCTACTTCAAATTCATTACTTGTCGTACCCACCATTCGGATCGCTGTTGCTGATTGTCAAATTCGTCAAAAGATGATCCTCCAGGAGATAGGGCGATGTTTAACACAAAAGTTTTATTCAAATTAGGTTCCTCAGAAAAATTAACGCTTTTTTGTTTCTGAGAATACCATTTCAAAAATTTATTTTTAATATCTTTTAAACTAACAAAATTGGTTTGCACAGTTTGTTTAAAATTTTCTATTTCTGTTGGCGGTTTCAAACCTAAGGTATTATTAAAAGTCGTTAATACTGCCTTACCTACTTCCCCACAATAATCTACCTGAAATAACTGTAAATTTTGTTGTACAGTTAAGATTGCTAGAAATAGTTCTTCTACCGAAGAGCCTTTGTCTTTACCACACAACTGAAGCCATAAATATTGTCCATTTTGGGTAAGAGACTTAATAGCCGCAACGACAGCGTCTGGGTCCGTGGCATAACCATCATCGTAAAAATTAATTATTAAATTATCTAACTTTACTGTTTTAATCAATTCTAACCTATGTGGTAAATTTTGGTAGGAAGAAATTGCTTGTTGATATAAATTTTTATTAGTTGGGATCATTAAGCCCGTAATTTTTTCAACTAAAACTAAGCTTTGAGCTAAATTGGACCAATTATGATCGCCTAAAAGTGGGCTAGAAAAAAGATTTTTGAAATTGTTGATGGTTTCTTGCGCTAAAACCCTATCTTTTATGAGTTGTGATCGAGTAGACTTCTGCAAAACCGTTTCTCCAACCAAACAAAAATCAGTCTCTTTTTGAAATAAAAACAAATTATCTTTAGAACACCAATACTCTTGTAAATCTTTGTGATGATCTAAGTGATCTATAAGATAATTAGTAATTAAGGCATATTTGGGCGAGATTTGGCTTTTACCTAAATCCTGAAGCTGAAAAGACGAAATTTCTATAACAAAAAAATGGTTAGAATTGACAGATTGATCTAGTTGAGTCCAATAAGTGTAGGGTGATATATTGATTGAATTGCCACAGTATGTAGCAGTTTTTGAACTCGTTTTATTGATCAGGTGAGTCACTAAACTAGAAGTCGTACTTTTACCTTTTGTTCCAGTTATTCCAATAATTTGGTCTCTATATTTTTCAAAAAAATAAACTAGACTGGATTGAACACTACTTTGACCATTTACTTTTCTAAAATTTTCAAACTCTGGTTTTAAGCTCCAAATTCCGGGTGATTTAAACACTTGCTTAACATTATTTTGCTCCAAAACTTGTAAATAACCCTTACCTAAAAACAACTGATTTTGCTTGAAGTTATACTTTTCAACGATATTCAATGTCTCGGATGAGAGTTGTTTGTAGTCTAACTGGTCAGCAAGTAAAATTTGAGAGCTAGACAAACCGGCAACTTCTATAAGCCACCACAAAAACTGGAGATTTTCTCTGCCTAAACCAATTAGGGCAATTTTGTAACCATCTCCGACTGTCTCAAAAAGGTTTTTCAAATAAGACATAACCAAACAGGTATCGATCAATTAGTTCAATACAATATTGTCAAGATTCACAAAAAGCGAAAATACAAATACTATAGACAAAGACACTAACCAAATCACCAATTCAAGATAAAACATGTAAAAACTAATTAAAAAACTACAATCACAACATACTAGATGCTTCTTTAATTATCTGACCACTTTTGATAAAAGCCTAAACTTCTTGATCAGACAAGAGCGGCTACAAAAACTGTCTCAACTTCTCGTTTACTGGTTAAAGTAGGTAGGCTGAGGCAAACATCTTTTAAGTCAAACTGCCTATTCAACTTTAAACTAATGAATGAAACACAAGATTGAAGCGGGTTAAAGTCTTAGTTGACTCAAACATTGCTGAACCAATACCGTAGTAAGTTGCTCTTTTATTTTACAAATGTGATTACAAATTTGAGGACGAGCTGTAACTGTTTGATGGCTATTTTTTGATAAAAATTTTTCTAATCTAATTCGGTTCAACCAGTTACATACTGCTCTAAATTTAAGCCAGTTAATTTTGCCTGACTGAAAACCGGCACTTGGCTATTTCGATGTTCACATCACATAGACATCTACAGATTGTGGACTTACATTTAATTCTTGATCTATAAAGTAACGAAAACGGTTAATATCAATCAAAGTTCCAGTAGAAGATACCTGAGAAAAGTCCAATTTTCCGTATTTGATTGTAGTTAAAGTCATTACACACTAGATTAAATACTACTAAATCATAG
>CAKZLR010000017.1 GCA_937127165.1 uncultured Candidatus Peregrinibacteria bacterium
ATCTTTAAAAACAAGATCTCTTCAAGATTTGCGTCAGGTTTTCAAGATTTTGCCAGCAAAGATAAATTTACAAGATAATTTTAAATTTACAAGATACTTTTAAAATACCTAATTACCTCAGATACAAGGGGATTTTAGGCTCCCATTTTAGTTTATTTTTAGCCAAAGTTATATCAGGTTTGCGAATTTCCGGATGTTTTGGGGTAACGGTAAAAATTCTATTTTAGAAGTTGATTCTGGGATTAGCTGAAGTTAAATAATTAGCTAGTTCAAGAATGCTAAATTCTACAGGGTTTCCTAAATTTACTGGACTAATAAAGTTATCAGTATTTTCCATCATCAAAATGACCTCTTCTACCAAATCACTAACATATTGAAAAGATCTAGTTTGCCTACCATCGCCATAGATAGTCAGAGGCTTGTTTTGTAATGCTTGTGGAATAAAGTTGCTCCACTCTACCATCATTTGGATCCATAAAAGGTCCCTATGTATTGAAAATTCTAATATATTTTTTACTTTTGTTTGGTACATTCTCCAAAAATCCATTGTTGAAGGTTCGCTTGCTCGTTTGCTTTCATCATAGTTGGATCTAATTCCAATAGAGTTAACATTTCCCCACTAGTTTTCTGGTTGAGGGTGTAAGGGGGATCTCCATAAATTTCGGCAGCAGAGGCTAATAAAAATTTAGCAGAATATTTCTAAGCTGGTTATATAGATAGTTGTATATTCCCCAAATATTGGTTCTAAAAATAGTAATTGGGTTTTTGGTATTTTGGCGGAGAGGCGGGACTGGTAAGATGATATATTTCGTCAAATTCGCCAAAATCAAATTCTTTTGTTATATCAAACTTAAAAAAACTGAAATTAGGGTTGTTTTGTAAAGTTTTTAGATTTGATTTTGCTGATGTAGCAAAATTGTCTAAACAAATCACTTCATGTCTTAAGCGGAGAAGTCTTTGACACAAACTGATACCTAAAAAACCAGCTCCACCAGTAACTAAAATTGTTTTTTAGATTGATTCATAATCAAAACAAGATCATCTTAAATTTAAGACCCTTAGATGGTGGTAATAGTTGATTTTTATTAAAAAGCTTGACTTTGTGTTTTTTTTAACTCATTTAACGTACATTTAACATAACATTTTCTTGAGTGTGCTTAGAAATATAATTTGGTCTATTTGGTATATTTTTCTTTCAATCATTGGGCTGATAATATCAGTCTTTTTATTTATTCCCTATTACAGGGATATCCCATTAGCTTTTTGTGGAACTGGTGGTGGGTGTAATGTGGTTAAAGATTCTGATTTTTCTCATCTTTTTGGTTTAGATCACTGGTTTTGGTCATTGCCTTTTTTGGGAATTATTTTCTACTCGTTTTTAATTTTATATAACATTTTTAGACTTTGTTTCAACAAATACACTGAAAAACTCGAAAAAATGATCTATCTAAAATTAGATCTAATTGTGATTGTAGCCGGTTTTTTGTTTTCAGTTTATCTAACTGGATTAGAAGCTTTTGTAATTTTTGCATGGTGTTCTTTTTGTTTAATACAGTTTGGAGTAGCCACAGTTTTGTTCGTCACATACACCTACAACAATTTAGTAATGAATACAAAAAACAAACTCCAATTTTTGGGTGAGGTGGCCATATTTATTTTAGCAACTTACCTTACTTGGTTTTTGGTTTTGAAAGTAGTCAGTCCGGTGGTTAGTCTTTGGATAGTTTTCGTGTTGTTTTGTCTTTTATTTGGATATATTTTGCTTCATTTTCCTATTTTTACTGGGTTTGCATATCGTTTTATTCTCAAACCAATACTGTTTTGCTACGATGCGGAAGATGTGCACAAGACATTTATAACGATTGGTAAATTAATAGCCAAAAATGAAGCTCTTTATAAATTAGTTAACAGAATTTATGGGCTTAAACCCAAAAGCTTACACCAAAATTTGTTGGGTATAAATTTTACTTCTCCCGTTGGGCTATCGGCTGGTTTTGATTATAACGGTGAGTTGACAGGAGTGATAGGCAAAATTGGTTTTGGTTTTGAGTCTGCTGGTACTGTCACTTATTCTAGTTATGTAGGCAATCCCAAGCCTAGGTTGGCTAGATTACCAAAATCTAAATCTTTACTGGTCAACAAGGGTTTTAAAAATATGGGTTTGCGATATGTCCTTGAAAACAATTTAAGCCAGTTGCCGCAAGATTTACCTGTTGGTTTGAGCATTGGAGCGACAAACTCACCACAGACTGCCACAGCTACTTCCCAAATAAAAGATATTCTTAAAAGTTTTGAAATAGTTAAAAATCGTATTGATTTTGCTTATTTTGAACTTAATATTAGCTGTCCTAATGTAAAAGGTTCTGGTGTCTTAGATAAACCTGATATATTAGAAAATTTACTGGCAAAAATTGATAATTTAAGATTGACTAGACCTTTGTTTGTTAAATTACCTGCCGAAATTGAGTGGAGTAAAGCTAGAGAACTAATTCAAATAATGATAAAATATAAAGTAGCTGCGGTGATTGTGTCTAACTTAGTTAAAAACAGAAATCATAAAGCTTTTGATAAAAGTGAGATAGAATCAGCTCCTAAAGGTAATTTTAGCGGTAAACCAGTAGAAGAGTTTAGCAACATTCTGATTGAAAACATATATAAAGAATTTAGAGGTCAAATATTAATTATCGGGGTAGGCGGGATTTTTACAGCTGAAGATGCCTATAAAAAAATTAAACTTGGGGCTAATCTAGTACAGATGATAACAGGTATGGTGTATAGAGGTCCGTCAACAATTTGGGAGATAAATCAGGGTTTGGATAAATTGTTACAAAAAGATGGCTACAAAAATATTAGTGAAGCTGTGGGTGCAAATTTAAAAACTAAGGTTAAATTAATCTAAGATTAGAATATTTTATAAACCGTTTTTTATAATTTTATAGAGAATAGACAAAAAACAATCTGATATTGAAATGATTGCTTTTGATTTAAAAAAATGATCAATTTTCATTGAAATTAAAAACAAAAAAATTAGAAAATTGTTGTTTATACTTTTTATCTAAGATCAGTTAGAATGACTAAAAATAGAATGATTTTTATTTTGGCGTAAATTAATTACATTTATTTTTTAGAGACAGGTATTTCCTACCAACTAATAATGGGTTACTAAAAATGCGGTAATTTCTTATCATCAACTATTTTGACTTTGTTGATTTTTAAAGAATTCAAGGAAAACAAAAACCTCGAAAATCTATACTTTTTCCATTGCTTAAGGTTATTTTCTTTACTTCAACGAAACCTACTTTACACTTTAGTAAAGTTTTTACTTCTTTTTGCCCTTTTAATTGTAGCCATTCTTCATTTTCATTAACTATTTTCCAATTAGCTTCTTTTAAAGGTTGCAATGTGGACCAGGTATTTACAGCTACATTTAGACAAATTAATTGTCTAAAATATTTCGAATAAAATTTAGTTTTAGGGAATTCTACAAAAGCCCTCCAGTGGTTAAAAACTTGTGTAGAAGACATCTCAGAAGGTTTTATAATTGCATCTTCTTTAGTTTGTTTACTACAAAAAGTTGCCATAGAGTGATTCTGTGGAATAGGTTTTAAGTTATATTTTTCAGCTAAAATAATTTTAGCTATTACAATTGACCAAGTTTTTGCACCTAAATTACCCATTTTCTGTGCAATCTGAGTAAAAGTGGTTTGATTATCAACTTCTCGATCAATTTTCAACCAAATATCTCCAGCATCCATTTCTTTAGTCATCTCAATCCAAGAGAGAGCCGTTTGGTTTTCTCCATTGTAAAGTAAAGACGACATAGGCGAAGCTCCTCGATATTTTGGTAGGTCAGAAGGGTGCCAATTTATAAATTTATATTCAGCTAAATCTAACACTGATTGGGAAATTATTTGCCCAAAACTAGCGACTATTCCAAAGTCAAAACCTTGCATTAACTCAGATGACTTTTGAAATTCTCTATTGATTTTTTCTGGTAAAAATAATGGTATTTTATTTTTCCTAGCAAATTCTGAAACTGGATTTGATATCTTTTTTTGTCTTAACTCTCTATCTGGCTGGGATACTACTAACTTGAGTTCTATTTTTCTTTTTAACAAGCTATCTTCAAGATATTTTTTAGTTAAACCTGAAATTTGTTGTTCGTCGGGGCTGAGTTGTTCGTAATGGTTCAAGACAGCTTGGTCCAAAGTACGATCTTGAGAACTTATAATTGATTTTAAGATTGGTAAAACAAAATATGAAGAACTAAAAAAGACAAGCTTAAGCGGAGAAGATGACATAAGATAAAATCTTATTAATTTAAGTACATTTAGATTCCTAGCGATTATAAATAAAATTTTAACAGATTTTAGAAATTCTGGTTGGTTATTCTAGAAGATTAGAAAGTGGTTTTGGGTTAAATAGAAGTTCCACTTTTTTGGTTTTTTCAGCATCTGTATATGTTTTTAGATTTTGACGAACAAAATCTTTTTGACTTATATAGGGGAAGTGGATCATAGATGCTAGTGATTCAACATCTAAATAGTAATAAGGAGAACCTATATCAATATTTCTTTTAATCATACCTTGATATACCATTTTTTCTCTAAAGTATCTTTCTCTTTCCCAGTAAATTTTTTCAAAGAACATTGCCATTATAGGACCTAATGCTGAAGGACCTTTTCCTTCTGGACCTGCATCACTTTGGGTATCTGGTTGCTTTCTCATTTTAATCATTTCTGTATTAAATTGGACAAAATAACTCATTATCATATTTTCCAAGCTAGATATATTCACACCCTTTTTAGCCATCGCTATGGCCCTAATTTTACAAAGATAATTTAAAGAATTAATTTTCCTGGTGATATCGTTAAGAATTTTCTTTTGAGTGTTGGTTGTACTGGCCGCTTTTTGTATTTTACTTAACTTTAAATTCTGTTCTCCTAAAAACTCCTTTTTCCGCTTTTCATATTCAGACTTCCATTTTTGGATTTGTTTTTGGATATACATTGGTCGAGTTATAAATTGTAAAACAACATACGATTTAGGGTCTATACTTTGTAAAAATCCAAATAATTGAGCTGCTGGGTCAGATATAGGCACTTTGTCTTTAGTTTGATATTCTTTCCAACTTTTTAAAGGGAATAAATCAGTTTCTTTACCTGTTTCTATTTCTACTGGTTTAAAATCACTGGCAAATATCTGTTCGTATTCTCCTTTTCTATTCCAATCTTTTGGGAGGTTTGCAAACGGATCTGGATATTCAACTATCTGAATACCCGGAAATCTTTCGGTTAATTGTTTTATTAAAACCTCTTGATTAATACTATTTATTCTCACAAAAATTGCAACAAATCCTCCTTTGGAGTGGAATTCAAATGTAAGATTCTCGAAAGATCTACCCAAAGTTAACAGTTTAAAAGGAGTTCTTTCTCTAAAGATACTCCACATAGCTTCGAAAAAACCTTCCATTTGGTGAATTGAAGACTCGTTAATTTGAGGAGGGAAGATTCTAAGAATAACAAATTTTTGGGTTTTGGAATATTCACTCTTTTTGTATTCAATAAAACGATCTTCGATATAGATATAAAGCATTCTAGCTGAAACTGGAATTCCCCCAATTAAACTCATCCAAAAAAGATATATAAATAGTGTTTCCCAGAACATATTAACACTTTCTTAAAATTCTCAAGTGGGTAAAATAGCCGGTGGCTGGATTGAAGGTAGATTGTTATTTTTCTGTAATAATTGCAACTGTTCTGGATCTGTATGTCTAGAAATGTTTTGAATTTTTAAATTTTCTTTAGTGATATATGGAAAGTGAATCATAGCTGCTAGTTCCTCAGGAACTAAAAAATATGGCGCTGAACCAATATCAGTGCTTCTCTTTAAAAGACCTTGATAAATACATTTTTCTCTAAAATACCTCTCTCTTTCATAAAAAATTTTATCAACGATTAAATCTAATTGTGGACCGAGCAAACCAAGTTTTTCACCTTTTGGTTCAGTTGAAGTCACCGTTTCTGGTTCTGGAACCATAACTAATAGCTGACTGTCAAATTGCACAAAGTAACTATAAACTAAAGAGACTGCTTTTCTCTGTTTAACATGATCATTAGCAAAAGCCAAAAATCGGATTTTTGTGAGGTAGTGAAGAGAGTGAATTTTTCTATCCATTCCGTTTAGAATAGATTTTTCAATGTCTGTTAATAAAGTTACATTCCCTTCTTCATCGATACTTGTATCCATATTATTTGTGAACTCAACTCTCTTCTCTTGTAAAATTGCTTTCCATTTTGCAATCTTTTCTTGATCGAAATAAGGTTTGATGCAAAATTGAATTACTAAATACTCTTCTGGATCTAAAGATGACAAAGCGCCAAACAAACCACTTGCTGGGTCCGATGTTGGCTTATTGTTCTCTACTTGAAAATCTCTCCAAGATTTTAGTTGATATATATCGGTCTCGGTGCCTTTTTTTGGTTTTGTATCTCGGGCAGACATAATAGTCATTTCAGCCCCGTACATATAAATGTATCTACCCGTCTTTCTATCCCAATCTTTAGGCCATGAGGAAAGTGGATCAGGGTATTCAACTAAGATTACATCGTCTAAATGAGCTTCTATACTACTTTTGAAAAGTGTAGCATGCTTCTTATTAACTCTCACAAAAATACCCATATACTCCCCTTTAGAGTGAAACTCAAAAGAATAACCTTCATACCATTTTCCTTCAGTATATACTTCATATGGATCTCTATGCTGGTAAATAGACCACAACCTTTGGAAGATTTGCTCCATTTCTCCCATAGATTTTTCGTTTACTGTGGGGGGAAACAGCCTATAAAATACATATTCTTGTTTTCCGAACCAACCCCCTATTTTATTATCTAACCATTGATCGTCTACCCATTTATATAACAAACCAAAAATAGCTATGAAACCTCCAGTAAAAAAAACCCAGTAGCCTCCTCTAATAAGGTTAGATACAAAACTAATCAGATCAACAGTCATCAAAAACACAGCATTAACAAACTAATGCCTGCGCTATAAACTATTTTTTAATTTTAGGCAACATCGACTTTAATTCTTTTTTGAGAGACTAGTTGCAAAATAGGTATTTGTATAGTCAAAACTCCATTGTTAATAGTGGCTTTGATATTATCAATATCTAAATGCTCATTAATTGTTAATTCACGGTAGAATTCACCCCAGAAACATTCTTCCAAAAGAATATTGCTAGGATCTTCAGTGTACGGTCTTTTTCTTATTCCTTTGATGTATAAAGTATTTTCTTCTATCGAAATATCCAAATCTTGGGGGCTTACACCAGCAACAGTTGAAACAACAAAAATGGAGTTACCGTTACGGTAGACATCTACTGTCAATTGAGGTATTTCTTCGGGCTTCCATTCTGTTTGAGATGATGATATATTTATATTGTTTTGATCATTAGTAAGATTAATTTTTGTCATAAGTCATAAGAACATATAATATATAAACAATTTTTGTTGTGTATTTTGCGAAATTTTGTTAATGAAATTTTGTTAATTTTAATTTTGTTAATTTTTATTAATTATTAATTTAATTAAGTTAAAGTTAAATGAAATTTAAATTAAGTCAAATTAACTTGGATTAAAAATTAATACATGTCAACTAGTTTTGTATTTATTCCTTCTCAGAGTGGTAAAATTGAGTAGATGTGATTAGTTTAATAAACTAAAATAAAGTTTATAGTTTAAAGAAAGAAAAATATACAATAGTTTAGATATAGTTTTAAATTGATAAACAATCATTCATTATAGTCTTGACAAAAAAACGGTTTGAATACATTGCGTAATTCACATTTGGCGGTGTAGCTCAGTTGGTTAGAGCGTGGGACTCATAAGCCCGAGGTCGGTGGTTCGATCCCACTCACCGCTACCATTCCTGCTGTGCTGATTTGTTTATCATTTTAAAATTTTAAAACCAAGCTAGTTCTTTATAAACATTTATAGGTATAATAAATAATTTATAAAAGCTATCAGATTGATACTTCAAAGCTTATCTATCGTTTTGTTTATCGATCTTTAATATCAATCAGGTTGATACTTGGCTATGTTAAAAAAATTTCGTTTTTTATTCTAGCTATTCCGTGCTTTTTAAATCTAAAAGCACTAATAAAGACTTTTTTAAAAACATAAGTATCATGAATTAAAAAATAGAAAATATTTAAATGACTTTTCGACAAGATATTGAAGATTTTTTAACATATTGTTTGCTTGTCAAGCAGTATTCTTTCAATACCATTCGTAACTACAGAAATACCTTGGAAAGGATGGCAAATTTTTTTGAAAGCATAAAAATTTTTAAGACTAAAGATATTGATTTAATAGCGATTAATCGATATAGACAGTATCTCTCGCAACAAACTAGTATTCGCAAGAACAATCTTGCTCTAAAGTCTCAATCTTACCAAATTGTTGTCTTCAGAAGTTTTTTGAAATATATGCTTAAACAAGGGCATTTGGTGCTCAACCCAGATAATCTAGAATTACCTAGAGCTAGAATGAGAAGAATAGAATTTTTGTCTGAACAAGAAATAAAAAAATTAGTTCATACTATCATAACTGATAAGACTATTCCCACGCTACAAAGAAAAAGAAATCAGGCTATTATTTTAACTATATTTGGGTCTGGATTAAGATTGTCAGAAGTTTTAAGCCTCAAAAAAAGCGATATCTCTAACCAGGATAATAGATTAATCATTCAAGGTAAAGGAGGTAAGGTGCGAACTGCTTTTTTGTCACCGCATAGTCGGGAAGCTATTCGAGAGTATTTATTGGAAAGAAAAGCGGATAATAATCCTTATCTATTTATATCTCATAGTAAAAACAATTCATCTCAGAGCCCATCTCCCAAACCTCTGACTCCTAGAATGATTCAACTAATGCTCCAAAAGTATGCTCAAATGTCTGGAATTTTCAAAAAAATTACTCCCCACACCCTTAGACATAGTTTTGCTACTAAGATTTTGTTTGAAGGCGGTGATTTAAGATCTGTTCAGACTTTACTAGGACATTCCAGTATTTCCACAACACAAATCTATACACATGTAACTGATTGGCAAATACAAGACTTACATAGCAAAGTTTTTGGCAAAAGTAGCAGAACCAAAAAAGCTAAATATTCTTCCAAAAAATTATAATTTGTTTTTTATTCTTTTTAAGAAACTTTCTAAAAATTGAGTATGTTATCATTTCTTGACTAAGAGAATTCATTAAGATCCCAGATAACATAAATCTGTATATGTATTTTTATCTACCAAACTTAAATACTAAAATTATTAGCAAAGATTATTCCGGTCATTTTTTTGCTATGAGAGTAAAGGTTGGTGACCAAGTTAAAATAACCGATTTTAAAGGTACGCTGCAAACAGTAAAAGTTACTTTTGTGGATAAAAAATCTAAAGTGATTGTTTTCGAAATTTTGGGGAGTTGTAATGTACCCAAACCACCACCAAAAATTCTTTTCCAAGCTATTCCAGACAAAAATTATCTAGAAAAAATAATGGAAATTATTCCATTTTCTAGTTTTACCAGAATAGTTTTATTTAAATCTCACAATAGTCCTAAATATTTACCGGATATAAACAGGTTAAATAGAATTATAATCAGAAGTAGTCAGTTAGCCCAAAAAACCTGGTCAATAGAGATAGAAGCAGTAGTTAGTTTAGATAAATTAGCTCAAGAGATTAAACACGCTAATGCTCTAGTTCTTAATCCTAATAAAGAAAATAATTGTCTAACTGGTGATTTTTCTTGTATTGTTGGCCCTGAAGGTGGCTGGTCAAAAGCTGAAATAGAATATTTTGAATCTTTAGGTTTGCAGTTCGCTTCTATAGGTGATATGATTTACCCTTCATGGCTTGCTGGCTATAGCTTCGATATTATGACCAGACCGAACAAAATAAATACAAAAACCTTTCTTAACTAAAAATCAATTTAACAGTTAATTGAGTTCTTTCAATCTTGTGCTTGTGCTAAATACATCAACACAAGCTTTGAATAGAACAAATTTTTTAATTTTTATGAGAATTTCGTTTTAAGATATTTTCAAGATTTATTTAGGTTTTGCTCGTGGTGGGCGATGAGGGATTTGAACCCCCGACCTTCTCGGTGTAAACGAGCTGCGCTACCGCTGCGCCAATCGCCCAGATAAACCGTAGTTTCTATTACTAGTGCAGTTATAATCAATCTTGTCAAGAACATGTTTTTAATGGTTTGTATCTCTAGGGCAGGAAATAGGTTAAAAAATAAACAAGATGTATAATACAATAAATTATCCACACTTACGATATATATTTTCTCTGTTAATTACTAAGGTTTAGGTTCTGTTTTTTAGATGAGCTAAATAAATTATATTCTCTTTATTTAGAAAACAAGTTTTTGAGAAGACCAGATTACAATCGATTTTGCATTGAGTACAATATTTTCAGGCTAATCCTATCAACCTCATGATTTTATGAAACACATTTTTGTTTTCTATTTCTTCATTATATGATAAAAACTTGGAAAGCTCTATTACAAATTCGGCGAACCCTTCTTGTTCTGGGTCCGTATAGAAATAGTAATAACTACTATCTAAATTTGTTGTTTGTATTATAAATTCTATAGCATCACCCAGATCCACCATAACCCAACTATGACAAGTATTCCACGGAGTTATATTTTTGTTAATTAAAATACCATCTTTAGTTACCGCAACCTCAATTTCTTCTGGCGGCATCATCACTAAAATCAATACTATAATAGTACAAAATGACAAAGTAAACAATGATAAAATATTTCCAAAAAAGAAAAAACTAGTTAAAGAAAGAACTGTCCCTGTTAAAATAATAACAAGGGCCCTAATATAAGTGGCTTTATAATAAAAACCAGAATATTTGTTTCTAGCTTTTATACTTTTAATATTCATTAAAATGAAGTATAATAGTAGTTTTAATTTTGAGCAAGTTTTCATTCTGTTCGATAAAAGTTAATCCTGTACTTTCTAGTAAACTAATCATTTGAAAAATATTAAGATATAGACAATTTTAATATCCCTTGACATTGATACTTATTTTAAGTACTCAACTCACCTTTGTAGGTATACACTCTTTTTACTTACTTAAATTACCTAAAATTTAGTTTCTTGTGTATTTTTTTATGAATCAAAATACAGAATATCCGGATAAATTTCTTTTTTACTCGAACAAAATCACAACGGAATCAAAAATAAGGATCTTTTTTAGTCTTATAAGCACAGTTTTTTGGACTACTTTATGGGTTTTGATAATCTTGTTAATTATTCTAAGAATTTTTGTTTTTCAGCAGGTCAAAGTGAATGGTCGCAGTATGGAACCTAACTACTATGATGGTCAGATGCTTTTAATTAGCAAAACTAACCAAAAATTAGATCGAGGTCAAGTGGTTGCGGTTTATGCTAATCGAGAAGTAGCAGCTAGAGCAAACTATTTTACACCTTTTGATCCAACCAGTGTGTTTTTTCTAAAAAGAGCTATCGGGTTGCCCGGAGAATCTATTGAAATTATTGGTAGTCACGTAATTATTTACAACGAAGAATTTCCAGAAGGAGCTGTATTAATAGAAGATTATCTTTCTCCGAAAGTTATTCAGGAAATGGACAAACTGAATACCTATTTTCCAAAGACTAAGATTGAATCTAATCATTATTTTTTAATGGGAGATAATCGTAATTATAGCAGAGATTCTAGAGAGGTTGGCACTTTTCCTGAATATTCTGTTTTTGGTAGAGAAATTTTGAGATATTGGCCGTTTGATCAAAGTCGAGTATTTGTTCTGCCAGAGTATAAATTTAAACCGCTAGATCAAGAGATAAAAGAAAAACTACAGCAAGCAAAATCGCAACAATATATTTCTAAGCTCTAAATAGTTTATACATAACTTAATTTAAAGTTTGATCCTTTTTTCAAATAGTTTTTATTAAATATCTTGAAAATTAAAGTTTTTTTGAATAGAAATATATAGACTTGATATTAGAAAGAATTTCTGCTAGCTAAATCAGTTTATTGTATATCGACCGATTTTTCTCAAGAAGAGGTTTTTTATTTGATTATTAAAAAACATTATAAAAGTTTTAAAAACAACTTTGGAAACTAGAAACTGATTTATTAGCTCGGCATTGTGTTTTTTAAAGAATTTTAAGATGTTTTAAGAGAAATATTTAGCCAACTTCAATTAGATTTACATTTAATTTATAAAATTTATAAAACAAACTTTACTATTGTTGATCGGTTGCAAGCAGTTCTTGTTGTGGTGATTTAGAATCTACACCCGTTAGTTCTGATAATATTTTAAATAAAGCAACACTGTTAGCTCCAGACCACCAATCTATAACTTCTCCATCCTTAATAATGATGGTTGTTGGTGTACCCAGTCCGCTACCGCTCTGTTTGGATTTGCCGCCACTATTTGGTGAAGGAGGCAAAAATAGTCTATCTAAATCTTGTGCAGATACTCTGACCGCTGATCTAACTTCCGAAGAATTTCTATCTATATTCCATTTATTAGTATCCATACCTTCAATAGAATTAGCCCAATCTTCGATTATTTTAGAACCTTTAGTTTTAAACTCTTGTTGGCCTCTGTATGCGATGTTGGCAAATTCTTTGTAAAAACCTTGATTATGCGCTGCTTGTGCTGCAAAAGCAATCTGATAATTAGGGGAGTTTATATTGTTACTTATAGGATAATATTTAAAGGCAAATTTAACTTCTGAACCAAATTGTTCTATTGCCGAATTTATATCATTATGATACTGTGCACAAAATGAGCATAGAAAATCGGAAGCAATATAGACGGTAATGTTAGAATTTAAGTTTCCATAAATTGGAGTTTGTTTCCGTGTAAGATCTTGAATAATTGGGTTACTGTCTTTTGATGAATTTAAGTCCACAATCGATAAATATTCTTCGCCTCCTAAAATAAGAACGGCAACTATGCCTAGAATAGATAAAAACTTAATTATTCCGGGTAAAAATTCCCAAAATACATTTATTATACTTTCTTCGTTTTTGTATGGATCAGCAAAAGACATAGACGTTCACGTGTTTGGAGAGTGACTACTTTTTAATAATTAAGATGATGTCAAGTTTAATTTTGATTTAATTTTTTATTTGTTTAAGAAAAAAATCACCTTATCAACTGTAATATACTCGTTTCTAATTGTCTAGATATTTTTATCAAACAAGATTTTTTAGAGAATTCTAGAATTACTTATGTATTTTTTGTGTATATAAAGAGAGGGATTGTCCTTTATAAATTATAAAATTATAAAAATGAAGGTTTTACTTTTTAAATAATAACAACATCCCCCAAATTTACCCCCAAGTTAGACGATTAACCCGAAAGACTAATCATAACTTTGTCTGTCTATTATAGAATAGAGAAAGTCAATTTCTGTTACAACTATTATTTTCACTTTAAAACATCTAAAATTCTTAAAAATTCGTCTATATTTCGAGGAATTTTGGGGTCACTAATTTGATAATATTTTAAAGCCCCGTTTGGATCAATTAAGAAAGATCCTGACAAACAAACAGCTTCTTCTTCCATAAAAACATTATAATCGATAGCCGTTGTGTGGTGCACATCAGCTAGTAGAGGAAAATCTATCCCACCTAAACTTTCAACCCAGGCTTTGTGAGAATAGTGTGAATCTGTAGAGCAACCAAATAATTGACAATTTCGTTTTTTAAATTCCGGTGATTTTTGGTGGAATTTTATAACTTCATCCTCACAAGTTTGGTTAAAATCTGCTAGGTAAAAAAACAACAAAACCCAATTACCTCTCATTTGGGACAGGTTCCAGATTAACTCTTGGTCATTTAAAATTCCTTTTAATTTGAAATTTGGTGCTGGGTGATTTATTTTAATATCTGCAAACATTTTAGTTTAATTAAAAGTTGACTGAAATAAAAATTTTTTTAACTTACATTACTGTCAAAAACCAACAATAAGACATTCTGTCTCTAATTAAATCATACAAATTATTTTTCTGCAAATATTTATATATACATCAGCTTCGAATCTAATTCTTTTTTAAAATCAACCACTCCAATGATAATACAAAAAATTCAAAATTTTTGGCAAACTTATATAAGCAAAAAATTAGACACTTTTAACTTAATTGAGGTTAGTCGGTCTGCGATTCTACACAACTATGATTATTTTCAAATGATTCAACCAAATTGCCAAATTTGGCCAGTTTTGAAATCAAACGCGTACGGCCATGGACTAATTCAAGTAGCTCAAATTTTGAAACAAAGGAAATTTGCTTACATTGTAGTTGATAGTTATTACGAGGCTCTCAAGGTCTGGCAAATCACTTCTCAGCCAGTGCTTTTAATTGGTCAATCACCTAGCTCGAATTATAAAAATTTTGATTTTTCTCGGTTGGCAGTTGTAGTTTATCGTTTGGAAACAATTCAAACTTTAGGCAATCTTGGCAAACATATTAGAATTCATCTTAAAATAAACACGGGCCTGAATCGCCAAGGAATTAAAGTGGGCGAAGTGAAAAATTTTTTAAAAGAGCTTAAAAAATATCCAAAACTTGAACTAGAAGGTGTTTGTTCACATCTAGCAAGTAGCGATGACGAAAGCAAGAATACGACTACTTTTAATCAAAAAGAATTATTTTTACGGGCCATAAAAATCATCAAGGAAAACGGTTTTACTCCAAAGTATTTTCATCTTTCTAACACTGGTGGGACTCTTAGATTAGAAGACAATAATACTTTTAATGCCGTTAGATTGGGTCTAGGGCTGTATGGCATTAGTCCATTTCCCCCTCAAGATACAAAAGCATCTATACTTGAAGGGTTAAAACCAGCTTTGACTTTTTGGAGTCAAATTATTCACACTATAGAGCTAGAAAAAGGAGACGAAGTTAGTTATGGTGGTACCTTTGTAGCCGATAAAAAAATGACAATAGGACTTTTACCTGTTGGGTATTATGAAGTTTTTACTAGAAAAATGAGTAACAAAGGTTATGTTAGCTTTGAGGGTAAATATTTACCTCTGATTGGTAACATCTGTATGAATTTGAGCTTGTGTAATATTGATGGTCAAAATATTAGAACAGGAGACAAAATTCAAATTATTAGCCCCGAACCTTTTGCCAAAAATTCGGTTTACGAAATTGCCAAACTAAACCAAACTATTCCATATGAAATTTTGGTGAAAATTGCAGAGCCAATCAGGAGAGTGGTAGTTGATTAGTTAAAAATAAGTTTTTGTCATAACCTTAAAGCAAAACCAAGACATAAATTCTTTGTTATTAATTGAGCTTGTGGATTATGAATTTTTAAAACTTTTTACAAATAAAGTTTTTGATAACTTGAACATGAATCA
>CAKZLR010000018.1 GCA_937127165.1 uncultured Candidatus Peregrinibacteria bacterium
CTTTTTCCATTTGACTTAAAATCAGTAATAAAATTTGTTTTGTTAGCAACAGTATTTTAAAATACGATAGTGGTAAATAATCTTGTTATAATTTAAAAAATGTATAATTCTTGGTTGTGCAGGTGGGCTTATGCAAAAAGTTGCTTTTTTAGGTCAAAACGGATCTTTTAGTAGTCTTGTTGCTAAAAAATATTTTAAAGATAACTTTGTGCCAACTAGTTGCAGTCAAGCTAGAGATTTGTTTGAAGCGATTGTTCGAGGAAGTGCAGACATTGCTATAATTCCTATCGAAAATACTGTCGGCAGTTCGGTTTTAGAACATTATGATTTGTTTTATGATTATGAAGATAAAGTAGAAATTTTTAGAGAAGTTTATTTGGCTATCGAACATCAATTAATCGGGTTAGATACTAGTAGTCTAGAAGTTATAGATACAGTTTATGCCCATCCTCAAGCCTTTTTGCAGTGTAGTTATTTTTTGCAAAATTATTCCCACTGGAATCTTAAAGAGATGGCTAATACTTCTCAAGCGATGCAACAAGTGCTCGAACAAAACTTAGCAAATATAGCTCTGATAGGCAGTAAAAAAATTATTAATGGATCAAACAACCTTAAAATTTTGGCATCTAACATACATAACCATAAAAATAACTATACTAGATTTTTGTTAATCTGCAAAAAGTGTCAGACTCAAACTTCTTCTAGAGTTGATAAGTGTAGTATTTGTTTTAAACTAAAGCACCAACCAAAAAGCCTACTTTCAGCTCTCCAAATTATTAGTCAGGATTATATTAACCTGACCAAGATTGAATCTAGACCAATACCGGGAACGATTTTTGAGTATATTTTTTATGTTGATTTTGAATTTGAGCCACAAAGGCTTCGGCAAGTTAAACTAATTTTGCAGGAGTTAAGAAACAATACTATTGAACTCAAAAATTTTGGTTTTTATAAGAAGGGTAGACAAAATAATTATAAATTGGAAAATTAAAATTCTCAACTAAAATAGCTCCTATGTACATTTTTGGAAGAGATTTTTAGATCAAGTAAATTCAATTTATTTTTTGTAAAATTCTAAGCATAGCACTACGACTGCGGATATTTTCTTTTATTTCTTGTGGAGTTGGTTTGATTGGTTTTTTGGTTAATAACTTAAAATTTTGGATTTTATTACCAAAATTGTCGATTTCAACCGGCTTGGAAATCTGTCTCATAAATTTGGTTACAAGTTTATCTTCTAGACTATTAAAACTAACTATCATTATCAAGCCACCTACTTTAATTTTATTTGGAGCAACTTTTAAGAATCTTTCTAGAGAGTCAAATTCGTCATTAGTCCATACTCTCAAAGCTTGCCAAACTCGGCTTAAAATAGAATTAGTTTGGTGAAAAAATTTCTGGGGGATGATTTCTAGAATAGATTCTACAATTTCACCTACAATTACAGAATCTCTTTTTTTAGCTAAATTAAATAAATTTTGAGCAATTTTCTTACTTAAACGTTCACCTGAATAAGTATAAATTATTTTTTGTAGTTCAAAAGGTGTTTTCAAACCTCGAATTTTTTGCCACACACTTTGACCTTGAGTCTGATCATATCTAAGATCAAATATATCTTTGTGGCTGAGGTAGCTAAAACCTCGTTGGCTAGTAGCTAGCTGATTGCTAGAAAAGCCTAAATCTAAAACTATCACATCAAAGAAACCATCGTCAAAAGTTTCAATATAATCAGCAAAATTGGAGTGTTGGAGCGTTAAGTTTTGTAAAGCATTTAGGTTGCACTTTTCGATAACTGATAAGTCTAAATCGCAGGCAAAAACCATCCACTTGTTTCGTAAAAAAACTTGAGAATAACCACCTCCTCCAAAAGTTCCATCAAAAATAATTAGTTTTTTCGTAAAATCTAATTTTTCCCTTATTATCTTAACTATTTCAGTAATGAGTACAGGTATGTGTTGATTTTGAATATACATTTTATCCTACAATGGTGCAGCCGATTGGATTCGAACCAACGACCCACAGCTTAGAAGGCTGTTGCTCTATCCAACTGAGCTACGGCTGCATTTTGCATGCAAAAAACTTAATTTTATAAATTACAGATCTTGTCAAATGTTCTGTAGCAATTTGACAATGGTTTTAATTTTTACCATTTTGGTTGTCATGACTTTCGCACAACTTCTAGAGATCTTTAAAAAAAGATGGTGGCTACCTTTGGTTACGACTGTTTTGTTCACATCTATCGGTTTAGGTTTTTTCTCGCCGCAAATTAAATACCAAGTTAATATCAGCTTTAATATAACCACTAAAAATGATAAGGAGATTGTACAAGAAGCGATCTGTCCAGATATTAATAAGGCTTTAGTAGAAATAGATCCGGAAGTGTGGGGCAAAGTGGAAAAAAGCATGATTAACAAAGAGCATGTCTATTTTAAAGTGTTAAGAACTATAAAAAGTTATTTTATGAACCGTTTTAATTCGGTAGATATACAAGCTCAAATTGCCAACCAAATTGGGTATAGTACCGACAATCTAAGAAGGCAATCTCCATTTTACAGTATCGTGGATTATGATTTAGGCGGGCTTGGTTTTGAATTTGTTTCAACTGATAGAAATCAGGTAGAAAAGTTTGATGAAGCTGTTTCAGTAGTTTTTGAAAATATAGTTCAGGAATGGAACCAAGAAAAGGATGTTTTTGCGGTGAGATTGTTGTCGGACTATACTCAAGCATCTGTTATTTTGGTTCGTCCAAACCTACAACAATATGCTTTACCGATTGTGGCTGGTTTCGTTTTTGGATTAGCTCTTGCTTTTTTGTTACCCAAATCTAAAAATAAATTTTTATGATACCGCTAATTTTGATAGTTATTAATGTAATAATTTTTATTATTCCTTATTTTGTCACTTTTAGAGGCCCCTTTGACAATTTTACCAACTTTTTAATGTTGGGATGGAAGGAGAATGCTGCTATTAGAGATGGTGAGTTTTATAGATTGTTTACTTCAAATTTTTTACATGGCGATATTACCCACCTATTTGTCAATATGTTTTCGCTTTACAATGTTGGACCTATTGTTAACAGTGTTTTTGGGAATTTAGGATTTTCTTTAATTTTCTTTTTGTCCGGTATTGGTAGTTCTCTAACATCTTTTTGGTTTAACCCAAACCCTAGTGTAGGGGCTAGTGGGGCAATTTTTGGCCTGGTGGGGGCTTTGTCTGCTCTAGCCATTGCTACTAATAATATTTCCTTATTGTTCAATATTCTGGTAGTGATTGCTATCAATGTTTTGATTGGATTTCTAAATTCTACAATAGATAATTGGGGACATCTTGGTGGTTTTATGTTCGGTTTAGTTATTGGGTTTATCTTAATTTATAGTGGGCAAGTTAATAGAATTTAGTGTTAACTTGATCTCTATACTAAGCTATGATGAAAATTTTAAGGTATTTTAATTATTTAGGTCAATTTTTGTCTACTACAATGGTATCGTGATTAGCCTGTAAAACAGGTTGGCAATTTGGATTCTTTCACTAAAACTTTAATAGTTCGTAAATTTGAGTGTATCTTTTTTGAAAGAAATGTGTGATACACTTAAAACTAAGTTTTAGATTTTTGTATATTTTTTGGTTGATTGTAATAGTTTTTTGTCAAATAACCTATTTAAACAATTTTTACTTAGTCTTAAATTTAAATAAGTTATCCTGAAATTTGTTCAATATTTTATTCGTTAAATTTCCAAATCCCCTCTTTCTGTTTATTTTCGTTTATTTTCCAAGTAAGAGTTTCCAGTCTTTTAAACCGTAGGTATTAGCGAAAAAGTAAAGTATTAAAAAACTATTAGTTTAACTTGCACAAAAATCAAAAATTATTTCTTAATCTTAATTAAGATATTTTTTATGTCTCAACAACCACAAAACTCAAATCCAGAACTTAATATCAAAAGACACTCTTTTGCACATGTTATGGCGGCTGCTGTCAAAGACATGTTCCCTGAAGCTCGGTTTGGAGTTGGCCCAGTTATCGAAAATGGGTGCTACTACGATTTTATTTTGCCTCGAACTTTAATTCCAGAGGATTTACCGCTTTTAGAAGAAAAAATTGTAGCTTTGCTAAAAAGAAATCTTATTTTTAAAGTCCAAGAAGTTACTTTTGAAAGAGCCATCGAAATTTTTACTGAACTAAAACAACCTCTAAAATTAGAATTATTGAACGATTTAGCTACACGTGGAACTACTAGTATGAGTCAAGAAGAGGCTGAAACGATCGGTATTGACTTGTTAAATTTAAAGATCACCATTTACAGGCTAGAAGATGAAGATACTGGCGAAGATTTGTTTGTGGATTTGTGTCGTGGCCCGCACATTAAAAGTGTTCAAGAGTTAGGTAAGTTAGGTTTTAAATTAGATAAATTTAGTGGTAGTTACTGGCGAGGTGATCAAAAAAGAAATATTAAGATGCAACGAATTTATGCTCTAGTATTTAATACTCAAAGCGACCTTAATAACTTTTTGTACCAAAGAGAAGAAGCTCAAAAGCGAGATCACAGATTGCTTGGTCAGCAATTGGAAATATTTACAATACACGAAGAAGTAGGAGCAGGATTGCCTTTATATTTACCGAAAGGTGGTTTGATTCGCCGTACTCTAGAAAGCTATTGTTGGCAAGAAGCTAAAAAAGCTGGTTATCAATATGTTTACACGCCCCATATTGGTAAAAGCGATTTGTTTGCTCGTAGTGGACATTTGGATCATTATCGTGACGGAATGTATGCACCTATTGAAATGATCAATCTTAAAGGAGAAGGTAAAGATGAAACCGGCAAGGGCGAGGTGTTTTACCTCAAACCGATGAACTGTCCCATGCACCACTATATTTATTTATATAAACCGAGGTCTTATCGTGATTTACCATACAGATTATACGAATATGGTACAGTGTATAGATATGAGGAAAGTGGAGTTTTGACAGGTTTAATCAGAGTTCGTGGTTTCACTCAAAACGATGCCCATGTTTATTGCACCCCAGAACAATTAACCGAAGTGATTGGTGAGGCGATCAATCGTTTTACCAGAGCTTATAAAGATATTGGAATTACCGACTACAAAATTCGTTTTAGTTTACCAGATTTTGAGAATGACAAAGAAAAATACGGTGAAGAGACCCAAGAGTGGCGAGATTCTATAAGAGATATGCGAAAGGCTTTAGATGCTCTGGGTGTAGATTATTATGATGCTATAGGTGAAGCGGCATTCTATGGTCCCAAAATCGATTTTCAAGTTAAGAATGTTAACGGTAAAGAGGACACCTTAAGTACAATTCAGGTAGATTACTCTATTGCTCCCAAATTTAATATAACCTACAAGGATAAAGATGGAAAGGACAAAGTCCCAGTAATTATTCATATGGCTTTAATGGGCAGTATCGATCGTTTTATGGCTTTTATGCTGGAGATGACTGGGGGTAGGTTACCATTTTGGCTTGCTCCTGAACAAGTTCGTATTCTCACAATCAACGATCAAGTTGAAGATTACGTAAGGCAAATCAAATCAGTACTAGATAGTATTGTGTTGATGAAGCCATTAAAATATAACGAGCTTCGTTACACAATAGATAATAACAACGAAAGTTTGAGTAAAAAAATACGAGAGGCTGAGTTACAAAAGATTCCGGTAATTCTAATTGTCGGACCAAAAGATATTGAAGCTCATGAAATTAGTGTCAGAATGCAAAACAAGGAAGAAAAGGTGAAGTTAGAGGACTTAAAAAACTGGTTAGAAAGTATTTAACCATATTAGAACTGAACTACTTGTGTTTATTTTAACTTTAAGTACTAAGAAAAAACTTAGGAAAAAATTTACTAGAAGTACTATCAGTGGAGAATATAGTTTACATTTTTTAATTTTGACAAAGTTACTTAGTGACTGTAGTTAGTTTATTAAAGGTAGCTTATTTTGTCTTTTTTTATCAAAAAAAATTACAAGAATAATCATACGTTAATTTATACTTTTTTATCTTAATAAAATTACTTTTGTAAGAATTAGTTGAATTACATTTTCAAAGATAATAACAACATTTATGTAAGCAACTAAGTCTAGTATAAGGTATCGTAAATTTTCGAAAATATTAGATTAAAAGTTGTTGAAGATGAAGAACTTAAATTTGGAGACAAAATTTTGGAGATTCTCATCTTTCACTTATAGGGTTGAAACTAGAAAAAAATTGTAGAAATTGCTCAGATACTTACTGGGAAGTTAATAAGTGGAAATATGAAGCAAAAATCATTGAAATATTAATGAGTGAAGCAAGTGATTATGAAAACGAGTTGTACGATAGAGGGTAGAGAGTAAAATGTGGAAATTCTACAAAGTATAGAAAATAACTTTATACTCAAAATAAAAAATAAGGCTGGAGAAGTCAGAAGTCTTTACAAAGATTTTTATTAAATTTTAGTAATTAAATTTACTTTTTTATTCAACTTTTTAGTTCAATTTTACATATCATTAGAAATTTTAGAAGAGTTTAACCTAATCAGTTTAGGTCATAAATTATAAAAATTTTAACTTTTGGGTTTTATGTGTCGTTTTTTATTGTTAAAATCTAAAGATGTTGTAGAGATTAATGTTTTTTTACATAAATTTGCGATTATGTGCTACCATAGTAAATGTCTTGACGGTGACGACCAGGGCGATGGTTGGGGGTTTTCTTATTTAGATCAAAATAAAAGATGGCAGACTTATCTTTCTTTAGAGCCAGTATGGGAAGATGTGCCTAAGTTGAAGAAAAAAATCTTAACTACTCATTTAGTGGCGCACGCTAGAAGTGCTAGTTTTGAAAACCAAAAAGGTATAATAGAATACAATCAACCATTTGTTTTTGAGAACTTTGTATTTGTTTTTAACGGTTTACTAAAGGGTGTAAGATTACCTGAGATAGTTCCAGGTAGAATAGGGTCTCAAAAAATTTTTAACCTTTTTATAAAATACATACGAAGCGGTGCTACTGCTCAAACAGCTCTAAAAGAAACCGTGGATTTACTAAAAAACCACTGCACTTTTGTACAAGCTCTCAATATTGGAATATGTGACGGGCAAAACTTGTACTATCATAACGAGTATGATCCTAATACTGGGGAATATTACCAATTACAATTTTACGAAAATGAGCAGTTACAAATAATTTGTTCAGAAAAATTAGAAGGTTTTGGCTAGAACAGTTTAAATTTAAAAGTTATTTTTAAGTTATCTTAAAACTCCATAAATAAACTAACCTGAAGTAATCTAAACGGGCATTAGTGGGGAAATATAGATAAGATTAATCTAAGTATAAATTTTTTTGATTTAAAATTGAAGTTAGGTTGAAAGAGAATTACCTAAAAACCTAAAAAAGTATTTGTTTGAACAAGAGTTTAATTATCGTTTTTTTAAAAAACTATCGTATTTCTGTTTTTGTGGGTCTTTGTTAAGAAAGTAAGGAAATCTTCGAGTTCGTATATTTTGAGAAAAGATTCCTTTTTGTCTTTGAAACTGCTTATTTCTCTTTAAGAAGAGTGTTAATCCAAACAGACTAGCAAATAGAGAAAACAAAACTCCGAAGATAGCAAAAGGAAAAGGTAGTACTGGCGATTTAGGTGGTGATATTGGAGGCGAATTGTTTACTTTTGATCGGTTGAGAATGTTTGCAGTTCTAAGTTTAAATTGATTTGTGGGAATTTTGTCTTTTTTGAAGGTAGCATAAATAAAACCAAACATTCCAAGCAAAGAAGTAATAACTAAGATAATTATATAAGCCATGTATATTATGATAATCTAGTTTTTCTTATTTCAATCTAGTTTTTCTTATTTATCTATCTAATGCTTGTGTTTGGTTATTAGATGGTGGATCCGGTGGGGATCGAACCCACGACCAATGGCTTAAAAGGCCACTGCTCTACCGACTGAGCTACAGATCCTAAAACACTCAGGTGTGGTTAACTAAAAATAGACAATTGTCAAGTGTTGGTTGAAGAAGTATGTTTTTTGTTTCACTTCATGTTACCAACATTGATTGTATTAAGTATTAAAATAACTATAAGAAAGTTTAGTTTATATAGATAGTATACATTATATTTTTGTTTTTGTATTAGTATTAAAGTTCACCAAATATCCATTTTTGATAATTTATGAGTCAGTTTCATAAGGTTTTAATCGCAAAATAGTCAACATTAAGTTGTTGTAAAATACTTTTTACTTATGATACAAGTTCTATTTTTAGTTAACACCAACATATACTTACTATAAAGAATTTTTGTTTATTTTACCGCAAATTTAATTTCTAAATTATGTTTTGGATTTTTTTCTGGGGGGTTTAGGACTTTTTGAAATTCGTTTTCTAAGTCTTGGAAGTTAATTTTAAGAATTGATAGAATAGTAGGATCGGTGCTAGTTATTTTAATAGTGATAGTTTTGGAGCTGCTTTTAACAAAAATATTAGCACTTGATTCAGATAATTGAAGATTGGTTTTAGCAAAATCCCAAAAAACAGCATTAACCAGCTTAAAAATATAAGCCTCGTGCCACAATCTATATTTTTTGGTACGCATTAAAGTTTGTCTTAGATTTCCGAACATTTTGACAAAAAACTTTTTTATAGTAAAAAAACCCAATTAGATTATATGCTGCAAATAGTCAAATATCCTGACCCTATTTTAGAATCTGAATGTCAAGAAGTTGCTTTTCCTTTGAGCGAGGAAGATAAAGAGCTTATTGCAGATATGATTGCCACCATGGACTCTGTCCAGGGTGCTGGACTAGCGGCCAACCAAGTAGGGGTAAGTAAAAAAATTTGTGTTATCAAAATGATCAAAAAACACAAAAGGGTAAAAACCGAAAATTTAGTCTTAATCAATCCAAAAATAATTATGGAGAGTGCTGTCAGGTGTCTTTTTCCTGAAGGATGTTTGAGTTTGCCCGGTAAGTATTATTACGTAGAAAGGCCTTGTAATATTATTGTTCAGTATCAAGACGAAAATGGCAAAATTAGAAAACTACAAGCTAACAAATTTTTATCTAGTCAGATTCAACACGAAGTTGATCATTTGTATGGAATTTTTTACACTTCTAAAGCTAGAGAAGAGATTAAATAGGATGAACTAACCGAGACTAACTCTTGATTTTTAGGGTTTTGTCTTTTGAGTCGTTTTTTGTATTTTTTCTAAAATTTAGTTTTTTGAAATTGGTTTGCGGTGCTTCATTTTTTAATCTAAATCGTTATTTGAGTTTTTTGATGGAATAAATTTGGTTGCTAAAAGAGTGGTAATAGGTACAGCCAACAATAGACCCACGCTACCTCCCATAGTTCTAACTACTTCTTCTATAATCATTTCATTGTTAAGAATAATCCACAGTGGGTTACCGGTGCCAATGGTTAGCAATAACATCAAAGGTAAAGCTCCGCCAGCATACACCAAGGCCAAAGTGTTGACCATTGAGACTACATGTTCTTTACCTACATTCATAGCTCTCCAAAAAAGCTCTAAACCACTAAGTTTTGGATTAGCTTTGTGAATTTCTTCAACAATAGCAGCTTGGGTCGTGGCTACATCGTCCAAAATTCCGATGGTACCAATGATTATTCCAGCTAGCAAAATACCTTGTATATTTAAGTAATTGTTTAGTTTGTTTGAAATTAAATAGAAAGCTTCGTCACTGCCAATTCCTGACAGTCTAGTCAGGCCAACAGCCCAAATAGAGAATAAGGTTACGACCAAAATAGTTATCATGATGGAGACTATGGAAATAGTAGATTTTTTGTTGAAACCGTGTGAAAGATAGGTAGAAACTAAAACAATTATTAAGCTACTGACAAAGGTTATCCAGTATATATTAGCTCCTCCTATTACTTGGGGTAAGAAAAACAGCACCAATACGATAATACTAAAAGTCAATCCTAAAAAAGAGCTTAAACCTTTGAAACCAGATAAAAGTACAACTAAAAGAATAAAGATAAATATTAAATATATGACAAAATCGATTCTATAAAAATCAGCAAAACTATAAGTTGGTTCCCTTTGACTATCTCCAAAATCTAATTCCCTGACTATAATAGCCGAACCAACTTTAAGTGGTTCAAGGGTGCTATAAGTAAACACTTCAATATTCACTACTTTACCTTTCTTTGGCCCCTCAACCAGTTCTACTTCAACATTTTGTTGGGTCATATTTATCCCTAATGGACTCGGTTGAGACTCTCTGGTAATCTCGCTTTTGACTATACCTTTATAAAAATTAATACTGGGCAAGTTTTGACCTTCAAATACAACTTGTTGCTGAGTGACTCGTCTTTCTTGATCTTTTTGGAGAGTGTTTTGAGCGATGGGGCTAAGAATAGCAAAACTCGTAAGTACGATAAGCAAAGCTAGCAACAAAGTTAGCAAATTTTTGATTAGTCTAGCTTTTGGAGAATCTGTATTTTGATTTGTCAAAAAGTTTACAAATTTAGACATCATCTTCTATGAAGAATTAGTGTTATGTAACAATTTTTGTAAAGAGATTTTGAAGTTGAAGCAAGTTTTTTATATTATATTTTAGAGATACTATCCTTTTACAATTTTTATTTTTACAATTTAATTATTTAATTTTAAAGTTTAGATAAAATTAACTTATAAGACTAAATGGTTCACAACCAAATTAAAAAACCTCTTAAAATTCTTCTCTTAAGGAGTGTTAACTGTGTTGTTTGGGTTAGTTTGTTAGAATTTGAAGTAGATTTAACATTTTTTACTACAAAAAGTGAGTTATAAACATAAAAACTTGACTAAAAGCCAGTCCTTGTTTACTAGTTCTACTTAGACAAGAAACTAAGTTAAAACTATGTTATTCGTTTTTTTCAGCTTTTTAGCTACTTTGCTGTTTGGTTTTAGCTTGTTATTGCTTGTAAATTATGCTCTTGTTGATTGGGAAAAAAATCGGGTTGAGGACTTAGCAAGACAAATCAGACAGCAAGATAGTGTGTCTAATACAAATAATATCCTAAGTAAGACTGTTTCTAGTCATAGATTTACTAATGTGGATCTGAAAGACAATTTAAGATCAAGAATTACCCGTCAATCTATTAGTGAGACTGCCAGTCAAATTTATACAAAAACTATAACTACTATAAAAAATCAAGACTATGCAGGCTGGTGGCAAAAAATAGTTCAAGAGTTTAATAGACTAAAGCAGGATTGGTTAGGAACTGTTAAAAGTTGGTTAAAATTTTTGATTAGTTTAGCCAGATCCGTAGACGAGAATGAAAAAACAGCAAATCAGATAGACACAGAAAAAGAAAAAAATCAAATTGCTCACGTAGTTGAGAAAGTTAAAGGGAATAGCCAAATTTATGACCAGTCGAAACCTAGTTTGAATTATATTATTAACGATGCTGCCAGTACTTTTGAACTGGTAGGCGGGTCTTCTCAGACTCAAACACCCTCTCAATCTACATTTCAAACACCTTCTGTTTTAGAAGATAAGCCCAAAGAACGACAACAAGATCCTGCTACTATTGCTCTTGGAGCAGCTTTTGATAAACCTAAAACGGACAAAGATATGACTCAGTTTGAAAAAATAGAAAGAAAGATATTAGATAGGCTTCAAGAATCTGGACTAAAAGATTATGATATTTGGTTACAACTTGGTGATTTTTACTTAAAATACGACGAGAAAGAAAAAGCTAAAGAAATATATGCTTTGGTGCTAAAGCAAGCTGATGGAGAACAGAAAGAAATAGCTCGCAACCGTTTAATTAGTTTCTAATATGATAGCTTATTTAAGTGGTAAAGTTGTTGCTTCGTTCATTGGTCAAATTATTCTCAAACTTCCTTCAGGTGTGGGTTATCTTGTTCAGGTTCCGCCAACTCGTACTTTTATGGTTAATGAAAGCGTAGATCTGTTTATTTTGGAAGTCCAGAGGGAAAACAGATCAGACCTTTTTGGTTTCACTGAATTAAAAGACAGGGAATGGGTAGAAAAGCTACTTAAGGTAGATGGTGTTGGTCCTAAAACCGCTGCTCAAGTAATTTATGTCTTAGGCTACGAGGGGGTTTCTAGTGCAATCAAAAATAACGATGTAAAAACACTTTCCGCAATAAAAGGTTTAGGCCAAAAAACCGCTAAAAAAATTATTTTAGAGATCAAATCTAAAGAAATTGAGATGGAAGACCTGGATCAACAAGATAAGACTACTTGGCAGGGTGGTGTGGCTACTTCCTTTGCTGAAACTCTATCAAATTTAGGTTATAAAAGGGATGAAATAGTAAGAGTTATAAGTCGTCTAAAGGCAGAAGATTTATGGAATGAGAAAGACCTCTCAGGTATGATTAAACAGAGTTTAAAATATTTAGCTAAGAAATAATCTTTATAAAAATCAGAAAATAATTTGTTAAAAACTTAATTATACTAATTAAATTATATTATAAATTATGTTAATAATAAAATATACCAAGGATTAGGTTGAATTTCAAAATTCCAACTAGAATTCCAACCAGAACTAATTTTGAAGATACTAGATAAACCTATCCTTACGACCTCAGCGAACCAATATTACGAACTAACACAATCACTTTTCGGAAAGTAGATATTCCATTTTTAGTCTAGAAACGGGCTGTGTACCTTCTCTGAAATTTGCTTAAAATTATTCTCTTCTATCTCTAAATGGATTGAAAAACTTAATTTGGTTGTTCTCTTCTGTTGGTATCTCGGGTTGAACTTGGGCAGCTTGATTTTGCTCCGGAGTTGTAGTTTGGTTTTGGTATGCTTCTTTTGGTTTTGAGACTCCTTCAGATTTTGGAGCATTATCGAACTTTTGTTGAATATTTTTTTGGGTTTCTGGGAACAATTCTTGCAAAATCTCAGTGTTGATTTGGTTGACACTTTCTGGGGCATCCTGAAGAGCTTTAGCTACAATTTCCAGTAAATCATCTAAAGGCAAATTTTTATAACCTTGAGGTTTAGCTTGTATTTGCTCAGCAATTTCTTTTGGTTTTATTTTTTTAAGAAGAGCGAAATTAATTAAATCAAGAAAAGTATCTAAATTCTGTTTAAGATTCGGCTCGATTGCGCCACCATAAACAGACACGATTTTTGGACCTTCAGGATCATAAATAAGACTAACTAGTAGGTTACCAAAATTGGCAGTTTGCACGACTTGTTCTAATCTTAGACTATACTTGTTTGGCATAAAAAAATAGTTTATTTTGAAACTGAATTAAGTATAATATGGTTTTCTATTTTGTTCAAGTTATTTTCGTCAATTTGTTCAACTATTTCTGGTCTTATTTCTTGCACACAACTTGGTGCGGCTCTCAAAGAGCCACTAATAAATTGCAGAATCGCTTTGATAGGTAAGTTGATGTGCTCATATTTAGCATACTCTAGTTTTTCTGATAAAAATCTAGGTTCAATATTGTTGATTAAGATAAAGTTAATCAGCTCTAAGAACAGATCTAAAGTGTTTTGTAAATCTGGTGGTAAATCTCTACCTTTAAGAGATACAATCCTAGGACCCCTTGCATCATATGTAATCGTGAGCAACATATCCCCATAATCAGTAGTTTTAAGTAGCTGTTCTAATTTTAGCACATACTTAGATAAAGAACCTAAGTTAGTTGCCAAAATTTCAGGTTTGTATTGGTGATGAGTGGTGTTTGGGGTTATTTGATAGTTTTCTGGTGGAAGTTTAGATTCTAATTCCTGTTGTTTTTTAATAGCTTGCTTAAGAGTATTTTGTAATTCTAAAATGATAGAGCGTTGAGAACTGGCCTTTTGAATCAAAATTTGTATATATTGAGGCAATTCTTTTGAATCTAAATCGACCCATTCAAGCTTATTACTATTTGCAAAATATTTAGAGTCTATTAAAAACCCTAAGTGTAAAGTGGATTCTTTTGTTTCTTTAATTTCTGTTGTAGAAACCAAACTAGAAGTAACAGTGCCATAGAAATCAAAATATTCGTTCAGAAAGCTTTGTAAAACCTCTTCAGATTCTTTATTTTCTTTAAAATTGGTTGATGGAAGCTTAATCACACCTTCAGACCGTTTGTCAATAGCTATCAAATTCTTATTAAAATTTATTATCAGAGCATTCAAAACTATTTGTGATTTTGGCTCTATTGTTGATTTTTCTCGTTGGTTGATTGTAGCTAAAAGATCTGACAATTCGACAACTGACAACTCATTTTCGTTCCATAATTTTTCTTCAGTTTCTTTATTTCCGTCAGTTAATCTATAAAGAGTTTGATTTTTTTCTGGTTGGACATCAATATCAACCACTTGTAAAATTTTAGATTGACCATCAATTGTTACTCTAACAAGTTCACCAATTTGAAACATCGGTTCATCTATCTTAGGTAGATCGGTTTTGGTAATTACAGGGTGATTATCGTCTTGTGAAGAAGTAAATTGTGTAGTATCAATAGTGGTTGGGGGTGAGTATTGATCTCTATCACTCCAAACTTGCCAAGGTTGACTTTGAGGGAAAAGTAAAATACTACTATTCCTTCTAGGAATTAATTCGAAGGGGCTTTGTAGGATTGTATTTTGGTCAAAAATCTTATAGAGATCTGTACCATTTTTAATTTCTCCTGTGTTTTTGTTATACCAAAACTCGAAAGATTTTGGTCTAAGGTGTTTTTTAATTTTTTCCCAGGCCAAGCAAGGACCTTTTTCTTCGGCTAACGATTCACTGGCTCGATAGGCTTTATTACTAATGAAGTTACCAATATAATTAATTATATCTAACTCGTTGATATGTTTGTTTTGTTCTAGAAAATCATCAAAATCAGCTATTCCAATAGCAATTTTTCGATATTGAGCGACTACAGCCAAAGCCTCAGGACTAAATTGAATTTTATCAAGTAAGGCATCCAAAAATCTAACAGCTGTCTCGATTGTATCTTGTAAGAGACTTTCATCCAAAGCTTTTTGATTATCTAAATATTTACACAGTAGGATATCTCCATATGTGGTAGCAGGTTTAGTTTGGGTTTTGTCCTGATATAAAAGCTCTAATGTCTTGTTGCTAACAACAAAAAGTCTTCTGGCGTGTAATACTTCTGTATATTTCTTCTCCCAAAATTTTCTCAATTCCGGAGTACTCTCAGTTTCCGCTGCCAACTTAAGCAGTCTTTCCAAGACAGATGACATATAGAGTTATTATAGCAAATTTCTTTTTGATTGGCAAGGGTGTAGATGTCTCATTTATGTTTTTACAGCATAGTAGGAATATTGAAATTAAGCTAAATAATATCTATTTTATCTACTCTATATTGTGGTAAAGTCTATAAAGACAGCTTTATGGCGTCTCGGGTTAGATACACCATTTTTACAAAGATTTTTCAGAAAGGATGAATACTACAAAGTTACTACAAAAAATATAAAAAATTTTTAAATCATTATCTTTTTTGGCTCAACACTATACCTCAATCTAACAAACCAGTAAAATATGGTTATTTGGTTATTAAAAGTACTTTTACTTAAAGCAAGCGAAGCATGTTTATGATAACGGACTACGACCTATAAGCAACTCAAAAATTCTTTGCTCGAAAAATTAAACCAAAGACAAACTACAAAAACCCTAAATCTCTAATGACTTTTTAAGTCTTTTACTAAACCTATTTTTTCACTACCACACAGCTGGCAATCATATCATGTAAAGTCTGTCTTTTTTCTGTAAACAATACCATCAAATGACCAATTCCGAAAGTGAACCCAGTGATTATTTTAGCAAAATTTCTACCAGTAGCTCTGGCAAAACTGATTTTGTTGCCATTCAAATCTGTTACTTTTAGCCCTAGAACTAGCTTGCCTACGGTTCCTTGATATTCTGAAGATTCCATAATAGAATAATATAACCAAGTAAATACAAGTGATGTTATGTGGACCATGATAAGTAGAAAAATTATTGATCTAAAAAAACTAAAAAAAGCTTCTTGTGCAATTTTCTCCTCTTCTGGAGTTAAATTCAGTTCTTTTCCACTAACAGTTATCGTATTGGATGAAGGTCTGTTGTTTATCAAATTGTTATTACTATTTCTTCTATCTGAAGATTTTTCTAACCTTTCTAGAGTTGTTTCTAATTCAGAAAAAGAATTAATCATAGAAGGTAAAAACGGTATTGCAACAACAAACGATAATATAGAACTTATTACAGATATAACTAAAAAATCTACAAAGTAGCCACCAATTCTTTCCCAAAAACTAGCATAAACAAGATTGTTCTGGTAGTTTAAGTTAGAATTATTTCCAGGTTGAGGTCGGTAATATTGATTGGTGGGTGTTGTTTGAACAAATCCTGCTTCATCTTGAGAAAAGCCTTGTTGTGGAGTAGTTGGTTGCATAATACTAAAAATTAGTTATTTAAAAAATTAATTTTGGATTGTTGTTGATCTAACTCTTGTTTTCTTTGCAAAAGTTGTTGTCGTTTTTCAGTCACCACCTCAGGGTCGGCATTTTGTACAAAATTGGGATTTTGTAATTGGTTTTGTAAAAACTCAATTTGAGTTTCCAAGTCTTTTATAATTTTGTTAGTTCTGTTAACTTCAGTTTGCTTGTTTGGGATATAAGCTAGAATATCCAAAGAGTATTCATAACCCTCTTTTTGAACACTATACAATCCCTGCTTTTGTTCTGGTACTATCTCGCTTCTGGTTGTTATCTGGATAAACTTACTGTATTTATTAAGCAATACTGATTGGGAATATACTTGAATTGATTTGGCAGGATCAATAGCAAACAAACCTCGAGTGGAACGGAGATCTTGAATAAATCTAATAATTGCAGCAAACTCTTCAGCTTGAACCTGACTATTAGGGTTTTTTGACCACAACTGGCGGTACTGCTCATTTCTCTCGAGAGCAAAAGCTAAAAGGCTTGTTTGGCCAAAAAATTCCGACCACAAAACTTCTGTTTCAAAAGGTATAAACGGTGAAACTGTGATGATAAATTGCTGAAATAGACTTTTTGCAAAAGCAACCTGTGTTTCGTCTGTTTTTAGATACTCAATATACCAATCAGCAAAATTGTCCCACAAAAAGCCATACAAAACATCAACCGAGTGAGCTAGTTCGTAGTTTTGTAGATTATGCTCTAAGTTATCTTGTAAATCTAAATATTTTTGCAAAATCCACCACGAAGCGGAGGCTAGTGATTCTGGTGATAAAAATATTTCGTTTGATACTGGGTTTGTTTTTAAGAAGGTAGATTTAGGTTTTTCTAGAGCTGTTGTAACTTTTTCTTGCCAATTTCCACTTTTGAATTCTAAAAAACGAGCAACATTCCAAATTTTATTACCAAAGTTCCGGTATTTCTCCATTAAACGATCGGCTAAATTACCACCAAATCGCATATTTCTTCCCGGAATCATACCACTCAGCATTGATAGTCTAAGGGAGTCACTAGAAAATTTAGCGATAGCTTCTCCGGGCTCTAAACCATTTTTCAAAGACTTACTCATTTTACGACCTTTTTCATCCAAAATAGTAGGAGTAATTACTAGATTTTCAAAGGGAACACGATTAGTAAAATATTTACCCAAAGTGATCATTCTAACTATCCATAAATAAAAAATCTCTTTGGCCGTAACCATGGTTTGGGTTGGGTAAAATTCTTCAAAATCAACTTTTTTAGCCAAATTTTGTTCCATTAGTTGGTTGTTAAACTCAGTTCTAAAATTAGTAGAAAATTTGTTTAGCACAAACTCAATACTTTCTTCAAATCCATTAATTATTTTGCCTTTAACATCTTTTAAATCGACCCACTTAGTAGTTTGATAATCCGCGCAAACACCCTCTTTTTCGGACTCAGTTTCTACATAGAAAAGATTAGATTCAAGTCGAATGTTTTGCAATTCGTTATTTTTGTAAAAATTGAATCCAAGAAAAATTTTACCTACAAAATCCAACTTAGTTATTTCGTTCCTACTTATACCGGTTTCTTCTTCAAATTCTCTTAAAAGGGTTTTTTGAGCAGTTTCACCAAGCTCTAACTTACCACCAACTAAATGATATTCAGCTTTTTCTTCACTCACATTTCTGAGTATATCCCAGTTTATTTTGGGAAATAGTAGTTTTTTGGTTTTAGGATTATAAATAATTGCATGAGCCCCAAACCGGTTTTGGAAATGCTGGTCCAAACTAATATATTTGGAAAAAGTATAAAAGTAGTTACTATATAAAATATAGTCTTCAATTTCGGGAAAATGTGGGATATTGAAATGAGCTCGATTATCAAAAATAAACCGCTTGCTGGTTGGCAACCGAGATATTATTTGATTAAATTGCTCAAACGGAACAATCTGATCGTCGGTGGAGTGATAGACAAAAATTTGCTCACAGTTTTCTTTGATTAAATCAAGTTCGGTTTGAATCTCAAAAGTATAAGCATCAGTGCAAGCTGCCACCAAATGAAGTTGCTTCACTTTGAGAGAGTTTTCGGATAGATATTTGAGTAAAAAGTTACCACCAAGACTGTGACCAACTAAAAATAGTTCATTTTCTGGATCAATTTGAGCAATATATTTTTCAAACCAAATCTTCCAAGCTTCATAATTGGCATTTTGTTTGTTTGGCATTTGTGGGTAAAACACTTCTATTCCAGCACTGGAGAGTTTGGTAAACAAGTTGATTTTCCAGTCGATTTTTTGCTGGCGAATGTCTATCTCTCTTTGCTTCAGCTCCTCCAGCATTTCTTGGTCAGTTTTAAAAGCATCTCCACCACCAACTATTACTACAGTTTTTTGAGGTTTAACTGTTTCCACGAAATCCAAAGTAGATAGCGGCCAAAGCGAGGATGAAAACCAAGTATCTAAAATTTTGCTTTCTTGTACCCAGTTTCCAGGTAAATCAGGCTTATTTGGACTAACTTGGAATTTGTGCCTAATTTCAGGATTTTTCAACCACTCTTGATAACTAAAAAATTTTTTTTCTGGATTGGTGTCTAAATTATACCACACAGGAATTTTATGACCCCAGGTAAGATCTCGAGAAATACACCAATCAAGAACATTTTGGATAAAATTTTGACCTCTTTGTCTAAATTCACTAGGATAAAAATTAACCTCATCTAAACCTTTAAGGGTTAGTTTTTGTAAGTTGGTTTTTTTGCTAAACAACTTGTGAATATCCTCAAACTTGTCCAGAATTTGACTTTCTGGTAGTATTTCAAGTAATTTATCTTTACCTGCCCAGCCCCAGCTGCAACCAATAATTTTGGTTTTGTCCATAAAGTTCTGTAATTCAATCACATCATCTTTAGTGTCAGTAAAATAGTAAACTTGTGTGGGAGATATACCCCAATCTTTACAAACTTGAGTGATTTTTTCCTCCTTGGAGTGGTTATCCTCTCTACCTAAAATGTGAGTGAAGTTTAACTTACAATTTCTGATTTTCGGTAAAATTAACAACTCTTTTGAAGAACTAGAAACAATTGCAAGTCTTGTGTTTGAGATTTTAGCAATTTCGTTAACGAACCCTTCAAATAGACAAAACTCTTTATTAGCCATGTACCTTATAAAATTCCAACTGGCAACAGCCTGCTGTTCAAACTCTTCTTGGCTCAGTCCATGATTTTTATGATGTCTGGGTTTATCAAAATATTCATCTCTCATTTCCTTAGCTTTTTTGTAGTCACCACCGGCTCTCAGCTCAGCCCAACAAGCTAAATTAGCTTCGTCGGAATCGGCTAGTACTCCGTCATAATCAAAAATTAAATACTTAGTTTCTGCACACGAAGAATGATCAAACTCTTTGTGGTAGCTGAGAAAAAATTCATCACTAATCAACGGTTCAATAACTGTTTTGGATCTTTCACAAATAGACACATTATGTTCATAGTTCCAGTCCACTTGGAATTGTGTAAACCGTTCTTTTAATTCAGAAACCCTTTTTTGATAGTCTGCCTCGCTAAAGTTATTCATAGTAATGAAATTACTAATAATAGTTTCTGCTTAAACCAAATAGTTTTGTCAAACGTTAAGTTACAATCGACTATCTGAATAATTAAAATGACTTGAAAAGGATTGCAAACTGAGATATCTTATGGTGGAGTATTTATTTATAATTAATTTTCTTAGAACTTTCTTTTTCTATGTTTTATAGAAAATTTATAATTTATAAAATTATAAAATTAAGCAAAGACAACCTCGTTTTTAGTTTGGAAAAAATTATGAAAATACTCTTCTGTCCAATCCAAAATATCTAAATAAAAACTTAAATACGGATCAAATTCATAAATTTTGTAGTAATGATTCTTAATCATCCATTGGATGACCCGGTAATCGTACTGAGACAGTACATTTTGACTAAATTCTTTACTATATATTTCTAATTTCTTCTCTCTGAATTTTAGTGTTAGAAAGGCTTTCTTTTGTTCCCAACTAGCGAATTTTTCTTCTGGGTTTGCAGGGTCAAATTTTTCTCGTTCATAAACAAATTGAGGATCCATTTTTTGGTTGAAAAAATAAAGTGGGTGGAGTAATCTATGCAAAGTTCTACCAAAAAAATAGGAATACCCCTTATAATCTTTATTTCTTTTTTTAGCTTCTTCGTATTGTATCCAAGTAATCGTTGATATATACTCATACATGTCAATATATTGCTCTTTCAAGGATAAAAAATGTTTTGACATAAATTCTGCCTAAAACTGGATTTTAGTCGAGATACGTAATTATCAAATTTTTTTATTTTTGACAACTACTAAAAAGTAATTACTGCTGGCTTGATTACTTGACCGTCTACTTTTACTCCGGCGCTTACTACTCCTTTAACTGTTGGAATAGAGGTGTCACCAGACAGTTCGTTGACGGCATTCATGAACTCTGGATTAAAGGTATCTCCTGGATTTGGAATGATAATTTCAATATTAAATTTTTGCAGAACTTTAAGACTTGTATCTAAACTATTTTTTAACCTATCAACAAAATCTTTGACCGCCGTTTCACTAGCTTCAGGAGCATAACTGAAAGCTAAGTTCATATGACTAACAAAATCAGCTAAACTTAAAGCAATTTCTTTTTTAACCGACTTTTTTGCTCTATCTACGTCCATCTCGTTTTGTTTCATCACATTTTGCATATCAGCTAGAAGCCGTAAATTTTTAGCTTTAAGCTCTTCTATTTCCTTTTTTAAGGTATCTTGCTCTGCAGATAATTTCTGAACTATATCATCTTGAGTTTGGGCTTGAATTTGGCTATCATTAGAGGCAGAATCATTATCTGAGACTTTAGTAGGAACTGACGAAGGAACTGACGAGTTAGTTTCTTCTTTTTGAGTATCATCTAATTTTGAAAGGTTTTTATTTTTAAAATCTTGAATTTTTTGGTCAGCATTTTGCTTTTTTTTAGGCATAGATTTAATCTAAAAATTGATGAACTTAATTTCAAATTAAGAATGATTTTCTTAAATAGATGATTTTTGTCAACCTAAAATTTTGTTTGCTAAAATTTTAAGATTCGACTTGGCTAATCAAAATTTTATTGATTTCAGGGAAGTCGGCAAGTCTTTGTTCACAGTTATTTATAAAGTGACTGGCAAAGTCGAGAATAGTTTGTTTTGAACGATAATTTTTGGTCAGGGTAATAATTTGGCATGTTGGATATTTTTTTCTGAAATCTAAAATATTTTTTAAATAAGCTCCTTGAAATTTAAAAATTGACTGGTCATCATCTCCGACTACCATCAAGTTCGGTCTATTATTAGTTAGTTTTGTGTCAACTAACATGTCAATAAGTTTAGTCTGCACACCACTAGTGTCTTGAAATTCGTCAACCAAAATATATAAAAACTGTTCTTGATAATTGTATCTAAGCTCTTTGTAAGTTTCAAAAGCTTTTAACACTTCAAAAAGCATATCCTCAAAATCAAATAATTTAGACTGGTGCAAACCTTCTTGATACTTTTTATAAATTCTAGCTAAAGAGCGGTATTTTTTATGGTTAAGGTCGGCTTTTAACCTATATTTTTTGTCTTCATCAACTTTACAAAAACTGTTTCTCCATGAAGTTAATTTAGTTGTTGAAGGATTTTGTTGAGCTTCAATTTCGTCCACAGTCTTTTGCAAACTCTCTATTACTAGTTTTTTAAGGCTATAATTTGGCTGTTTTTCGTCAAAGTTAATCTGTCTCAGGGGTTCAATCAAGTCTTGGCGAGCTTTTGATAGTAAAACTTTATTTATTTTCCCAACAAAAAAGTCTTTGATAATATTTCTAGCCTGAGAAATAAAAGTTTCGTTGTCGTCCAAAATTTGTTCAAAATCTTCGGGGGTTATACCTTCTTTTTTTAGATCCCTAATTCTAGATCTGATAGAGTCTAAATAAGTCCAACCTTCTTTAGAATTGTGTTGGTTGAGAGGATCATCATGGTCAAAAGTATTAAAAATACTTTGCAAAATTTCAATTGAAGCTAAGTCATCAGCCGGCATATACTTAGCTCCGGAAAAAAAATATTCGGGGTTATGACTAATCACTTCGGTTCCAAAACTATGAAAAGTGTGAATATACACTTTGCTAGCCTGTGATCCAATAATCTTGATTAATCTTTCTCTCATATTTACAGCCGCTGAGTCTGTGAAAGTAAGACAAAGAATAGACTCTGGCAAAGTATCTGTTTCCCTGAGAATGTTGGCTACTCTCATGCTAAGTAATTCTGTTTTACCTGTCCCCGGACCAGCTACGACCATCACTGGACCATCGATTGTGTCAACGGCTTGTCTTTGTTCCGAGTTAAGCCGTTGATATTTTTGCCAGAAAATTCGGTTAAAATTCATACTTTAATTTATATGACTATGCTACAAATAGTAAATCAGTCAGTCAAGACAAAGTCAAACACTATCCATTAAGATCAAATCAAGATTGATTTGATATTTGGTCTGGTTATGTACTAATTTGATTTCTAAAGAAAAACTGGTGTAATAAACTTGTTTATTCAAAATTTATTTAATTTTTACAAGTTTTACTTGTTACTTACAAGTTTTATTTAAAACTACAACAATAACAATTGTTACCAATTTAATCAAAAAAAATTTTCTAATTTAATTCTTGTCAATTTTTAAAAAAATACTAGGTCCGGGTCTTACTTACTATTCTCACTATTTTTTGTGAGAACTTAATAAAAGACGATTTTTAAATTTTAAAATATATAATTATATAATATGAAAACTCTTCAGAGTTGTATTTGAAATTATAAAAACATTTATTCCTATTTACAACTAACATAACTCATAGACACTCTGTTAGATCGTGTAATCATAAAAAAATGATTTCAGCAATATCCTTAGGATGCATAAACTTTGAAGTATCAATTTTTGTTTGATTATCTAGGTTTTTAAATAAATTTGTATTTGTAGTTGCAGGATAAAAACCCATTACACGAATATTGATTCTTTTTTCCAACCTTCCCTGAAACCAGATATTCCGTATTTATTACTCATATAAACAGACTCTCTTGGCTTACCATCATATGGTGTTCTACCGGCTGAAGATACATTAAGGATTGTACCATAATTTTGTTCTTTGAAAGTTGGCAAAAATACTTGTGTCGTGTATATAGTACCCATTAGATTTATTCTAATCATTTTTTCTATATGATCAGGATTTTGTTTGTCTAGATCACCAGTGTAATACACACCCGCATTATTTATCAAAACATCAACATTACCAATTTCCTTACGAGCACTTTCTAATATCGGATAGAGGCGATCAGCTTCATATTCTAAATTGTATTCTATATTTTTAAGATTTGGATGTGTTATATTAACAGTATTTCTGCTAAGATTAAAGACTAGCCACTGCCTTTTTAAACACTTTTTTACAACTTCTAGTCCAATTCCAGAACTACCCCCAGTGATAACAATTCTTTTAAAGAAGAAATTTACTAAAAATAGTGCAAAAGCACATGCATGAAGAATAAAAATAAAATGGTCAAATAAATCATTCTGAGTTGTAATAACAATTTAAAATATATTATAACTTTCACAAATATTATTTCATTTATTAAGTATTGTTTATTATATAATCCTGTTAATAACAGGAAATTTTAAATATGAAAAAATTTTAAATATGAAAAATATATATTTTTGTCTTTTAATTACATTATTATACTAGTTACCTTTAGATTTATTTCTCCTGCTTTTGTTACGTTACAAATGATTCCCCTAAAAGACTAAAACTTTGACTAAGAAGATTTATTTTTACAGATGCTCTTTTATAATTTGTTCATCATACAAACCTCGAAGAAATTAGTGCTATTTGTCATAATAAATACAATTTGATTCAATATTTTATACATCTAACAGAAAAATGTTAAACTAACAAAGTTGAACAATAGATCTGAAAGACCTCTTTTGCAAGATTAAAATAAAAAGTATTATTTTAGATATATAAACATTTGACCTAAAAGCAGTCTTTTAGTAAAATGTAATGTTGTATGTCAGTAGTTCAATTAGATCCTAATTCTATAGGTCGCCCATCAGTAGTAAAACTGCAAACTGTAGATAATGAAAAATTAAACAAGTTAAAATCTCTTAGAAGTGAGCTAGATAGACACTATCAGGAGCGAAATACTGAAATAGAGGCAAGAAGGCTAGGCATGTTATATATTAATCTTTATGGATACCCAATTAATATTAGTCATTTGACCAGAATTCCTAAAGAAAAAGCCATGTCTGCCAAAATTGGAGTGATCGGGATTAAAGACGGCTTTATTTATTTAGCAACACCAAAACCTGGTCATTTCGGCCAAGATGAAATTATTAAAATGTTTGAAAAAGAGGATAGACAAGTAGTTGTTTACTATTGCAGTGAATTTAGTTTTAATATACTTTTAGAGAAGTATAAATATGCAGTTAGCTACTCTGATTTTATCGAGAACATAAACATAACAGAAGAAAAAATGCGGGATTCAACCTTATCTAACCCTAAGTCTTTAACTCAAAAATGGAGACAACTTTCCATCACTGAAATTGTTGAAGCTATATTGATTGCGGCCATTAAAAACGATGCTTCAGACATTCACTTTGAGCCAGAAAAAGATGTGTATAATATAAGACTTAGAATTGATGGTGTTTTGCACACTTTTTTACAATTACCTGTCGATTTAATTGATAAAATTGAAAATCGTATTAAGGTGATGTCTAAGTTAAAAATTAATATAGATAATCAACCTCAAGATGGTCGTTTTACTTTCTTTGCTGGTTCTAAAGAAATTGATATGAGAGTCTCTCTGCTACCTTCCAACTACGGCTACTCAATAGTTATGAGACTTTTAGGTACAGGTAGTGTTAATCTGACATTAGATGATTTAGGGTTTATCGGTAATGCTAACATTAGGGCTCGGGAAGCTCTTTTTAAAACTACTGGGATGATACTGGCAACAGGTCCTACAGGAAGTGGTAAAACCACCAGTTTATATACTTTTTTAAAATCTCTAAATGATGGTCAAAACAAGATTATCACTTTAGAAGATCCGATTGAATACAAATTACCCGGAATTTCTCAAACCCAAATTGATTATAGTGCTGGTTATAATTTCTCTGATGGTTTAAGGTCAATTTTGAGACAAGATCCCGATGTGGTTATGGTAGGAGAAATTCGCGATAAAGAAACTGCTGATGTAGCAGTGCAAGCTTCTCTCACAGGACACAAAGTATTATCTACAATTCATACCAACGATGCTGCGGGTGCTGTGCCAAGGTTAATGGAAATGGGAATTAAGGGGTTTTTATTGGCCGATGCTTTAAACATGGTGGTAGGTCAGAGATTAGTTCGTAAACTTTGTCCTCATTGTAGGCGAGAGGCTATTTTAGACGACCGAGAAAAGGCTTTTGTAGACAATGTTTTATCCAATATACCCCAAAATCACGGAGTTGAATTACCAGGCGAAATCAAATTTTATACTTCCGATGGTTGTGACAAGTGTGCAGGTTTAGGTTATAAAGGTAGAATAGGAGTTTATGAAGTTCTAACTATGACTGACGGTATCCGGGATTTACTTGTTCGGGAAACTGTCTCTTTTTTAGATGTTAGGCGAGTAGCAGCCACCGAAGGAATGCTGACGATGCAGCAAGATGCTGTACTAAAAGCTATTTTGGGGATAACTGACATTAAGGAAGTGATGAGAGTTGTGGGGTAAAAGAGTACTTGATTAGTTTTTAACTTTAAGATTTTAACTCTTTGAGAATCTATAATTGCAGAAGCAGTAATTGTTTTATAACATATAACCTCTTCTGTAGTTACAAAATTATCTATAGTTTTTCTTGATTTTTGATTCAAAGAAAATAATTTTTACAGAAACAAAAACATAAAATTTAATTTGTGAATGGGGAATTTAACAAAAAAGTTTTTCTAAAAAAAGATTAGGAACGAACAACTTTGTTCTAAATATTAAGGTTTAGCTTGATTTAGCTCAAAATTACTTCTAATGTCTGACAGACTTTGTCTACATGTTCTTTTTGGATAATCAAGGGTGGTAAAAATCTGATAGTATCTTTACTACAAGGCAAAGCAATAATCTTACGCTGTTGTAATTTTTTGAGAATATCCATAGGGTCTATGGTTTCTAATAATTGTACTCCAATCATAAAACCTTCTCCCCTTATATCAACGATTTTATCATTTAGCTTTGTTTGTAAATTTCTTAGCTGTTCAAAAAAATATTTACTGATAACTCGGCTTTTGTCTATAATCTGTGATTTTTCTAATTCATCTAAAAAAGCTACTACTCCAGTCATACTTAAAGGATTTCCTCCTGTGGTAGAAGTGTGCACACCTTTAGGGATTTTGGCATTTAACTCTTCTTTAATAACTACAGCCGATACTGGCAAACCACCACCAAGACCCTTGCCAAACAAAATCATATCACAATCAAAACCTCCTGGTACATATTTTTGAACATTCAGAAACCGACCGTTGCGACCTAAACCAGTTTGAATTTCGTCAATAATTAACAACACCCCATATTCTTTGCACAATTCACTTACTTGCACTAGGTAATCTTCTGGTGGAAGGATAATTCCACCTTCTGCTTGAATTGGTTCGATAATAAGAGCAGCATGTTGGTTGGAAATAGTTTTTTTTAGTGATTCAATGTTGCCAAACTCAAAATAATCTGTAGAGAGTAGAAATTTTTGAAAGGGTTTTTGATATTTGCCTTCGTTGCTACTAGTTACAGAAAGCACTGCCAAAGTTTTGCCATGATAGTCATTTCTAGGAGACAAAAGACGGTTGCGACCGGTAGCAATTAAAGCAAACTTAATAGCGGCATCTACTGCCTCTGCTCCATAATTTGCCCAAAGTATACGATTAAAGCCAGTCAATCCGACTTTTTCAACTTGTTCTAAAAGTTTTTTAGTTGCTTGACTTCGCTGAGGGTTGCCAAAAGAACCATGGCAGTTAATTAGAATATCAACCTGTTTTTTGATACCTTCTGTAACTGGACTTGGACCATAACCTAGAAGGTTAACACCAAAATTAGAACCCATATCTAGGTATTCTTCACCTTTTTCATCATAAAGATAAACCCCATTACCACTAGCCAAAGACAAACCACGATTAGGAAAGGTGGAGACAACATTTTTGGACTGGATTATATCCGTAATAGTCATTAAATTTTTTTAGTATCTTTTAATTAGTACTTTTAGTAATTTATAACCAACGTTAATTTTCGTTACTTGTGCTCAAATGCAAACTAAACAAATAAAAAACAAAATCTACCTTTCCTAATTGTATTAACAATTCTTCACTTTTATCTAAAAAACAACATTGAACAACTGATTTACTCACACTTAAAACCTCTTTAAATTTGTTGAATCTAACATTAACTTAAATTAAACAAAGTTCCGTCGTAAATTCTTTCTATCAGACCGCTAAGCAAGGCAACAATCAAGAAGGAAAGAGCCGCAATAGTCAGGCCAATTAGTGCATTTTTGATTATTTTCCAACCATTATCTGAATCCCCAGTAGCTAGTTTAAATGCCCCCCAGATAATAAATAAAAGAGTAATACCAGGTATAATAAAAACTGCTAATTGAGCGATAGACACTAAAAATTCGTACATGTTTTCTCTAGTGAGATTTAACGTAATCCCTCCCCCGGGAAGTTCTGGTGCAGTTATTTGAGCATTAATTGATATAGGTAGTAAAATCAAGGCAAAAGAAAATATGCTTGTTGCATATAGGTAGAACTTTTTGGATCTAATAAGTTTGAGCATAAAACAACAGGATTGGTAATAAAATTAATTAGTTAAATCGAGGTTGAATTAACATATTTTTCGTAAAATAGCAAGTGAGTTTTTTATTGTAAACAAAACAAATCGGTTCCATCCAGCTAAGTAACTTAGTGAATAAACTTAATATTTATTAAGCTAAATTCATAATTAAAACTTGTCAAATGTCCATTTTGGATGTCTTTACTAGGACTTAATATGAAATTATAGATTGCCGTAATTAGACAGTAAAGAAAAGAATATTGTTTTGTTTAATCACTAAATTAGGAATAAAACTGTTCTTTATATATAATCTTAACCAACCAACAAAAAAATTTACACAAAAATTTCTAAATTTTGAATTTTTTTGTCTTTACTAACAACTAAGACTTTTCTGGATTGCAAGCCTTGCTTAATGTGATTGTAGAGATTTTTTATTGATTCTTGGTCTACACTTTCTAGCCTTTGGCTGTAGTCTTCATATTGCTCAACTAAACCGAAATTGAGCATTCTGTTTTCAGCAAAATCTACAAAAAATTTTGGGTTATCTGTAGATATATCTTTTTGTTTTCTAATTTTATTTTTCATCTGCTCAAATTTTTCTGGTTTGAAGTTTTTTTCAAAATCGCCAAAAGTTTTGTATATTTCTTCTAAAATTTGTTTAATATGTCTTATCTCACAAGCTAATTCAATTTCTAAAGATTGGATAGTCTGCCTAAACCTTCCCGAAATGCCATATACTAAACCCAACTCATCTCTTAAACGGTCATACAAAATACCTCCATATTTTAGATATAATTGCTCAAAAACTGCTTGAGATGGTCTATTTTTAAAATTTACCGAACAGGGAATAAACACTGTTACTTCGGCATGCTCATGTCCTAGTGGGTGAGTGTAAGGCAAATTAGTAAACTCTTTGAAGGTGTCATTTGGTAAAAAACCTAATTTTTGGAAAGGTTCGGTAGGTAAATTTGCTGTTTGTTTTATTTTTTGAGAAACTTTAGCCACCACAGTATCCACCTCAAAACCACCACCACTAAATTTGAGAATTAAGTGACTATTATTTAAAATTTGGTTATGAAGTCTATAAAAATCCTCCAAAGTGGTGCTACTTACATCTTCCACCAACCCTATTACTTGATTATTGATTAAGGAGTCTTCTGTAAAAATCTGTTTTAAAGTATCGTAATATAAAATATAGTTAGGGTCTCCTGTTCTTTCGCTGATTTCTCTTAAAACTATTTCTTTTTCCCTATCCAGGTCTTCTCGACGAAAGGAAGGATTGAAAAAAAATTCAGCTAATAAGTCAAAAATTTTATCAAAGTCATCTTTGTGACCACTAGCGACAAGGGACATTGTTAGATTGCTGGTGTAAGCGTTCAAGTCTATTTCGTTAGCAAAACAGTAGTCTTTGACTTCTGCAAAGTTCATTGTTTGAGTGCTAGAAACTAAGCAGTGTTCAAGCAGATGTCGCTTTCCTTTATCTCCTGTTTGCTCAAACCAACTACCGCCACTAGAGTAGGTAAATTCTAAATCAATTCTATTGCGATCGGCTGGTTGTAACAACAAATGAACACCTTTTGTGAGTTGAATGTATTGCATACTGTTTGGAACAAGAACACCAAAATTGAAAATTTTCTTATTTAGCTAGCGTTTATTGCTATATAATCAGCTATACAATCACAAGTCAATCTAATCTTCAAAAATCGTTTACAATTGCTAATGTCAAAGCGGTAATTACTTTTCAACTCTAATCAAAACACATCCACAATTTTCAATTTTCCGATAAAAAACCAAAGACTAAGCCAGATAAAGAGAGATTATTCTGACTATCACAAACACCACGATAAAGAACACAGTCAAGCCAACTACCCATCTTTCAATTCCCCTTCTAGTAATGTAAATTTGGTCGCTACCGCCAAAAGTTCCAGACAGACCAGCGCCCCTATTTTGTATCAAAATCAAAATTGATGCTAGCACCAAACAAACTACTTCAATAGTAATTAATATATTTTCCAAATTATTCATAAAACTTTTTTATCTGGTATAATTGTTTAAATAAGTTTCGACCTCTTTTTCGGCTTCTTCTTTACCAAAGACACCCTGAATCTGGACAACCTTGTTTTGAAGTCTTTTGTAATTTTGGAAAAAGTCCAGAATCTCGTCAATTCGATGTTTTGGAAGTTGAGAAATATCGATTACATCCTTAAACCTTGGATCACCGGTAGGAACAGCCAAAATCACATTATCTTGGTCACCTGAATCAATTTTTTTTACTATACCGATCGCTCTAGCTTTGAGAACTGTCATCGGAGGAACAGGATTAGTTAATAATACTGCTACATCTAAAGCATCTCCATCTTCAGTTTTAGTCGACGGAATAAAGCCGTAGCTAAACGGATAAAACTCGGCAGAAAACAAAACTCTATCAAGCATCAAAGCTCCAGTTTCTGGATCTAATTCGTATTTGTTTTGACTACCATATGGAATTTCTATGACTACATTAAACTCTTGCACTTCTCCAGAAGGCAAAAAGTATAAATTTTGAGCAGATACAGACATCACCAAAACAATTTAGTTGTTAACTACTAAAAAGTAAACTGCTGAAAACTAGACTAATGTGTTGAATTCTGTCAAGCGAATGGTGTTTTTGTATACCACCTCTTAGAAAAATTTCCAGTTTTCTAAATTGAAACCAAAGCAACTAAAATCAATCAAACAAGAAAATACCAAAACTACTACTGTTTTTGCGTGACGTCTGATGAGTAATTTATTAGAACTTAAAGTTTAATAATAGGTTCTTCAGGTTTCTTTTTATTAAGAGGTATAGGAAAAGTACGAGATGTTGATTTTGTACCTGGGATTTGAGTAGGTGTTGATTTTTCAAGAGCTGTTTACGTGTTTAGAGTTAAGTAGAAGTTATTTCTGTACCTATCTGTCAGTTTCATCATTCAATGGAAAAGGTAGTTTGAAAAGTTCATTACCACTTTTAGTTTTTTCAATTTTTCTGGTATAGACACAAAATTTTAAATTTACAAAAACTAGATGAAAGTACGACAAAATACGACAAAAAAAGAATAGTTAAATCATTTTGGCTAATAATCTTGACAAGAGAAAATTTTGGTGGTGAGATACGCTAGGTTGTCGCTAGTTTAGTTATATATTTATACATTTTGTAACTACAGTAACTACAGTATCTAACTATAAGTAATTTGATAAAAGATAAAACAAGATAAAATAAAAAAAATAAATAATAAATAATAAAATAATAATAAAACATAAATAATAAAACATAAATAATAACAAACATAATAAACAAATTAATAATTAATGGTAATAATTAATTAATGATTAAGTTAATAATTAATAATTTGATTTTATAATTGTTATAACTTTTAACTTTTAATTTCTGTTGCATATGAACCAAGACTCAAACCAAAATAATCAAGTTGACAATATTGAGACTCAATCTACCCATCCTTATAAGGATATCGAGACTTATTGGCAGAAACTTTGGTTTGAAAATAACCTTTACCGGGCCGTTGATTTTGATGATCGTCCTAAAAAATATATTTTAACCGAATTTCCTTACCCATCGGGTGTTAGTTTGCATATTGGTCATGTTTTTCGTTATACAGTACCGGATGTATACGCTAGGTTTTTAAGAATGAATGGTTATAACGTGCTTTTTCCGATGGGTTGGGATGCTTTTGGTTTACCCACTGAGGAGCGAGCTAGGAAGGAAGGCAAGAATCCCAAGATCATCACTAAAGAAAACATTGCTAACTTTAAGCAACAAGTTCTGCGAATGGGTTATGGTTTTGACTGGGACAGAGAGTTTTCTACAACTGATGAAAATTATTACAAGTGGACTCAGTGGATTTTTGGCGAGTTTTATAAAGCTGGTTTAGCCGAACAAAAAGAAACTGAAGTGTGGTGGTGTCCTGAAATGGGGACTGTGTTGTCTAACGAAGAGGTGTTAGATGGTCCAAATGGAACCAAAATTAGTGAACGAGGTGAGTATCCGGTTTATCGCAAAAAGATGAAGCAGTGGGTTTTGAGGATGCCAGAATATGCCGAAAAATTACTTAGCGGTCTAGAAGAAACTCATTTTCCAGAACATGTTAAGGAGATGCAACGAAATTGGATTGGTAAAAGCGAAGGTTGCACGGTCAGATGGGAAGTAGAAACAACTACAAAAAGCAGAAAGCAGAAAGCAAAAATTGTAATTTTACACGGTTTTCGAGGTAGTTCCCAGAGTATTTATATTCCTTGGCTTAAATCTAGGTTAGAAGACTTTGGTTGTGAAGTAGTGGCTTTGGATTTGCCTAATTTTACAGATCCAGACGAACAAGAATGTGTTGATTTCGTTTTAAACTCAGTTAAATTTGGCAACAACACAATCATTTTAGGTCATAGTCTTGGTTCTGTACTAGCCCTCAAAGTTTTAGAAAAACTAGATCAGCCGATTTTAGGTTTGGTTACCACTGGCGGCTTTGTGTCTCCAGACTTTTTGGACAAAAACATCAATGTGCGGCCGTTTACCCATAAGTGGAATTGGAATTTTGACTTTGCAAAAATCAAGGCGAATACCACTTTTGTTAAGTGTTTGCAATCTTCTTCTGATCCAGTTATTTCTACCGCTCAAGCTCAGGCTTTGGTGCAAGCTGTGGAAGGCGAGCTGATAATTGTGGAAGCTAAAGGACATTTTAGTGATCAGATTGAACCTAGTGTTTGGAGTGTCTTTGAGCAAGTTTTACGAAAGGAAGCACTCCACCTTACAAGCATCTCTCAAGAGGAAAGTTTGATAGTTGAAACCTTTACTACCCGAGTTGATACCATCTTTGCGGTTACTTTTTTGGTGTTGTCTCCCGAGCATCCTTTGGTTTTACAACTAACTATCGAGGAAAACTTACCAAAGGTACGAGTTTATTTGCAAGAAGTGCAAAACAAAAGTGACCGAGAAAGACAAATTGGGGCTGAAAAAACTGGAGTCTTTACCGGGAGTTATGCTATTAATCCAATTACAAAAGATAAAGTGCCAATTTGGATTAGTGATTATGTACTTGGCAGTTACGGTACTGGAGCGATTATGGCGGTTCCGGGGCACGATGAGCGAGATTTTGAGTTTGCCCAAAAGTTTGGGCTGAAAATTTTAGAAAACGTAAAACCCATAAGTGGAGAAAAAACTAGCAAAGTTTTTACTGATTACGGCGTTTTATTTAACTCAGGAGAGTATTCCGGTTTAACCAGTGAGGAGGCTAAAGAAAAATTAATCCAAAAATTGGAAGCTGAAGGCAGAGGTAAGCGAGAAATCAATTATAAATTCCGTGATTGGGTCTTTAGCCGTCAGCGATATTGGGGTGAGCCATTTCCGTTTGAGTATATTAAGATTAAAGATGGTTTAGTAGATTTTGAGAAACTAGACGAACAACTAAAAAACTCAGGTCGGATTGGTGTCGTTAACTGTGTTGTTGTTAATTCCCAAGGTCAAATTTTGCTTCAAAGGAGATCGGCGACTTTTGACTTGATTGGCGGGCATATAGGGGAAGGTGAAACTATTTCGCAGGCGATGCAACGAAAGATTAAAGAAGAGATTGGTTGTGATCTAGGTCAAGTTTTGTATTATTTAGGCTTTACTGAAATGAATCTTAGTGAGGATAATAAAAAACTGAATTTTGTTTTTATAGTTACAGTTAAACATGAGCCAAAGATTCAAAAACCAGAAAAAGTTAGTGAGATGATGTGGGTCAAGGCTGACCAGATTTTAAATTTTGTTGTTCCTCAGTCTCAATATACAGTTTATTTTCCTAGCTGGCAACAAAAAGATTTTGTGAAAGAATTTATAGCACAAAATAGAGATTCTTATATTGTTGATGTTTTGTCACAGGCTTTTGATTGGATAAACAAAAATTTTTCGGGGTTATCTTTGACCGAAATTGACGGCGAGCTCCATAAGATCAGACTTCTTGATACTACTGAACTACCTTTAATTTTGCCGGATGTAGAAGACTATTTGCCGTCACCAGAAGGCCGATCTCCTCTTGGCAAGGTAGATTGGATAAACATTCGAGATGAGCAGGGTAGGGTGATTGGTCGACGAGAACCAGACACCATGCCTAACTGGGCTGGAAGTAGTTGGTA
>CAKZLR010000019.1 GCA_937127165.1 uncultured Candidatus Peregrinibacteria bacterium
ACTTGGTCTATCAATCAAAAATTGTCAAATCAAAAAACTTATTATATAATTCTTGAGATCAACCATAATAAATCATCTAGTTTCCATAGATGAACGCTATAGGCTATAATATATAGCATAAATTTTTAAATATTTAAATATTTAAACAAAAAAACATGTCAAAAATTATTCGCTCAAGTAATTACTTATTATTTATTTCTATAGTAGCTTGTATTATTTCTGCTTTTGTATTTGTATTTCTACTTACTCAAAATACAGTAAAATATGCTATAGCACTTGAATTACCTTATAATTCTGATCAAGTTATAATTTTAATCAATAAAGAAAGGATTAAAAATAATTTGAAACCACTTATTAGTGAACAACTACTTACAAATGCAGCTAATAATAAAAACCGTGATATGATAAACAATAAATATTTTTCTCATATAAGTCCTGTTGATGGTAAAAAATGGTCTGATTTTATTAAAGAAGTAAAGTATGAATATGTAGAAGCTGGTGAAAATCTAGCTAATGGATTCAAAAAAGCTGATGAAATGGTTAATGCTTGGATGAATTCCCCTACTCATAGAGCTAATATTCTAGGAGAAGGTTATACAGAAACAGGAGTAGCAATACAAAAAGGAAAAATTAACGGAGCCGATACAATATTTGTAACCCAAGTTTTTGGGAGAAGGTAACAGTTCTTAAAGTTGTAGTCACAAGCTGTATGATTGTCATTGCCAAGTCAATAATTTAGTAATTAATAGATATTGTTGAAGTTTAGTAGATTTAGTAGATTTAGTAGATTAAATAGTTTTGACTAAAAAAGAAATCTTATAGAGATCTTCTTCATAAGATATGAGCATGAGTGTTAACAACAAATTTGAATACAAAAGACTGTTAAAACACCAATACCAACCGCTTCACAAAATTAGAGCTGTGATTAGTGGGTTCTGGTTTATTATTAAATATGATTTTAGTGTTACTTATAAACTAATAATTTCTATTTTTGTTCTTGGTTTAACCTTGTATTTTAACGAATATATTAATGGTATTATTGTGTTATTAGCCACTGGCTATATGCTTAGTATGGAAATAATAAATACTTGTGTAGAATTACTATGTGACTTCCAAATCAAAAAATTTGACCCAAAAATTAAAATAATTAAAGATGTGGCCGCAGTCTCTGCTGGTATTTCTATAATAATTTGGCTAGTTGTAATTATCTATGATTTGATAGATGTTGTGGAAATTGTTTTTAACAATGAACTTTTCTCCATAAAAAGTTTTAAACTAGCACATTTAAACTCTAACCTGTTCAAATAATTTTGCGAATAAGAAAGGTTAAAAAAATTGATATTTTTCTATTTACAATTAACATTAAGTCCATCCATTTTTTAATGATAATTAGAAATTATTGTTAATATAATGTAAGTTAAAAACTATAAGCTTCATAAACCTTTACTAATCAAGAATTAGTATATAAATAGGCTGGCAATAAAAAAGTTAAAGCTAAAAGAAATTAAAAGAAATTAAAATAAATAAAATTAAGGAAGTTCTGGGAACTAAAAAACACGAAAAACTAATAATATATTAATATAAAGTTATTTACATTGCCACTGCCATGCTTGACCGTTAGCAAACATCCAAGCTGCTACAGTAATTTGATGGTAAGGATTCCATATATCTGCATCTACTAGACCAACTCTTTTGGCATTGGATTTAAAAGTATTTGGGTTAAACTGAAATATACCAGAATGAATACCATTGACAGCATTACTTCTACCACCAGATTCACAATACATAACTCGAATTAGTTGCTCTGGATCACAACCATACTGTGAACATGCAGTTCGAATAGATCCTTCAAAATCACCAACAATTTGGTTAGGAACTTGGATTATTTGAAGTCGAACTGATCTGGACTTTTCCAATTTTAGCTTTGCTTGTTGTTCTTTTTCCCGCTTTTCTTCTTCTAATCTAATTCTTTCTATCTCTTGAGATATTTTGTTTGATTCTTGTTGTTGTATTATCTCAAAAGCCTTCTTTAAATCATCATTTACAGCAAAAATAATGTAGTGATAACCAATGTTGACGTTTAAACTCGAAGAATTTGAGGAGCTTATAGAAACAGTACCACTGAAGAAATCTGTGACTTTTGCTTCGGCCCTAGCTTCTGGTAAACTAAAAACCAATATTAAAAAGAGTGTGATTAATACTAAACCAAAACAAAATAAACGCTTACTTAAAGACATACCAGTAACGGCAGAGTGGCACAAATATCTCTCAGTACACTACAAAGCCTAAAAAAATAATAGATAAAGAAATTTCTACCATGGAAATGGATATAAAATAATAAACTTTTGTCAACTTTTTACCTTTTTTTGTTATGACTGTATTTCTATTACACCTCAAAAAGTTTTGACAAATTTGGAAAAAATTATAGACAACTTATTTCAAATATTTTAAATTAAATTCTACTATAGAATATTTTTTTCTAGAAAAATTCAAACTTATGTGTGGTATAGTTGGTTTTTATAGCAAAAAATCAAATTTAGCTGAAACTCTTTTAGATGGACTTAAAAAACTAGAATATAGAGGGTACGATTCTAGCGGAATAGCTTTAGTTAGTCAATCACAAACTTTTATTTGCAAAATAGTCGGTAAAGTAGCTAAGCTAGAGGAAGAAATAAGTAAAAGCATATTACCAACAGACTGTACCGTTGGAATTGCTCACACCCGTTGGGCAACTCACGGAGTTCCATCGACTGTTAATGCTCACCCACACCAAAGTCAGGATGGTACAATTTGGGTAGTTCACAACGGAATTATTGAAAATTATCAAGAACTGAAAACGGAATTAGAAAATGATGGTATAAATTTTGTATCTCAAACAGATACCGAAGTAATTGCTCATCTGATTAGCAAATACTATCAAAATGATCTAAAAAAAGCAGTACTTAGAACACTCAAACGATTAAAGGGAGCTTTTGCTATTGTAGTAGTATCGAATCACGAACCTGAGAGAATGATTGGCGCTAAACAAGGTAGTCCTCTAGTCTTAGGGCTTGGTAAAGAAGAATTTATTCTAGCTTCTGATGTATCTGCTATTATAGCTAAAACTCGCAGGGTGATTTATCTAGACGATGGGGATTTGGTTGATATTCATAACGATACGTATTTAATCGAAGATTTTGATGAAAGTGAAATTAGTAAAAACATTGAAAATGTTGATTGGAGTGTCGAAGCTATCACTAAGGGTGGTTATGACCATTTTTTGTTAAAAGAAATTATGGAACAACCTAGGGCGATTGAAGACTCTTGTAGAGGTAGGCTTATTGAAGAAACCGGTGAGATTAAATTTGGTGGTTTAATTGATATCCAAGATAGATTAAATAGAGTTGAAAGAGTTGTGTTTTTGGGAATAGGCTCAACTTATTATGCCTGTCAATTGGGAGCAATGTATTTTGAGTCTATTGCTAAAATTCCTGCTAAAGCAGAAATGAGTCCAGAATTTCGATACAAAAATCCACTTATAGATGATAAAACTTGGGTAATTGCCATGAGTCAGTCTGGCGAAACTGCTGATACTATTGCTGGCATTTACGAAGCTCAAAAAGCTGGGGCTTTAGTTACTGGTGTGGTAAATGTGGTTGGTTCTACAATTAGTCGAATTACCCAAGCTGGGGTGTACAATCACATCGGCCCGGAAATTAGTGTGGCATCCACCAAGAATGTTCTTTCACAAATTGTAATTGCCTTAATGCATGCAATTTTAATTGGTAGATTGCAAGGTAGTGTCAGTCAAACACAAGCTCAAAAGTATATTAAAGCTATTAAAGAACTACCCGGATACATTCAAAAAACTTTAGAACAAAAAGATAGAATTAAAGAAGTTGCCAACAAATATGCCCAAAAACACGGAATGATTTATATTGGCCGTAAATACAATTATCC
>CAKZLR010000020.1 GCA_937127165.1 uncultured Candidatus Peregrinibacteria bacterium
TAGTCACGGTATTTGTAGTTACAACTGTATTGATTGGTTGATTCGTCAGGTTTTGAATGTCAAAGGGGTCTGGAGTGATGTCTAAAGATTCAGTCGTCACACTGAAATCATCACCAACTGTACCTACGATCAAAGTTCCGTTAAGAGTTGTAGAATAATTTGCACTAGTTGTTAGTCTAATTGCCAAAGTATCATTATTTACCACAGTTGTACTAGCTGCACCAGTATCGATTCCATTTTTTACAATTGTTCCTAATGTAGTAGTAGCAGTAACGGAAGTGTTGATACCTGTGATAGTCACGGTATTTGTAGTTACAACTGTATTGATTGGTTGATTCGTCAGGTTTTGAATGTCAAAGGGGTCTGGAGTGATGTCTAAAGATGTATTTTCAAAAGGAGTGTCGGTAGAAAATGTTGGGAAAGCGGAAGGATTAACTCTCCTTATTTCACCATTAATACCGTTGGTAACTGAATTTGTAGCTATATTCCCAGAACCATCATCAAACCTAAACATACCGACAGTGTTAGCATCTACCGGATGAGGGGCGGTTGGCCTGCTAAAGTTGTTACTATATCTAACAGCATTAGAAATTCTTACATCATCCAAAAGCCCATTGTAAGCATTGTTTCTAGCATTTGTGGCGTTGTTTTCTGCACACCAAAAGTAATCATGTTTTTCGGCGCCAAATACCAAATATGGGTTCACGTTTCTATTACAAGGACCTGTTTGGAATCCTGAATTATAATGATTTTTATAAGAAATATCACCACTTTGGACAATTCCAGAAGCTCTTTGAGTTCCGTCTATATAAACTCTAGCTTGACCACTAATTTCTCTTACAACTGCAATATGGTGCCATTGACCGTCGGCAACATTAGCTCCGCTGGTTTGAATTGTATTTGTATTAACGTTAGTGCCTGTTCCAAACCTTATGTTTCCGTTATAAAGAGAAATTCCAAAGTCATCGGGAAAATCACCGTAAATATCTCTATCAATTATAATATTACCCCAAATCCAGCCATTCCCTCCACCAACGGGAGTGTTGGTAACACCGGTGGGAACTTTCATCCAAAACTCAATAGTAAAACCAGTTGCTCCAATGTTGATTGAATTTCCCGGATTAGTACTACTATTAAATGGTAACAAAGGATTATTAATTACTGGAATTTCCACTCTGTCATTGTAGCCTGTGCCAGTACCTCCAAAAGCTAAGGAATATGAGCCTACAGCCTCTACATCGGTTAAACTTAACCTGTTAAAAGCAACAACAGAGCCACAAATCAAAGCAGCACTAATTAGCAGTGATGTAAGTTTAAATACTTTTTCCCCATGGTTTGTTTGTATAGGCATAAAGTTAAAAAAGTTAGTTTTTTAGAAAGTTAGTTTTTTAGAAAATTAAAATGTAGTCTTCTATCTATTGCCCAGCAGCGGCTTGCAACATAGACATTAAATCTTTCATACTGCCAGTTTCTTGCATTTTTTTAACTACTTCACCTTGAACTTTAGAAATGGCATCCTCCACAGCCTCCATAATTGACTTGGACATCACTTGTTCTTCTTTACCTTGAGAAGTAAAATTTTCGTAGACAAACTTAATTAGCTCAGGGTCAATCTTAATTGCAACTATTTTCTGTTCTCCCGTGAGTGTAACCGTAACTTTTTGATTTTTGGATTGACCGTTGACTCTGATACTGGAAAGAATTTTTTGCAATTTGTCTTGCTGTTGTTTAAGTTTGTTAGCAGTTTGAACCATTGATGCAGCATTTTTGATTTTGTCGAGCATAAAAAAATATTAGTTAAGCTATAGTTAAGCTATATTAAGAGCTAAGTGAAAAACGCTTTAAGCGTGCTGTAAGCAGCGCTATTTTAAGACTTTGTTTTTGTCAACCCTTAGGTAAGTTAACAAGAATTAGTTAATAAGAGATTGTTGTAATCTGATTTTAGGTCAATAAAAGGTAATCTAGGTTTATTTACAAGCTTTTTTCTTAATCTACAAAATTTTTTATTTTTGCCGAATTTTTTATAAATTTTTATAAATTTTATAAATGAAAGAAGTCTATTTTCTGCTTGACAATATAATTGTATACCGTAATTTTTGTTCTGTATTTGTTATATTTTAATCCAAATTTTGTTTTGTGTTATGAATTGTGGCAGTTGTTGTGGAGAGGATTGTTCCCCTAAAAGCTTTGACAACTTGGTGTCAACCAAACATCTAAAGCGAAACAGTGTTGAACTTACTGGTATACCAGGTTCAGATAATTGGATCAAAAGAGCTAGTGCTAGGGGTATGATGAGGGCGGTTGGCTATAAGGACGAGGATTTTGAAAAGCCAATTGTTGGGGTAGGTACTCCTTATACAAACATAACTCCTTGTAATAAGCACATTCAAGAACTCAGCCAAATAGTTTCTTCTAATTTGGAAAATATTGGCTTCAAGTCTTATTATATTGGTACACCAGTAGTTACAGATGGTGAATCGATGGGAATGGAAGGGATGAAGTATTCTTTACCTTCTCGTGATTTGATTGCTGATTGTATTGAGACTATGATGGAAGCATATGCTTGTGACGCTGTAATCACCCTTTGTGGTTGTGATAAGACCATTCCAGGAGCTCTAATGCCTATTGCTAGAAGAAATGCTATTGGGATTACATTGTATGGAGGATCAATTTTGCCTGGTGAGTATAAAGGTCAAGAGTTAGATATTATAAGTATTTTTGAATCTATTGGGGCATATAGTGCAGGTAAGATCACCAAGGAAGATTTGGAAGAAATAGAAAAAAGAGCGATTCCTGGTTGTGGTAGTTGTGGAGCTATGTATACAGCTAACACCATGGCTACGGCTATTGAGGCTATGGGTATGAGTTTACCTTTTTCTTCCTCAAATCCAGCCACAGACCGTACTGGTAGGGTCTCGGAAAGCAAATACAATGACTGTATCAAAACTGTCCAAGCACTAAAAAATTTAATGGAGCTAAACATCCGTGCGAGAGACATAATGACCAAAAAAGCCTTTGAAAACGCAATTACTGTAATGATGGCTTTGAGTGGCTCTACCAATGGAGTTTTGCACTTGCTTGCGTTGGCTCGCGAAGCCGAAGTTGAATTGTCTTTATCTGATTTTGATCGCATCAATGCCAAAACCCCCATTATCGCTGACATGAAACCATCTGGCAATTATGTCATGTATGATTTATATAAAGTTGGTGGTACTCCGGTAGTAATGAAAGAATTATTAAAAGCTGGCTTGTTACACGGCGACTGCATCACTGTCACTGGTAAAACTGTAGCTGAGAATCTTGCTCAAGTTCCAGATATACAAGATATTATCCAAGGTGCTATTCATCCGAAATACAAAGATAAACCAGTTTTATACACTTGTGACAAACCTAAAGCTCCTGCTGGTCACCACATTATGACACTTAGTGGCAACTTAGCAGAAGGTTGTGTTTTTAAACAAAGTGGTAAATATTTAGCAGATGGAAGTTCCCACACTGGACCAGCCAGAGTTTTCGAAAACGAAATTGATGCAATCAATGCTATCTTACAAGGGAAAATCGTAAAGGGGGATGTAATTGTAGTTCGTTACGAAGGTCCTAAAGGTGGCCCCGGTATGCGAGAGATGTTATCTCCAACTTCAGCTTTGGTTGGTAGAGGATTAGTTAATGATGTGCCTTTGATCACGGATGGAAGGTTTTCGGGTGGTTCTCATGGTATTATTGTGGGTCATATTGTACCTGAGGCAGCCGAAGGAGGTCCTATTGCTCTTTTGCAAGACGGTGATTTGATCACTATTGATCCTAGCAGAAGGCTTATTCAAGTAGAATTAAGCGATGAGGAGCTAGCCCAAAGGAGAGCTAAATGGAAACCTCTAAAACCAAAATATAAGCGAGGTTTTTTAGCAAAATATGCTCAAATTGTTCGTAGCGCTAGTGAGGGTGCTGTGACTAGTGTTTAGTCTTAAATAGTTAGAAGTTAGAGCTGAATAATTGAGCGATTAAAGATCAAAAAACAACTTAAAGTTTTTTGAGCAATGTTAGCCAAATGATGAAAAGGTAGATTTAGTGGATTTAAACTAGATTCAGTAGTTGTAAGAACTTTATAAAATAACTTTTTTAAATCTTTATGTTTAGTAGAAATAGGTTTATTAAAATTTTAGGGAAATATTTAGGTAGAGTATTTCTCCAAGCCGAAATACTACTCCCGAACTTTTAAGACATTCTGAATTTCCCCCAGGAATAAAATTGAGACCTGACTTTCTTAATAATAAACCATCTTCTGAACTAGGAATGGAAGAAGTAAGCTTAGATGTTATCAAAAATTTAGATGAACTTAGTAAAATTTGAATCAAAATGAAGGTAAATAATTTAGTTGTATTTTGGATTACTATTATTGAAGTTAAAAAATTATTTGGTTCTTCAAAGAATGATCTCACTTCTCATTGTAAGATTTTGAGTGAACTTGGATGTCAAATTGTTGATACTAATAGTGTTCCAGTTTTACTCTATTGCCTAAAAAGTGGTAGGTAATGATGGTAATTGTGAAACTTATTACAAATTCTATCTTGTTCCTAAAGAATCAGTTCAACCTTCTGATGTAATTGATAATTTCTTCAAGTTAACGTTTGTAAAGTTGACAGTATTATGAATATACCGTGATATATATCAAGAAAAGTTGGAGATATGTTTATGAGGTTTAATAAAAGAGTGTTATTTAAAGCAATAAAATCAAATTTAAAGTTGTTTAGTATTGGCTTTTTTATGGGTAGTGCCGATCTGGTGCCTGGTGTGTCTGGTGGTACTATTGCTTTTGCCTTTGGGATCTATCAAAAATTGCTTTCTGGTATCAAACAAGTTACTGGTAACTTTCCTAGATTGTTGCTTCAAAGAAAATTTAGACAAGCTTGGCAGGTTATTCCCTTCGCTTTTTTCTTACCCCTCGGTTTGGGAATACTTTCGGCAATCCTATTATTAACTAATTTAATTAAATTTTTACTAACAAATCATACAGAATCAGTTTGGGGTTTCTTTTTTGGACTGGTAGTTGCCTCTATTTTCTTAGTTATAAGAAAGATTACAAACTGGCAACTATGGAACTTTCTAGCTTTAGTTGCAGCTTGTATTCTCACTTTTTGGTTGGTAGGCGTTACCCCTTCCCAAACCCCACACGATCCACTGTGGTTTTTTGCTAGTGGAGCTGTGGCTATTTGTGCTATGATTTTGCCCGGTATTTCAGGATCCTATATTCTACTTATTTTGGGGAAATATAACCAAGTTATTGAAGCGATCATCACTAAAGATTTAGTTAGTTTAAGTTTTTTTGGTCTGGGTATAATTTTTGGACTGGCAATGTTTGTTAGAGTTTTGAGTTTTTTGTTAAAAAATTATTTTAATCTGACGGTTAGTGTTTTAATTGGAATAATGATTGGTTCACTAAGAAAAATTTGGCCATGGAAAGAGGTTTTATTAACAACCACAGACAGTCGAGGAGAAATTGTTGTTTTGGTGGAAAGAAATATCCTACCTAACATCGCTGATACCTCTGTATTCACAGTAATAGTTTTGATGTTTTCGGGTTTCGTTTTGATGTTGTTATTGTCTAGACTAGACAAACAACAAAGTTGTGCTCCTGAAGTCAGTTGATCAAAATAGTCAAAAATTCAATTTTTTAGCGAATAATTCTTATTTAATTACTAGGTTAGATAAAGAAAATTGGTACACTTTGTCTTGTGGGTGGTGCTAGAAAAGGTGGCGAGGGTTTAGACGAACTTGAATTTGGTAGGTTTGACTTAGGTCGATTATAATTTCTCTTAACTTAGGAAAGTCTGGGTATTGACGAGGATATTTGACTAATAAATGGTAAGAATACATATTTTTACGACGAAAAAAACGAGCAGGGTAAGGATTAGAAATTTCTATATCTGGTAATTGATTGAGATATTTTTTTAGCTCTATTCGTAGTTGTATAAGTTTTTGCAAGGCATTCTGACGGTTTTTTTCTTGAGTTGTTAAAAGTAAGACATTTTTATACGGTGGGAGCCCAAATTTCTGCCTTAATTGACTTTCTTTTTGTAAGAAATGATAGTACCATTCGAAAATAGTTTGGTTTTGGAGGTGAGAGTGTCCTAATTTCAAAATCTCTTTAATCATCGGTACTTCCTCGTTAGGAGCATCAAAAATAATCTCTGTTTCTGGGCTAACTCTTAAGAAAACCTCTCCCAAGCTTTTGGTCGTGTCTTCATGGACTAGATAATCTGGGTTAGCTAGTAAATTTTCAGCATTTACAAAAACTATACGATCAAATTCGTCGTACTTTATGCTAGGATCAAATAATCTAGTTGTAACAAAATCTGTAATTTCTTTTTTTTGGTAAATCTCTTTTGGTGATTGTATTTTTTTGACATTTTTTGCCTGATCAAAACGATACACTTTTCGTCCTAAGAAAATAAGGTTTTCTACTAATTGCTCTATAGCACCATACTTAGAAATAATATTACTACTTGCACATTTAGGACATTGGTTGGGATATTCAAAATATGTTTGACATTGATTACAAAATAATTCAAGAATCTGGTTGGTTCCACGATAAGTTATGAGTTTGGCATCACAGTTTGGGCATTCAAAAATATGACCACAGTTCTTACAGAGAGTTAGTTGGTATAAACCTTTTCTAGGTAATACAAACAGAGATAACATCAATTAACGTTTGGCCATATTTTTACAAAATAGTCAAACTATGCCAATGTTTCCCTCCAATGATCCTGAGTTTTCTGTAGCACGACCAAAAATATACACTGATAGCAAAGTTCTGAAAACTATCATGTTTATTTCTTATTTTGTTATAGTTTTTTGTTGGTTAGTTATCAATTTTATTAATATTTTTTATCCCAATATTATTTATGATAGTCCTATTGTAGCTATTTATTTGGTGAATAACGAAATTGTAACAAATAACAGTCTTGATCTTAGCGAAGTAAACCCATTCATCCGTGCTTTTGATTTTTATATCAAAGTGATTATATTGATTATGGGTGGTATAATAGGGACTTTGTTTTTGATTATATTTATGTGGCCAAAAATAAAAAAGAAAAATATTTGGGTGTTGCTGCTTTTAGTTTGTATTGGCTATATATTACCTAACGCAATTAGTTTTTGGTCAGCATTTTTTGGTAGTAGCCTTTATAAAATGGTAACTGTTAATCGAATTTTAGTGGACATCATTAATACTCCGTTGACTTGGAGTTTAATACTATTTGGATATTATTTGTATGAAGAAATAACAGACGGTTCATAGTATTTTAGGTTATCGGAGTTGTTGGATTTTAAGATTTTATTAAATCCATAATCTTTTTGTTGACTAGTCTTGGTTTTAAATTTATAGACTCAATTTTTATGTCCATCATTTCCGATCCATTTGAGCAGCAAAAACTAATTCGCAGTGGTCAGATTTTAGCTAGTTGTCATCATCATATTGCTAATATGATCAAACCTGGTTTAAGTTGTGAGCAAATTGAGTCTTTTGCGATGTCTTTTACTGCAAAGTATGGAGCTAAGCTAGCGACTATAGGTTATAGAGAATACAAATATGGTACTTGTGTGTCCATTAATGAGGAAGTAGTCCACGGACTACCACTTGCTACTAAAATTATTCCTGAGACAGCAGTTGTAAGTATAGATATCATGGTTGATTTTGAAGGTTTTATTACAGATGCTGCCAGAACCTACATTGTAGGAGAGGTTGACTTACCAGTTGTTAAGCTAGTTGAAGGGACTAGAGAGGCAATGTGGCAGGCAATTAAAGTAGTCAAGCCGAACATTCGAATTGGTGATTTAGGCTATACAATGCAGCAAATAGCAAAAAAATACCATCTCGGTAACGTAACCGCTTTAGGCGGTCACGGAGTTGGTCTAAACATTCATGACGAACCATTTGTGTTATCGGTTGGTAGAAAGGGTAGGGGAGCAAAAATTTTTGAAAATATGGTTTTTACTATTGAGCCAATGTTTTGTTTAGGTAGTGGCGAAGTGGTGTTTGATAATACTGAGGAAGATGGCTGGACAGTTAGAACCAAAGACAATTCTTGGTCGGCTCACGAAGAACATACAGTGTTGGTTACAGCTAAAGGTTGTCGAGTTATTACTGAGATAGATACAACTGATCTTTTAGAGTAAGATTTTATTTTGTGTTAAAGTTTGTTGTTTATAGTTGTTAGCAATAAATCTTGATCTTAATTTCTTCCCCTTGAAATTACCACAGCTAAAACTATTGTAGCTAAAATTTGGGTGTAAATCATGCCTATTGTTTTAGATAACTCTAAACCTTTTTGAACAAAAGAAACAAAAGAAACAATTTCTAAAAGTTCATGAGAGTTGAGTTTACTAGCTATATCGAAATTTTTTGTAGATAATTCATCAATATTTCTTTAGTTAAAAACTAACTCCTAACCACATTGTTGTAAATGGCGCATAATTTCCAAGATCTTTCCCTTTTTTGTCTTATTTATTTTCATAACTAAGGACGATCTAACTTCTAATGTTCTCAATTTTCATTTTTGCCCTATTTTTCCTCCAGTTTTTTAATTTCGCATCTGCACGTTCTGCTATTGCGGCAACTCTTTCGAGTCCTGGTATATTGTGTTGCTATAATTTTACTTTTGTTAGTTCGTGTGAATGAAATTCGATCGGGATTAGTTTGAAATTTTTAAAGGCTCAAATTGTCATTACTCGTCATTACTCGAACATTTTTGATCATATCCCCAAAATTGTTTTGATTTTTAGCTTGAACTATCTTTTGATACAAATCTAGCTTAAAATTAAGCTGAACAAATTCACAAGCATAGTCCCCAATTCCCATAGATTCTTTGATTATCTCAGGTAATTTAATTTTGTTTATAGACAAAAATTTATAGCCACTAACTATCTCGACGATTTCGATAATCGTCTTGGCTGGGTGTATTAGGTATATCTATTGGTTTGTGTTTAGGTCAGTCATTCTCCGTCTGAAAAATTGAATCTGTGAGTACAAACAGGTCTTTTGTATTTTATAAGCAGTTTTTGAACCTCTATATCAAAATCCAACACTTCTTTATTTCATTCATCTTGCCAGACTTCATCACCCTTTAAATTTTGTAAAAATACGGGTTCCGGTAATCCAGTTTTTTCAGCTGTTTCTCGTATAAATCGAATGGGTTGAAAATGGTCTAAACTTACTGTCATAGCATGTTCTAGAGCATATGCAATCATTGCTACAAAAATTTGATTTACGGATATCTGTGTTAAAAAAACTTCGATTTCTCTCATAGACATTCTTTAAATCATTTTCAAAATTAGCGGGATTGGCTTGTTCGTTTATATTAACCATAATGTAATTTTTTAATTTCTGAATTATAAATCTTTTACTTCTCCTAATGTATTTAGATAAATTTTCAGCTGTTCTAGTCTTTTAGCTTTAAGGTCAGTTATTGAGGCATTTATTTTATCTCGTTCAGTTTCGTCAGTAAGCTTTGCCAATATTTCTTCATAATATCGGATTTCGGCAACTAAAAAGTTATCTTCTGCTAGAAATTTTTGAAATTCCTCATCAGCTATTATTCTCTCAACAGCTTCTTGATAGTCTGTTTTGGCGGTTTCTTCGTTGCCTTGTCTGGCTCTCGTTATGGCCCCAATAACAAGAATTCCTTTAGGGTCAACTATTTCAGCGACATCTAGATTTACTTCTTCTTTTTTCATTCCAGTCAAATCGGCAATAAATTTTTTTAATTGTTGTAAGGAAGGTTGGCCAAAAGTACCTACAACCATTTGGTGGATTTCTGATTCTTCAACTTCTAAATTACCTTACCAGTATGATCAACAGCAACTTCGGGCCTGTTTCCACAAATTCTACCTACAGTAAATTGGGCAGTTCTAGCGCTAATCATAGAGATTGCATTTGCCAAAGCTGCTTTGTCATCTTCAGAAAATTCATCGCTAGACTGTATTTCTTTTTTTAGTTGTTGTTTTATATCTTCGACCATTTGATTATCTGCTCCTGATCGAATAGCAATTTCAATCAACTTCATATAAGCTAGAGTGGCTGGGTATTTGTACATCAATTCGGGTAGTTTGTCCTCAAAAGCATGGGTGTTATCAGCTATTCTGACTAGCTTTATCATATTCTTAGCTCTAGCTTCAGGAGAATTGTTGTTAATAGCCAAGGGAGAGTCTGGAGGATAATCATGGGTTAGGATCATCATGTGCAACAACTTAATTTGTCTAAGAGAAAAGATTTTTTGTAGATCTTCTCTTTCTCTTGTATATTTAGCGGCAAGCAAAGCATGACCAGCATCTGCCCCAAAATCTCCTTGATTAATTTGAATTATGACGGGATCCATGGCATACCCAAGATCGTGATCAATCATCGCCTGTATCATCATCAGTCTGTCCATAGCGGATACTTTTTGACCCTGGCTAACCAAAGCATCAGCGATTTGTTCGCATGTACGAACATTATGATTTAATATATGTCTAATTCCGTGGTCACCAAGTAAATTTTCAGTAGCTGCACGGTCTTGAATAATAATGAGACCAAGTTAGTTACCATTATCTGGTAAACATCTTGAGATGTGACTTCTGGATTCATCTCACCATCTTCCATTGCTTGAGCTGCATAATCTATCATCTTTCCTAATATTTCTTTAACAATTGCGTATTTTTCGGGATTTTTGGTTCCTCTTTCAGAGGTAAAATATTTTTCCACTTGTACTAAAACTGATTTTTTTACAGCCTCTGCTTGCTCTCTGTTGAATCCTTTTCCAGTAAACTCAGCCCCTTACAAGTCTATCTCGACTTTGCCAGCTAAATCTCTTAGCTGTTCTTGGATGTGTTCAGCTCCAGTTCTTTCGTTTTCGTATCTTTCTTTGAGACCAGGTTTTCCCTTTTCCAAATAAGCTAGCTCATCTGCTTGCATTTCAGCTCTTGCCTGAGCCTCTCTTAGCTGTTGTTCTGCTCTTTTTCCCTTAGCTTCGACTATTTCGCCCCTTGTTATAGCAGCAGCATTTGCGGCAGCTTCGATACTCGGAAGAGGTAGGTCAGGGACTTTTATAGGTTCCCCAGCATCTACTGTTTTGATTTCTGGTTGTGATCTGATTTCTGGTTGTAAAAATTTTCTTTCTCCTAGCCCTTGTTCTAGATTGTTGAACACAAACAATTTTATTTTTATTTTTGTTTTTTTATGTATTATAAAACTTATAAACCTCGTTTTTGAATATCTTAAAAGAGTACTCTATTCCAGAGAGGTATTTATACATACCAAAAACGGTAGTAAAACCCTTAGTTAAAACATCATTCATGAATTCCTCTGCAAATTCTTGTGAATAGTTTGCCAAAAAAAACTTGTAGGCAAAATCTACAAAAGCTTCGACGGATTTTGCAATAACTTGAGGTCTGTGTGTTTGATCTACAGTACTCAATTTATAATTGAGTAACGGTTTCACAAAGTTCAATAACAAATTGATTTAGTGCAGCAATTTGGTCTTGTGACATTGTTTTTTATCCGTTTATGTTTTTGTATTTTCTTCTCTCAAAAGAATTATACATCATATTTTTGTTTTATGTAAGTTTTATACAAACAAACTTATAGATCCAACTCTAACGAGAATTTTTCCTAATTTAACTTTATTTGTCTAACAAAAAATTTTCTAATTTTAACAAAAGTTTTGCAGTCACTGCAAATTGTTGTTTTTGTTCAAAAGTCATTTCAGCAAAAGTTAGATTATGGCCCTCTGGCACAAAAATTGTGTCCCAGTCAAAACCATTAGTTCCTCTTGGTTCGTTCGCGATCGTACCTTCTGTGTATTCCTCAAAAAAATGAGATTTTTCACCATCAAAATAGCCTAAAATAGTTTTATAGTGACATTTTTGATTTTGTAGCAAACGACAAATTTGACAAATTTTATGGTCACCAACCTGCTCAAAAAACCATTTAATTAAAGGTCCTGGAAATCCGTTTAGACAATCTAAATAAAGAGAGGTATCCATCACAAAACATGGTTGCTGGATTTTCTTAAAAGCAGTTTGCAACTTAAAATTAATTATTTCTTTGGGGTCTAGGCTTTGGATTTCGGGCAATTCTATGTTTTTATGACATAGCTGGATTTTAGTTAAGAGTTTTTGAGCATCTTGAACTTTGTGTGGGTTTTTGGTAACAAAATTAACTTGAAGCATATTTTCAGTAATTTTTTGAAAAAAACGATAACTTAAGACAGTCTTGAGTTAATTGTCAAAATCAATTAGTACTAAAAATGGTATGGTAGAGATTTTACCAAAAAGCAATTTGCTTTAGGTTAATTCAACTAAATTTAAGAATATTGTTTGCAGTGTTCTTCTTTTCGAAAGAAAGTTTACATAAAACATAATTTGATTTTTGATTTATGCAGTATCATGTTTTGCTGTTCTATAAGTTCGTTACTCTTCTTGATCCCGAGGCTATTACTCGTTGGCAAAAAACTTTGTGTGCTAGTTTAAATTTAAAAGGGAGAATTATTGTAGCTAAGGAAGGTATTAATGGTACGGTAGAGGGTACTGTAGACAATATTAAAAAATATATCAAAGAAACCCGTAGTTATCCTCTTTTTACTGATATTAAATTTAAAAAATCTGTAGGCACGGGTACTGCTTTTCCACGACTTTCAGTTAAACATAGAGACGAAATAGTTACTTTGGGCTTACCTAAAAACGAAAGGTGGGATTGTGCTGTATTTACTGGCAAATTTTTAACAGCTGAAGAGTTACATAATTGGATTCATAATCAGAAAAAAGAGTTTTACATAGTTGACCTAAGAAACAATTATGAGCACCAAGTGGGACATTTTAAGGGTTCAATTCTACCAAATTTAAATAATTTTCGATACTTGTCTAAAATATTACCAACTTTAACTTACCTCAAGGATAAAACCATAGTTACAGTTTGCACTGGTGGAATTAGATGTGAAAAAGCCACAGGTTTTTTGTTGAAACATGGATTTACCGATGTTTGGCAACTCAAAGACGGCATTGTAACTTATATGCAGAAGTATCCAAATGAAGATTTTGAAGGCAAGTTATATGTTTTTGATAATCGTTATGTAATTGGTTTTAATGTTGAAGACGAGAAACACAAGATAATTGGTAGGTGTTTGTTCACAGGTCAACCATGCGAAAATTATGTAGATTTTTTAGATCCTAAAACGAGTAAAAGAGTACATGGAATAGTATCTAAAGAGGCTATTAAGCAGGGTTTAGTGGTGCTGGATTAGCAGAATTAGCAAAACTTAATTTAGTTTTGAATAACGGTTAAAGCCGGCAAGACATGTCTGAATTTGACAAGTACATTTAATTGATCATTTTGATTGTAAACATAAATAGCTAGTCGATGAAGGTTTTGACCTAAAGAGCTTTTTAGTGTATAATTAAGCCGATTTAAAATTCAAGAATTTGATCTAGTTAAATGTCAGCCGTACCAAAAAGATCACAACAATCACCACAAAACTCATCACGAAACGACATTGCTCGAATAGGTAATAGTTATTATGGTGTTTCTCCTGATGGCGAGTACTATAAGATTGGTGAGGATAATCGCTGGGAAATTATTGATCCAGACGACATCTTTAATTATAGACGTGCTCGGCAGTTACATCAAGAAGTAAATAATAAGGATAAGGGGGTCTTGGATGGTGCGGGGAATATTATTCAAGAAGGAATCCATCAAGGTTTTGTCAATCGTTGGGGTGTCCCAAAACCATCAATTACAGAAGGTGGAACAGATAAGCTAGGTATAACATCAAAACCAGGTGTCGGTTCGATAGCTAATACTAACGTAACAACTGGAACAACTGGAGTTATCAACCCAAATTTATCTTCTAATTTATCTTCTGGAGCTAAGATTTTAAGAGGCGGTGCAGCAGGTATTACCAGAGCTACTGTTGGAGGAACTGTTGCTGGAGGAGCTGGTGCGGCTACCACAGTAGCTACTGCTGGTAGTACTGCTGGGATGGCTGGTGCAGCAGGCGCCGGTGCAGTGGCAGGAGCCGGAGGAGCCGGTGTTTTAGCAGGTTTAGGTCCAGCAGGGTGGGCAGTTTTGGCAACTACTGTCGCCTTACCATTACTCGAAGAAAAATTTTCAGGCGAAGGGTCTAAACAAGAAACCCCACCCATAGGTTCTTATAGGAAGGGTGATCCAGACAGATATGTTCCTACTGCAAGACAAGAAACAGAAATAATGGGATTACAACAATCAAATTTAGGTTCTTCTGTATCAGAATTTAGCCAAGTCCAAAATGTTACCAAAACTCTAGATACGGTGAAAAATTTATTACAACTCTATGATAAAAGTAAGTGGTTAATCAGGATATTATTACCCATTTTACCTATTGTTATAAAAGTTCTTTTAATATGCATCTTGGTAATAATAACTATTATACCAATAATTGTGGGATTTCAAATAATTAGTGGTTCGAATAGTGGTGGTAATAGTAGTGGTGGTAGTAGTAGCTCTAATTTTTTTACCGAGAAATCTCTACAATGTAGAGGCGGACCGGTGGCATTTAACAACTTGCCAACAC
>CAKZLR010000021.1 GCA_937127165.1 uncultured Candidatus Peregrinibacteria bacterium
AGTTAAATTAACTAAGGGTTTTGAAGAACTTGAAAAACTACAACAAAAACTACAACAAAAATTACAACAAAAATTACAACAAAAATTACAACAACTACAAGGTCAAATAGATAACTCTGAGAGAATATCAAAAATAATATCAGAAATATCAAAAATTGAACAAGAAATTGAACGTCTAAAAAAATCTATATCTAGTCTAAAAAAATCTATATCTAGTCTAAAAAAATCTATATCTAGAATTCAAATAAGAATAGCTAATCATATCAACGATTTTATCTATTCACATCAAGATAAATACTTTCCTTATGAAGATGATTCCTACCAACCTTCTAAAATTGCTGAGCAAAGATATGTTAACTGCATGGCCATAGCTTTTCTACAGTACCTTATTCTGCAAAAATACTTTGGCTTAAAAGTCTTAGGGGCTGCTACAACCGGACACTTTTTTGCTATCCTACCTTTAGCTAATGGCACTTATCTAAGCTTAGATCGTAAACCTACAATTCTAGAAAAAGATAATCAACCTCTAACCGAACTACAACCACACAACACAGGAACTAATTATGAATTATTTGGAAGACCAATATACTTTAATCAAGGTGGTTTTAAGGAGATGTTTATAGCTAGTGTATTGAGTAGGGGGTTCTTATGAATATTCTCCTTTAATAGAAAACAAATATTTGAAACAGCTTTGTGTATTAATCTAAATAATACCAATATTTTATATAACTTAGCTCTTGTGTATCAAAAAATTCTGAAGTCTTTATTCCAAAATTTGGTTCAAAAGAACAAGTACCCTGTAGAATCGAATGGTTGTGTATACAAGCTATTATTCTAGCAGAAGACAAGATAAACCTAAAAAAATTATATTGGTTTAAATTAAGTTTAGCAAGTTTTTACCTTATTTGTGTAGAACAGGAAAAAATTTAGGAAAAGCCTCGCAACTTTTTCAAGAATTTTTGCAGGGATTAAAGAAAAATCCTAATATTAAACTATCAATAAGTGAAAAAATACTGTATTATTAACTATTTGTAAGATTTTTAAATTAATAATTAATAAAACTTAAACAAAAAATTAAAAATAACTTAAAAACCTTTAGTTTATCTTATCTTTTTAGAAGTTGGTAGGCTTTCTATAAATTTACGATTGTAAATCAATCGTACAAAACAGGCACCTCAAAATTTGTATTTTTTTGATTAATTACCCTGAAATTCAGTTTTAATTTGACAATTAAAATTATATGCTTTTCTTCTCTCATCTAGAACCTGTTCTTTTTGATATAAAAATTTCATCATTCACATTTATATATACAAGTTACCTATAGTTATCGGGTTATTGGAAATAGGGGTTTGTCAAGGTATTATGCATTGTCCAAAATGTTCTCACCCTAGTACTCGTGTATATGACTCAAGGCTTACCCAAAACGGCAGAGCTGTTAGAAGGCGGCGAGTTTGTCCAAAATGTAATTATCGCTTTACAACTGTAGAAGAAATTAAAATTTTAGATCTCTATGTAGAAAAACGAAATGGTCAGATAGTACCTTTCGAAATTGAAAAAATTGAACGAGGTATAAGAAAATCTTTTAACAAAAGGAAAATAGACACTTCCAAAATTGCTAGACTTGTACAAAAGGTAGTAGAAGATATTGTAGCTACCGGCAGAAATCCGATCAAATCAACTAGAATTGGAAAAATAGTCCTTAAAAATCTACGAGAATTTGATGAAGCAGCCTATATCTGCTATTGGGCTATGTATGGCAGTTTCAACACTGCTGAAGATTTTAACAAGTTACTAAAAGAATTTAGTGAAAACTAGTTTAACAAGCCAGTACAGAATTATAAAAATTCTGTTACCTTGTTTTTTTGATAAAAATATTAAACCAGAATTAGTGTACTGATTGTTTTTCATTTTATGAAACATCTATTTCCCATTTTTCAAACTCACCCAAATCTAGTCTACTTAGATAATGCTGCCACTACTCACAAACCACAAAGTGTAATCTCGGCTATTGTAGACTTTTATACCAAGTCAAATGCTAATATTGGTCGAAGCGTGTGTTGTCTGGGTGATCAAGCTACCCAGATGTATGAAGAGTCCAGACAAGTAGTACAAAAATTTCTTAATGCTAGATATCCTGAGGAAATCATTTTTACTCGATCAACCACGGAAGGTATTAATCTACTAGCCAAAATTTTATGTCAAGATTTAGAAAAAGGTGATGAAATCATACTAACTGAGTTAGAACACCATTCTAATCTAATACCATGGCAACAAATAGCCAAAATCAAACGACTTCAACTCAAATTTATACCGGTTTTGGGAACCGGAGAGTTGAGTATGGAGACTTATAAAACTTTATTTACCTCAAAGACCAGAATAGTATCAGTTACTCACTTATCAAATGTGCTGGGAAATGTGACTCCGATAAAAGAAATTGTACAAATTGCTCATCAAAACTCTTGTCTGGTTGTAGTTGACGGAGCTCAAGCAGTTTCAAAAATCTTAGTAGATGTACAGGATCTAGATTGCGATTTTTATGTTTTTAGCGGCCACAAACTATACGCTCCAACAGGAATAGGTGTGTTGTATGGTAAAAAAGAACTACTTGAAAAACTACCCCAATACCAGACCGGAGGTAAAACTATCAGCCAAGTTGATTTACAACAAGCCATTCCAGCAGATTTACCACATAAATATGAGGCGGGAACTCCACATATTAGCGGAGCTATTGGTTTGGCTAAAGCTATTAAGTTTGTAAGAACACACTGCGATATGCAAAAAGAATCAATGGAAAACAGTCAAATTCTTTTTCATCATGAAAAACATTTAACAGATTTTTTAATTAAAAAAATGTCTGAGTTAACAGAAGTAAAAATTTTTGGAAATTCAGACCAAAAACTAGGTTTGATTAGTTTTACAGTAGACGGTATCCACCCTTTAGATATTGCTACTTTTTTAGCAGGTAAGCAGATCTGCCTAAGGTCGGGACACCACTGTGCGATGCCTTTAGTTAAAAAACTAGGACAAGAGGGTCTTTTGAGAATTTCTCTAGGGATCTATAACACACTTGAAGATTGTGAATTTTTTATAAAACAACTAAAACAAGCAATTAAGTTACTTAAAGGTGTTTAGTCTTGCAAAATTCTGTCTTCTTGCTGATAAGTATGATCTACTATCAATCTAAAGACTTGTACAACATAATCTGGCGGAAGATTAGCTTCTTGAGCTTGTTTAATGATTGACTTAAACATTTCTTCCTCTCTTTCAGCGTCCAATATGGGTAATTTGTGTAATTTTTTATAGTGGGCAACTTGTTTAGAAAGTTTATATCTCTTAGCTAAAAGCTTGATGATTTGACTATTAACTCGGTCAATTTGTGCTCTTATTGTTGATAAATCTGAAGAATTATTGTTTATTTTCATATTCATGCTATTTTGAGTTTCCGAATAATACGCATCTGAGATCTAATTTACATAACTTATATATTAATTTAACCACAAACCAGAAATTAGTTTATCAGTGAACCTAGTGTAATCTATAAACTCTGGAAATCGCTCAGTTTGGTTAAAAATTTTAATGACATAATAGTTGTCAAAAGTTACAGTAACGTAATAAACTGGGTCGTCTTTGCTTTTTGGTGAAAATCTAACTAGATCAAATTGACCAGATACAGTTAAAGTTTGATTGGATTTCAAGTATTTTTTACCTAAATACTGTTCAATTACAGAAACAAACTCTTCCAGAGTCATTTTATTGTCATACTCAGCTGTGTGAACTTCTATTCCTGTGGTGAGCTGCATGGCTCCCTTATTCATTCTTGCCAAAAAACTAGTTGCTGAAACCTTTCTATTTAAGTAATCTGCCTCAATTAAACTGTGTTCTAAAACATATCCGGCAGGAGGTTTTTGATCTACCAAAATTGTCCAACCTGAACCAACTATAAAGTGTTCTTTACTTGTTTGCTCATTAATACCAGCTACTTGTGAACCATTATTTAACTTTTCTTCCAAATTTTGGATTTTAATCGTTTGAACAATACTAAAAGAACCAATAGCAATCAAACTAAGTAACAACACCGTGACCACCAAAAACAGCCCGCTATTAAATTTAGGTTGATTGAGTTGAGAATTAAGTTTTGCGTTTAACCTAGGTTTAAACTGTTTATCAAAATCATTATAATAATCACTTTCCTCAAAAGATACAGGCTGGCTAAAGTCAAATTGAGTATTATTTGTGTTTTCTTCTTTCATAAAGGCTGTGTGTTACACGTCTAAATTATGATGTAGCCATTTTTTTTTGTCAAACAAGCCTTTTTTAAACCACCAAATAGACCCCAACCTTCCAAAACCACTACAACTATCAGACTACAAAATATGATTAGCAGCCAATGCCAATTCAACAAAACTCAAAAATTTGCCTTAATTTCTCTTAATTGGAGTTCTTTACTGGTTAAAAAAATATTTTGCCTAACAAGCCTTGTCAAAACAAATTATTGCTACAACAATCTAAAAAGAAATTTAGCTCACTTTTTATTAAAAGCTGGTGAAAACACTTTTCATATTCAAACTTACTCAAGACATCTACCAAAACCTAAAGTTCAGGTCCAAAGACAGGTTGCTTAACCCAAGAGACTAAACCTACCTCCGTCGAAGACTCTCAAAAACTTAATTTATAACCACTTCAAAAAGGCATCTGTACATTTAGCTGATCAACATCTATCTCTGGCAATTCGTCTCCCCTCACTACCCCAATTTCACTCTCTTCAACACCCTGGACTGATTTCTGGTTCGTTTCACCTTCAGATTTTTGTGATTTTAGATTTTTTAGATTGTCTGTCTCAGATTTACTAGACAAAATTTCTAGTTCTCTAACCAAAATTTCCGTAGCATATCCTTTGGTTCCATCCGGCTTGTCCCATGATCTATTTTTGAGGCTACCAATAATAGCTACCTTGGTTCCTTTGGGAGTATAATTTTCTAAAACTTCTCCTAATTTCTCCCATGCCGTACAGTTAAAAAACTGTGTCACTTCTTGACCATCGGCATCCTTGCCTTCATTTACAGCAATAGAAAAACTAGCAACTTTTTTACCAGTGGTAGTAACCCTAATTTCGGGATCTTTGGTAAGCCTACCAATTAAAAACACTTTGTTCATAGTAAACAGTAAGATTAAATTAAAAACCCTCTTTGTCAAGTTTCTTAAAGGTAAAATAAAATAAAAACCCAGTATAACTCACTTTTAAAGTAAAATTCGCACTTGAATTAACCTCTCAATTTGTTTTGAAAAAATTTGGTATTTTTTTAAATATTCTCTATTATCACTTCACCCATCTCTCTGGTGCCTAAAATTTTGTTTGGCTCAGTGTTAGCATCTTTTATATCCCTAGTACGATAACCTTTAGCTAAAGTTTTCTTAACTGCTCCTACAACGGCACTAGCCTCTTCTTGAAGGCCTAAACCAATCTGAAATAATAAAGCAACCGACAAAACTGAAGCAATAGGATTAGCAATATTTTGTCCGGCAATATCTGGAGCTGAACCATGAATAGGTTCAAACAAGCCTACATTTGATCCAATACTGGCAGATGCTAAAAGTCCCATAGACCCGACAATTTGGCTAGCTTCATCGGTCAAGATATCCCCAAATAAATTCTCAGTTAAAATTACATCATATTTAGATGGTTGGGAAATTAACTTCATCGTCATAGAATCCACTAATTGGTGCTCCAGCTCTACATCAGGATAACTTTGAGCTACTTCGTTGACCACTTCTCTCCAAAGTCTAGAAGTCTCTAAAACATTAGCCTTGTCCACGGAAGTGACTTTTTTCTTTCTCTTTTGAGCAGCTTCAAAAGCCATAGCCGCGATTCTTTTAACTTCTTCTCGAGTATATATACAAGTATCAACCGCAGTTTGACCATTGTCTCGTCTTTCTCTGGGAGTGCCAAAATAAATTCCGCCAGTTAACTCCCTAAAAAACAAAATATCAGATCCTCTTAAAATTTCTGATTTTATTGGGGAAGCCTCTAGTAATTCGTCAAAAACTTGAATTGGTCTTAGATTAGCAAATAAACCAAGCTCTTTTCGTAGCCTCAAAATACCTTGCTCGGGTCTTACAACTGCTTTAGGATTGTTGTCATACATTGGATGACCAACGGCTCCAAGCAAAATAGCATCACAGTTTTTGGCTTTATTTAGGGTTTCGTCTGGCAAAGGTTGTCCTGTCAATTGGATAGCTTGGTGACCCAAAAGTGCTTCCTCCAAAGTAAAATTATGACCAAAATTCCTAGCTATCACTTGCAAAACTTGTTGACCAACCCTGGTAACTTCTGGACCAATTCCATCTCCATGAAGAATAAGTATTTTTGCTTGCATATATAAAAAACTTAGCAAACCTAACCAAATCAAAGAAATCTAGTTTGTCAAAATTTTAAATAAAAAATAAAAATTTGTTGTAATGGTTCCATCATTTCTAAATTTTGGAACTACAAAATAGTTTAAAAATGATTGAGTTGAGTGTGGATTAAGACCAAGATCTTTCTCTTTAAAAATTTAATAATCGCCTCCCACCTTTTCTGTCGATGAATAAAAATATTAATAATAATGTATTGATAAGTGATAACAAAATTATACTGATGTTTATTTTTCTTTTTACTAACTTCTTACTAAGAACTTGATTTGACGAAAAAAGTGTACAGTAAAATATTTTTCGGCAAAAACTATGCCCAAATCCAAAACTGTGTTTGTGTGCAAGGAGTGTAGCTACGAAAATCCAAAATGGCTCGGCAAATGTCCTAACTGTGGAGTTTGGAACAGCTTTGAAGAGCAACTCAAAAGTGACCCGGATAATCCTAACCTTACCAAAAGTATCAACCAAAACCAAAATCTTTTAGTTTCTAGTTTGGCAGATGTATTAGAACAATCTAAAAACAATTCCGAAAAAAGGTTTTATCCTTTCGCTTCTAATGCCCTAAACCAGTTTTGGGGAGGTGGCCTGGTGGTAGGAAGCTTGACTTTGTTGGCTGGTGAGCCCGGACTTGGTAAGTCAACTTTGGCTTTACAACTACTTCGCTCTTTGTTTTTTGGGGAAAGAGCAAATCCACCTAAACTACTTTATGTAACCGCCGAAGAGTCAATAATGGAACTAGCTCGCCGAAGTCAAAGATTGGAAATTCCAAAACAAATTTGGGTAATGCAAAGCAACCAATTTGAACAAATAGAAAAAGTAATCCAAACTTACAAACCTCAAGTTGTCGTAATAGATTCCATCCAGACTATCTTTTCTAACCAGTTAGATTCAAACCCTGGTAGCATAAGTCAGGTTTCTTCCTTAACCAGTGGATTTTTAGCAATTTGCAAGTCACTAAGTATCAGTATAATCATTATAGGACATGTTACCAAAGAAGGTCAAATTGCTGGGCCAAAAACTTTAGAACATCTTGTTGATTCGGTGATCTTGATTGAACCAACTAAATCCAAAAATTATAGAATACTTAGTTTTGCTAAACATCGTTTTGGTAATACGGAAGAAATGCTACTACTTAAAATGGAACCATCTGGTCTAGAAATTGTGACTGACCCTAGTCTAGCTCTACTAGAAAACTTAGAAACTGGAATAGGGGTAGTGTATGGGGTGGCTATGGACAAAAATCTACCTTTAATTGTAGAGATTCAAACTCTGGTTAATTCGCCTTCTAAGTCCGACGGTGTTTTTGGTAGAAGAGAGGCTTTAGGATTTAGCACAAGCAAACTTAACACTATATTAGCAGTCATTGAAAAGTATCTAGAACTTAATCTTAAAAACTGTGATGTTTATGTACAAATTAGCGGTTTGCCAAAAAATATAAATGACGACAGCCTAGACTTGCCTGTAATGCTCTCTATTTTATCTTCTGTTTATGACCAGCCAATTGAAGAAGTTCTGAAAATAAATGACAAGCAAAAACTAAAAAAGAAAATTTTTGCAGGCAGGTTAACTCTTAGTGGCAAGATTAGAAAACCTACAAACCAAAAACAAAGACAACAAGTAGCCAAAAATCTTGGTTTTGAATTCAACCAAAATATCAAATTTGGTGATTTGCAACCTTTATTCTAGTTTAAGGAATTTTGCTAATATTTTAACAGAATCAAAAAGTCGATACTACACAAACAAGTAACAATTTATTGAATTTATTGTAAGAGTAAGAAGAGGTAAATAAAAACTCAGATTCAATGATTCAATAATAAAAAAAGTAGAACCAAATAAATTGCCTCTTTGAAAAGGAATTTTGAAGAGCTACAACTAAAAATACCCAAAAGAAAGTAATCAAACTTGGGCCAAAAATTTCACCCTAGAATTATAATTATTTTAGGGATTTGAGAAATTTGATATCTTAGAAAAGTCAACCAGAGATAACACAAAGTTATCGATATTCCTTAAAAAGGAAGTGATCCATCCACAGCTTCCGCTACGGATGCCTTGTTACGACTTCAACCCAGTCAATGGACTAGCCTTCGACTCCATAAATGGAGTTTTGGGGCTTTTCCAATTCCCAGGCCGTGACGGGCAGTGTGTACAAAACCCGAGAACGTATTCACCGCCGCATGGCTGATCGGCGATTACTAGCGATTCCAGCTTCACGAAGTCGGGTTGCAGACTTCGATCCGTACTGAGGGGAGTTTTGAAGGATTTGCTCCGTCTCGCGACTTGGCAGTCCCGCTGTACTCTACCCATTGTATCATGTGTGCCGCCCTAGACGTAAGGGACACGCTGATCTGACGTCATCCTAACCTTCCTCCCGATTAAACTCGGGCAGTCTCCTTAGACATTAAATAACTAAGGATTAGGGTTGCGCTCGTTGCCGGACTTAACCGAACATCTCACGACACGAGCTGACGACGACCGTGCATCACCTGTGCTACACCCTCGAAGGAGTCCTACTTTCGTAGGATTAGCAGTAGCATGTCAAGCCTAGGTAAGGTTCGCCGCTCACTATCGAATTAAGCCACATGATCCACCGCTTGTGCGGGTTCCCGTCAATTCCTTTATGTTTTAGCCTTGCGACCGTACTCTACAGGCGGAGTGTTTAACGCGTTAGCTACGCCTCTGAAGAGGGTTGACTCTCTCCAAAAACAAACACTCATCGTTTAGGGCGTGGACTACGCGGGTATCTAATCCGCTTCGCTCCCCACGCTTTCGTCCTAGCAGTGTCAAGAAATACCTAGTGGCCTGCCTTCGCTTTCGGTGTTCCCCTGCATATCAACCCATTTCACCGGTACTTGCAGAGTTCCAGCCACCTCTTTATTCTTCTAGTTAGATAGTTTCTAAAACTAACACGGAGTTAAGCTCCGGTCTTTAATTTTAGACACATCTAACCACCGATCGGAACGCTTTACGCCCAATAATTCCGGATAACGCTTGAGGTCTCTGTATCACCGCTGCTGCTGGCACAGAGTTAGCAACCTCTTTCTAGTAGTCACTTCATTTATTAGATAACTACCACAGCAGTTTACAACCCAAAGGCCTTCATCCTGCACGCGGCATGGCTCCGTCAGGCTTTTGCCCATTGCGGAAAATTCCCTACTGCTGCCACCCGTAGGTGTCTGGGCCGTGTCGCAGTCCCAGCGTGGCTGATCATCCTCTCAGACCAGCTACCCGTCTTAGCCTTGGTAAGCCATTACCTTACCAACTAGCTGATGGGATATAGGCCTTGCTTCAAGCGACTCACGTCTTTAGTTTTGCAACCACATAGAATATTACCCAATCTTTCGACTGGCTATGTTCTACTTGAAGGAAGTTCCTATATATTACTCACTCGTTTGCCACTCGCCACCAAGATTAGCAAGCTAATCTTTGTGCTGCCGTTCGACTTGCATGTATAAGGCCTGCCGCCAGCGTTCATCCTGAGCCAGGATCAAACTCTCAATAAAAGAAATTTTTGGCTTCAGTTTGATTACTTTCTTCTGAATACTAATCGAAGAAAGACTCCAACATTCCTATTTCCTGATGTTAAAACGCTAATCAAAACACTGCCCCAAAGACAGCGTTGGTGTGGGCCAAGTTGAAATTAGCAATTGGCACCTATACAGAAAAAAATAAATCTTGTCAAGATCTGAAATTTAGTAGAAATTTTGCTCTTCCTTTTTTTTAAAAACAAGAAGTTATTATTACTAATAAAAGTAAAAAATTTTGCTAAATTTTAAACTAGCTAAACTTTGTAAAGTTTTTTCTAAAGCTTGGGTTTTCTAACAAAATTACGCCAAATGTAACTATTTCTGAAATGGCCAAAATTCAACCTAGACCCTGTAAAATTACCATAGCCGAAGCTATTATTCGACCAACTGGATTACTTGATCCAGAGATAATAGTTAAACCAGTATCTAACCAAGTAGATGATATTTTGGAACAAGTTCGCAGGAGAGTAAATAAAAATCAAAGAGTTATCATCACGACTTTAACTAAAAAATTTGCCGAAGAATTGGATGATTATATGAAAAGTATAGGTGTTAAATCTGCTTATATTCATAGTGATATAGACACTTTAGACAGACTCGATATATTAGCCGACTTAAGGCGGGGTAAATATGACGTTTTGATAGGTGTAAACTTGCTAAGAGAAGGTTTAGATTTGCCAGAAGTTAGCCTAGTAGCTATTTTTGATGCCGACAAGGAAGGTTTTTTAAGATCTAAAACTAGCCTTATTCAGATTATTGGTAGAGCTGCCCGCCACACTGAAGGACAAGTAATTATGTATGCAGAAACTATAACTGAAAGTATGCGCTATGCCATAGAAGAAACTAATCGTCGCAGAAGTTTACAAGCTGCTTATAACCTTCAACACAATATTACTCCAATTAATGCTAGCAGGTCCATCACTAATATTGCTGACCAAGTCCGAAAGGAAAAAGAGTTAGAAGAAAATTTTGAAAATAACGTAGAATATACCTTATTTGGATTTCAACCGAAAGTTAATATGAATATAAATTTTGAGGTAGAAAATCGTTTTGAAAATAAAGCGAATAGAAAAAAATTGGAAAGGAAAAAGACTACTAAAAATATCCGCAACACTCGCCAAATTTATCAAGATTTTGAAATTCAAAAAAATGAAAATTTAGAATATCTAAAAAATCAAAATTTAACTACAGAGCAGCTCAAAGAAAGATTACAAATAGCTATAGATGCTATGGATTTTGAAATGGCTGCCGCTTTAAGAGATCTCTTAAAAGAAAGAGAACAAAACTAGTTATTTAAATGTAATCCTCATTATCTTCTGTTCCATAAAAAAATAATAAAACTACTTTAATCCACAATCTCTTTGACTTATAATTTCCACATAAACCTAATCTGCAAATAGTGAAAGCTCTAATGTTATTCCTATTTGAGAGATAGGATACATTAATCCCCAATTCAACTAACTATATTAGAAATTATTCATCGTATTAATGCTTGATTCTAACAATCTGAAATTCTAGGTAAAATTAATAATATTATTTATTACTATTATTACTTACCATCAAAAATGATTGATCATTAAAATTTAGTAAGTTTAGTTTAGCTAAAAATTTTTAATACTTTTAACTTCATATATTCGAAGTTAGATATACTTTTACAGAATCTAAAAAGCTAAAAAACTTAGTATTATTAGTATTATACACTTTTTAGTTTTTAGTTTATTGTTTTTAGTTTATTATTAGTTTAAAACTTAACAAATTACCAAAATAATTAAAAAGCATATATTTGTTTTTATTATAAACCAAGCTGGAACTGCTTTTACAGGAGAAGAAAAGATTGATGAAAATACATTAACAAACTACATAAAACCAAGTATATATTACTTGGGTAAATAATGATAGGGGTAAAGAAAAGGTTTGGAATATTGAATGAAGACCGTCTTAGACATGTCTATATTGTGGAAAACCAGCACAGGTAAAAGCACTTTACTAGAAAACATGGTTTTATAGGATATTTAAACGATGAAAGATTACCTTTATTGATTCTCATGGTGAATCTTCCAAATCAATCATAGACAAGATTCCTATTCGTAGGCAAAAGATATAATTTACTTCAACTCATCAAATATAAAATATAGAGTATCTGGTTAGCTTTAACATATTGGAAACAAGTGATGGTGAGCCTAGATTTTTGATGGTTGCCGGAATCACGTCAATTTTAAAAAAATTTGGAAAGATTCTTGGTCGTCAAGAATGGAATATATTTTAAACAATACTTTATTCGCTTTGGGTGAAAGTCAAGAAAACACCTTATTAGGGATTCTAAGAATGTTTATTGACCATAAATTTGGAGCTAGAATGGTTAAGAGGGGTCAAGATCCAATGATAGGTACTTTTTGGACAAAAAATATACCAGCTGATCAGAAAAATATCGCACAGAAGCAATCGCCCTAATTCAAAACGAAATTGGGCAATTTTTTTACATCTGACCTAATTTGCTATATATTAGGACAAGCAATAGTACCATTCTTTTGTAGAGATAAAGAATAACCGAAAAATTTTCATTAGCAAATCTATCTAAAAATAAAATAGGAAAAGATAACTCGAGACTAATTGGTGGTAACAATGCTGATAACCAAATTACAGCTTCAGCAATGTGACAAGGTGAAGACAAAGAGTTGGAATCAAAACCTGATTTTTTATTTGTATGTAGATGAGTTTCAAAACTTTACGCAGATAGTTGTTCTGCTACTATCTTATCTGGAGCTAGAAAACACAAACTAGGCTTAACTATAGCCCACCAATATATTGTATATTGATCAATTAACTGAAACCGGTAGCGAAAACATTCAAAATGCGGTATTTAGTAATATTGGTATAATTATTTGTTTTAAAGTTGGAGCCCGTGATACTGAAGAATTAGAAAAGAAATTTTCACCTACTTATCAAGATCAGATTTTTTATTTAAATAAAAGGGTAAATAAAGGGTAAATCATCATGAAAATGATTATTCACTTTTGGAACTCTTATATTTGTCAATATGTTTCAAGGTTATGGTGGTAACACTGATCTTGTAATCAATCATTCCCACAGAATATACGAAAGACCTAGTAATCTGGTTAAACCACCTATTCAAGGCTAGCTAGACAATAAAATGCCAATTCCTCTAGTCAAACAAGTTGATAACCTAACTACTATCCAAGATACCCCCAATTCAAGAAACCAAACAACTATCTCAGCAACAAAAAAATTTCTAGAAGACCTATTGTATCAGCAACAACACAAATAGCATATCAACAAAAACTGACTTCTAAAAAAAGTTTAATAATGAATATTAGTTAGAACACGACCCTTAATTACACTTTTAGTTTTTAGTGTTGAATATCAAGTTTGGGTTTTCAAAAGCTTCATCAACTAGATTTTACCAAGCTTTAGTTTAATCTATATTTATATAATTTTTGGCAAAATACAAATCACGGTAAAAGTTTCAAAAAACAACTAGTTTAGTTTACTAATGCTTATTATGAAAGATAAAATCGAGATTTAAAGATTTACAACTAATATCTATAACTAGACAAGCAAAAGCTTAAACAAAAATTTGTCTAAAAAATATCTACCCTATTCTAATTAACAACCCTGAATGAATTTTGTAATAATCATTTGTGTAAGTGTTTGCTGACAGTTGTTTGTCTACAAAAGTAAGGTTTTTACCTAAACCTACAGAAGGTTCTCTAAGTCCGGGTTGCCCATAAAATCGAATTAAATTAGTTCCTTTGGGAAGCAAAAAACTAAATTCAACTTCAGTTAATTCTTGATAATCACTAATATACACACCTAAAACCTGAGAGCCATTAAGGTGGCTATAAGCAAAACCCGGAGGGTTGCCCCGATCGTCATAAAGATTGTAACTAGTTAGTATAATGTGGTCTAACTGAGGATTGCTAACCATCCCTTTGTTCCATCTTTTTTTAAACATGATATCGTGATACGGCTTAGAAAAAGGTACATACACCGCTTGCGGGCTGTTGATATTGAAATCGGTTGCTTCTTGGGGAATTTGTAAACCCACAAAATTAATAGATCTAAACCCAGCAAAACCTCTGGGAAGATCTATATTCGAAGGTAAGTTCTGTTTAAATTTCACAGTCACTAAAACTCCTTGACTTAGTTTTTCTGCAAAAATATTAAAATCACTATTAGTTATAGTTCCTCTTTTATCACCAGATATATTAGCCAACATAAACCCAATTTCGGGTATATTAGAAGTGTTACACAAGGCTTGATTGGTAAGACCGGACTTTTCTAAAAAATTTTGATAATGAGTATGTGGAGACCAAATTTGAATATCTCTAGCCGACAAGGCTCTCAAAAACAAACTGATCCATTCAAGACTGCTTCTTTGTTCCAAGATAATTGGTAAACTAACAAGCAAACCTTCTAAAATATCTTTTATTTTCTTTTTAGGATTATTCTTATCCTCAATCTTTAGACCAGTCAAAATCTCAATCTTATCCATAATATTTCTCGAATTAAGTTCCCCTACTCCCTCTATCTCAAAAGAAAAATCTCCCATTACATCAAGTAACAGCTGAGGGGTGATAAAAATTATCAAATCAACTTTGAAACTGTGTTTACTGGTTACAAACCCATCGTATAGAATCTTGGCACTGTTAGCAAAACAAGGTATATAATTGGAGTTCCTAATGCCGTGACTATAAGTATTATCTAAACCCCAAAACCAACCATAATAAGTAGTGGCTGGATGAGTATACAGGCTTTCACTTATGGAATTGTCTGGATGGTAAATGGAATTACTTTCGTTTACGTTGATTCTACCTTTGTGGAGATCTATAGAAATATATGAGCCAATGAAACCTCCAGTTGGTCTAGCCTCTCCGATATTTTGGTTAAAAATCAACAATTTTTGAAAACCAAAATGACCGAATAAACCTAGTACGGCTTGTTGATGTTCTACTACTAAGTCTGCTAGAAATACTAAATTTTGAAGTAAATTTCTAAAAGCTAAGACTCTATTATTAGTTTTGGCAAGATTGAAATAAAGATCAAATTTGTTCAAAATATTTCTGGTCTCTTTGAGTAAATTATTTTCTAAGGTTCTAAGAAAAACTTCTAGATCATCTGTAAAAACTTGATGTTCATTTATAGACTTAACCAAGCCCTTGGCTGTAAGTTTGTATTGTTTTAGTGGTAAAATAGTCTCAAACCACTTACTAGCTAATTTCCTCAACTCGTTAAAATCTTTTCTTATTTTTTCCTCTAAACCTACAAAAGAACTCGTAGGAGCAATAACTTCTAACAGACTTTGCTCTATCAAATTAATTTCTGTTTTTAATTTTTCCGAATCATTAGAAAATTCAAACAAAGCAACCAAAGATGTTTGTATTTCTGCAATCTTTTCTCTAGCTGATGTGTAAGTATAATGTAAATTTAATAAAAAACTAACTAAAATCACTGCCAAGATTGCAAAACTTGTAAAACAAGTAAAAAAATAATTTTTAGAGTGGTTTTTTATAACAGACAAACCGGAAAGTAGAGAGGTCTTATTTTTTATCCTCTTTTTAACTTGCTTGTATTTTACTCTACTGGCCACCAAACCCCCTGTTTGTCCATTTTTGGTCACAAGTTCTTATTTATGTTCGTTTTTATTGAACAAGTCACTAACATTATACTCCACAATTTACCCTTTGTCCATACTACCTAACTGAAAATCTTAACCGATTTAAAATAGCAACGAAATGATACTAAAATAATTCTACAATCTTACAGATAACACAAAATCAAAATTTATCATAAAAATTTGTTCACCCTATTCTATTACAAAAAACATCTCCAACTTTTACTTACCATTATCAACTGAAAAACCCTCTCTAAAAGAGATAGCCACACGAAAAAGTTTAAAGAAGCTTATAAAATTCCCATTTATAGTAACTAAGCCAAGATAAAACAGTAAAAATAACAAGACATTACAAATAACAAAACACTACTTAGAATGTTTCTACTTAAAAATCTATACAATATCAAAGAAGATAAGTCAGACGCAAAAGTATTTTATTTGTTAGAATAAATAAAAATAACTTTCTTTGTAAAATAAATACAAAAAATTGACAACAGTCGAAATGTAAATCATAATGTTTTTATACATTTTTTATACAAAAACACATAGAAAGAAATAAACCATAAACCATTATGAAAATCCAAAAAAAACATATATTTGCTATTATTTTAGCAACTGTGTTTGTTGCTCCTGTAGCATTTTTCCCCAGAAATACTGGTCAAGTGCTTGGTACCAACGAAACAATATCGATCGGGACCAATTCAAGCACTCTTCAAGACATATCCAGTGGTGTTAGAGATGTTATAAATCAAAAAAAAGAAACTAAAACCCTAAGTGGTAAAGCCCTGTGGGATAGTAAACAAAAAGTTCAGGTATCAACTAATAAGTTTGAATCAGGTAGTTTAATAGAAATTAAGTACAACGATAAAGCACAAACTTTCTTAGTAGAAGCTAAAAGAAACGACTTAGCTGAAGAAACTGTTGTTATTTTAAATACTGAGGCATTCTTACTTTTAGGTGTAGACCCAGAGCTACAGAATATAATTGATGTTGAGGTTAGTTTGGTTGACATAAACTCGTAGATCATTGGTTTTTTAGCTATTCACAGATTTTAATCTCTTAAATAATAGACTATTGTGTTTAAAGTTTTTAGCTGACCTAAATTCTGCTGCTACTGATATTTTATTTAAGCGATGTTCAGTCTATCCTGGGTTAGACAGGGATTCTTAAGCCAGCTGACCGCAAAATCACTATCATGACAATAACTAATACCTACGGATTTTATTTTTACTAAATAGTGAAGATTAGAACCCCAATGGTTTGGTAATAATGTCTTACTACTGCTCATCTCTTTCTCTAAAATAGAGACTAAATCTGTCTTGGACTGTTTGTTTGCAATTTTTGCTAGTCCTTGATTTACCAAATCCTTATACTTTTCAAAGTATAGTAACTGAGGTACCTTATGCTCTTTTAATACATAACTTTCAAGGCTCCTCAGATTTTCAAACTTAAACAGTTGTTGGGCAAAGTTAATTTCTGGTAAAAAAATTTGCAGTTTTAAACCTAAACTGCACAAATAGTTTATAGTTTGCGGTAAAGGAGTTTCGCTAGTAAATCTAAACAAGTTAGCAAGCCATAAAATAGTATGATTTTTTATCAAGTTGAATATTTGTGCATTGTTAACAATACCAATCCAGTTTGAATCAGAACCAGGTGGAATAATTATTTTATCTTGATAATGTAAATCGGATAAATATTCCAAGACTCTAGGATTGATAGTTAAACTAGTTTTTTCATAATCAACAATTTCGTGAGACTGTGGTAAAATTGGTTGTTCCCATTCATCAAAAAGATGCTCACCATTTACCTGATTGCCAAAAAAATCCATACCTCTTAAATAAGTTCTGTTTTCAGACAAAAATACAAAATCTACCCAATTTGGTATAAGTCCAAACTCTTGCATAAGACTAGTAAGATTATTGATATGACCAGCAGTATAATGCAAAAAGCTCAACAATACATTACCTAAACAAACTGGCTTAATTCTTTCTGGTTTCAGATGTTGTTTGTTTTCTTGAAAATATTCAAAAAATAATTTCAAATATCTTACAAAACCATGATTAATGGTTATTGGCAGATTGGTCAGATGGCTAAACTCAAAAAATTTTTGCTGATGGCTACCCAAATTATTACTGCGAAAATCCAGAAAGTTTTTCCAAATTACTTCAGGTTTCTTGAAATTTAAAGATTGAATAATAAAGTGTTTCAAATCTCCATATGACTGAAAAGGGAAATCTGTTCTGCCGTGTAAATATCCGTTTACAAGACCATTTTTTATCTCATACAAATCGTTTTGCATACCAATACTTCCCCCAGAGTCCACTCCAGACATCAAAATCACTATAAAATTATCACTTTCAACCAAATTTTCCACCCCCCAACTTGGTCTATTAAAAAAATACTTACCAAAAATATTTGAACTAGCAGAACCACCAACACCCAAAAAAATATCTTTTTTCATAGAACAAGACAATTCTTCGCCTAAGAATCTGTTATAAAATAAAAAATATATCCTCTAAAAGAAAAATTATTTTACGTTTGTCAAAAACGAATTTGATATTTACACTATCATAATATGACTCACATAAATGGTAATTTTCAAACTCTTTCCGAAGAACAACACTATTTACTTAAAGTTATTGACGAAGAATACAGAAAAGGAATGTTGATTCTCAATTCTATCGACAGAAGTGTTAGCATCTATGGTGGAGCCAAAATTCCAGTAGGTAGTTATGATTATGAAATGACTAAAAAAATAGGAGCTTTTTTTGGTAAAAATGGTTGGTGTGTAATTACTGGTGGGGGCCCAGGGGCTATGACCGCAGCTTTGGAAGGGGCAAAAGAAGTTGGTGGAAAGACAGCTGCTTTCAGAATTAATTTAGGTGATGAACCTCAAATCATCCCTCCAGATTTTGATCTGGTATGTACCCAGTTCAGCACTCGTAAATATCTCTTAAGGCAGTCTGATGTCTTTGTAGTAATCCCTGGCGGTTGGGGAACTTTGGATGAAATGGTGGAACTGTTAAATCTTATTAAAACTAACAAATATCCTCATAAGCGTGTATTTTTATACAACAAAAAATTTTGGAAAGGTCTTATAGATTGGATTGAAGAAACTGTATATGAAGAATATGGATTAGTAACTAAGGAATCTTTATCTAATTACAAATTAATAGATTCTGTGGAAGAAATAGCCGAAGCTCTAAAAGATTTTAACTAAAATCTTTCTTATAGTCTAAGTTAAAGTTAACTAATGACATAAAAATATCTTTACATCAATTTTAAATTGATGATTTATTACTGGATTAATTCAGTAAACCTCTTGAGTTAAGAAATGTTAAAATAAGTATGTATAAAAAACCAATTAAACTAACACATTTGAGATTTTCATTGGTAAATGAATTAATTTTAATTTTAATTTAATTTAATTAAAAGGAAAGTAGGGTGATCTTCTTATTATATATATAATCCTATAATTCCTAATTACCGAACTAGTACTAAGCTTAGAACTGTTATTTTAATCAATTACAGATAAATAATATTCGTGT
>CAKZLR010000022.1 GCA_937127165.1 uncultured Candidatus Peregrinibacteria bacterium
AGTTAATACTAATTTAGTTATTTAATAATAATTTAGTTATTTAATAGCTAGCCAAACAGGAACAAAATACCAACCTCTAGTAACTGAATTCATAGATTTGCTATCAAACCTTTTCTAAAGAGTAAAAGTTCTATTTCCTAACTGCAATTAGCCAATTATATTTAGCCCCAATTCTTAAAAAATTTGACTCTCAATAGACTAAAATAAAAACAGTTTTATCAAAAAAGTTAACACAACAATTTTTGCAAAGTTTCTTCTTTTAGTTCTGGTCCAATTAAATATTCTCTCAAAGACATCTGTTTTTTAAATAAATCTGCTTTTTGTTCAAAACTTAATTGCTGCCAATTGTTTAGAAAATTTAAAATAGACTGTTCACTTTTTGGTTCGATAGGACAAACTGAAGATAACTCTGGCTCGGAATAACGAGGATCAAGAGTAGAGACCATTACACAACTAGAATTTAACAAAACATTGACAAAAGTACTTCTTCTAAAAGTTAGATAATCAGTAAAAGGTAAGATGGCTACGTGACATTGCTGAAGAATTTCTTTAAATTTAGGTGACCCAGGTTCAACATCACCCCAGACTTTTGTATTTTCTTTCAAACTTTTACTATTTTCAATTAAATCTAGACAAAATTTTTGATAGTTTCTTACTTCTTCTAAATTAGAATAATTCAGCATAGTTCTAAAGTCTCCTAAAATATGTAAAGTAAAAGGGTAAGAATAATCTCTTAAGGCTTTTAACAAAAAATCTAAACCTTTGGTTGGTTGAATGTAACCATGATAAGCTATATGCAGATGATTATTTTTAAAATCAGGTAAAGTAAAATTATATTTTTTAAAATCAGTATTTATACCTGCTATAACAGTCGTGAATTTTTTATCGAACAAACCGTAAGTAAATTTAGAAGCGCTGGCTAATTGAGTTTGGTCAGAAAATAAAACTTTATCAGAAAATAAAATAATCAAAGTGTTTCTAATCTTTCCTTTTAAAGTAAGACCATAAAACTCGTGAATGGTACTAATAACCTTGACCTTTAGATAAGCTAACTTAGCGGCCAAAGGAAAAAATACATCTCTGTAATTTTTGGCAAAAGTTTGATATTGTATATTAACTATTTGTGGGCGAATTTTTTTAACTACTTTATATACATCATATATTCCACCTGTAAGTAATTTACCAGTGTAAGGTTTTACCCCTAAAGATTTGTCTTGAGGATTAAATTCAGGTTGCTTTTTGTTAGTTAAATAAAATACTTGAACTCCTTTAGAAGTTAATAAACGAAAAATTCGAGCAGCGAACTTACCGATCCCACAATAAGTAGGAGCAATAGAACCACAGATGATTAAATATTTCATATTTTGTATTATTATTATGAATCAATAAACCATTTATTGGTCTTACACTTTTTGTCAAAGTAAAAGTTTTGAGAAGGAAAAATTTTTACAAAAAACTCTGCTTCAGTTTTAATTTTTTAATTAAGTTTGAAGTTAAAGATAACGATGAATAATTTTGCTTTGCGAGGATATATGCTATTTT